>NZ_JAFLVR010000002.1 GCF_017315985.1 Candidatus Enterococcus murrayae | reverse complement strand
TTTGTTATATGACGCTTACAGTTAAACTATTGACTGCTTTAAAATAAGAAAAACCATGAGTAATTCTATTTCTTTCATGAATTACTCACAGTTTTCAGTTAATCATTTTCTATCATAGATATTGTTAAATAAATTTTTTCCTACTTTTTGTTCCTACGTATAAACTGATTCCTAATAAAGCAATTCCTAGCACTACCAAAGAGCTTGAACTACTTTCTCCAGTTTCAGGAAGTTTACTTTTTTCTGAACTTACTGATTCTACATATTTAGTAGCGGTGGAAATAGCTTTTGGTTTCTCTACCACTGTTTCCACAGGATCTGTTATTTCCGCTCTCGAATCTTCTATGTCCAAAGGGTTTTCTTTACTTTCATTATTGTCGATATTTTGTTTTGTCTCCAAAATTGTCAGAGTAATGATCTTTTCTACATTGATTTTTTCTCCATTTAAATCAGTACCTTCAATATAGAATCTAATTTTATGAGTGCCAGCTCTTACTAAGGTATTTCCTAGAACTGTCACTTTGATAGGACTTCCAACAATTTCGTAACCAAAATTCAACCCTTCTGTATTCTCAAATTTTGCCCAGGATAAAATATCATTTTCCGTTAATTTATCTCCCACATACATTGTTTTATCGGATACTTGAATAGACGGTTTTTTGGTTACGATTGGTTTCGTTGTACTTGGTTCTGTTGTACTTGGTTCCGTTGTACTCGGCTCTGTCGTACTTGGCTCTGTTGTACTTGGTTCCGTTGTACTCGGCTCTGTTGTACTTGGTTCCGTTGTTATTAACACTAACGAGTTAAGCGCATAGTTCATTGAACTAATATAAACTGAGTAATCCAAATTATAATCTAGACACGCTTGAGCATTAGACACAGCGGTCTGTAGCTTAGCAATTGAAGCTTCGGTGTATAGGTGCGCATTCGCAATAGCATTATTTCCCTGATTAACTAAATTTTGTAATTCTGCTCGTAAAGTTGCATCATCATTCGTTACGCTTGGTGTTGTTTCATCCACTTGCACTGACGTAGATGTATTGTTTTCATTTACTGCTAATGATGGTGTTGTACTTGATTCAGTTGCTGGTACTGGTGCTGCTATTGACGTGCTTGATTCGGTTTCTGCAGCTGGTACTACTACTGATGTGCTTGATTTTGTTTCTACTGACTCCGCATTTGCAAATGACAATGGAGCTGATAGTAGAAATGGTCCGCATAATAATGTAATTCCTAAAACCCTTAATCTATTTTTCATAAGTATCTCCTTATTTATATATATTTAAAAAGTATAGAAGTGACGAGTGCTGTCTAAAGAATATGGTGAACTTCCCTCCTATTAAAAAATTATCACTTCTAACTACTTCCCCTAATTTTTATTATCTTATACACTTGTATGTCTCTTTTTATACTTGTTAAACTGTTACTGCGTTATTAGTCAAAAAGGCCAAATAAGCTATTCATTCTCATAATCTTTTTCATTGATTCTTTGGTTTGCATGTCTATTCACTCTAAATTCATTCATTTTTTCTACTAATTCTTTACTTGTACAATTCTTAGCTGATTGAAGACTAATATTTATTTGTCCTAATCCCATTGCTCTATTCATTTGAATTACTTCTTGTTGAATTTTGAAGGATTTCGCTAAGAGAAATTTGTTATCAACCAAATAGACTGAAACAACTACTTGCCCTTTTATTTGTTTTTCCTTGATTTTTTTTACTTTAGTCCATGGGATTAAAATGGGGTAAGTATCGAAGTGAGACAAATAATAATAAAAGCCTTGATCATTTAGAAGAACCAACTTCTTCCTTTTGAACAGTTCAACAATTGATACTTTGGAAAGTAAAAAAATGGAAATGCCTAATAAAAACAATGTTGATAAGAGATATCTATTTCGTTCATGTGACATGTCTAATGACAAGAGCACCGTAAAGAATAAAAAAAGAATTAGGAATAATAATCCAACTGGCTTTACCCTACTTTGATACACCACAAACTCTGTTCTTATTAGATAATTCTCCTTTCTTTATAGAATTTATTATGGCGAATACTTCAGCAACCAAATTTTTAATTGATTAGGATATCACCTGATTCAACTATTCTTAACAATTCCTGATCAACACGATACCCTTTACCCCAAATGGTATGGATTGCAGTTCCCTTTAATGGTGTTTTTTTGAACTTTATTTTTACGCGTGTAATCGTGCTTGAAAGAGAAGCTAAATGGGACTTGGTTGGTCCTTCTTTCCAAAGCTCTTGGCAGATTGCTTCTCTGGATACTATCTTGTTTCCAGCTTTTACTAGAATCGATACGAGTCTAGATTCTGTATGAGATAAATGCAACATAACATCATGATAAGCTGCCGTATCATCAATGTTATTTTCTGATATTTGTAATGAAGGTGCTTTAAGTAATGAGGCACTTCTAGAAAATTGAGAGAGTTTTTTTTCACTGAGACGCTCAACATTTTTCTCAGTTAGAGAATTCAATACTGATAAACATTCTCTCAATTCATCAAGAGAATCCTTGGTTGAAATAATGGCATTTAATAGACCTGTTTCTAAAAAATGCTGATCAACTTCAGTGACTTTTTTTTCAACTTTTCTAATAATCTTGAAAGACGAATCATTCAGTGCTGACGATAATCTTGCTACTTCTGATTCACAAATACTTTCACTAATGATTACATATTGAAAAACATTTAAAAAAATTGAAGTAGTTTCTTGATGTATCAATTCATCAAAAAGTCTTACTGAACAATACACTTCATAATTTAACAATTGTAGTTTATGTTGAAGCTCTTGTTCGATTAAAATATTCTTTGTTAAAATCAAAACCCTATCCATATACAAACCCATCCAATCTTTTCTCATAAAAGTAGTTAATTTTGCTTATTATTTAATAGCGCTCCTTTAGCAAGCCGTTCAACTTTTTGTTCCAAGTCTGTATATATATCTAATACCGTATCTTTCGACTCAGAAACCTCTAACAAAATTTTTCTTGCGCGATTACCGATTGTTTCCACTTCTAACTCAGCTTCATCAATTAGATGTTTTGCCTCGGATTGTGCTTCTTCAATCGTACGATTTGCCTGTTTTTTTGCAGAAAACAATACTTCGCCAATCTCTAATTGAATTTTTGTAGATTCAACTTTTAATTGTTCATTTTCTTTTGTCAGTTCCTCGATTTGCTTCTTTGCTTGTGCTAATTCTTCTGGAGAAAAAGATACTTCCTCTGATTGTTTGACAAGTAACTCTTCAAACTGCTTTAATTGTTGATTTTTTTGTTGGATGACTTCTTCTGTAGTTTTTAAACGTCTAGATAGTTCCGCTTTCTCAAAATGTATCGCCTCACAATTATTTTCTAACTCTTCCACTTTTTCGTTCAATTCATTTATAAGATCGGCGTTATCAGTAATCGATTGTCCTTCTTGCATGACTTCTATTTGTTTTTTTAATTGAAGGATTTCATCTTCTTTTTTTGTTAAGTCTATTCTCAACTCTTTATTTTTTTCGTCTAAATCGGCATTCTCTTTCCTGTCAGCAAGCTCTGCTCCCATCAAAGTGATTCTCTCTTGAGCTTGATGTAAAGCTTCATTCAACTCTTCTTTTTCTTCGCTAAGTTGTTCTTCTAAATGTTGCTTTTCCTTATTAAGTTCCTTTATATTACCCTCCATATTGACTAGTCGCTCCTCCAATTGCTTATTTTTGACGATATGTTGCTTCAATTGACCTCTCAATTCTCCGCGTTCTTCTTCTAATCGATTGACCTGCTGAATAATGCTCGTATATCTTTGAACACTCTCAAAGTGTTGTTTTTTCGCCTTCTTTAGTTGATTTTCAGAATCCAAAAGCAATGCTTTTTGCTTCTCACAATACTCATTTAATTGCTCGTACGCTTTTTGGGGTTCTGTTCTTTCTAGATTTAATTGTTCAAATCGTTCGTTGAGGGTTGAAATTTCTTTTTCTTGTTTTTCTATTATTTCGTTTGCTTTAAGAAGTTCTACTTTGTTTTTTTCATAGTTATCCTTGAATTGTCCAAATTCTTTTTGTTTTTCCTCATAGCTTGTAATTTCCTCTGTTAATTGAGTATTTCTTTGTTCCTGCTGTTCGATCCTTTCTTTATAAGTCGTTTCTTGGATTTTTTTTGATTGAAGTATCTTCTTATGAGCTTCTTTCAGCTCTTCCAGTTCCTTAGACAAACGACGATTATCAGATAAATAATCTTCTTGTCGCTGTATTGTTAAGTTGAGTTGTTCTTTTAAATGTTCATTTTCCTTTACTTGATCCTCAAGTTCTAACTGTTCCTGCTCTATCTCATCATTAGTAAACTCTTTTATTTCATCAATCAAATTTTTATTGAAAAACCAATTGTTTTTAGCCATCAACCTTTTCCTTTCCTCAATTCCGATTGAAATCTAAACTGTCCTTCATCATCTCTTATATAGCTTCCTTTATATAAATCATTTCCATTTTGGTCATTAATATTAATCTGTATTTCAGAAATATTTTTGATCTCTGAGATTTCCCTTATAAATGCAGAAATATTTTGACCAAGAATGACTAGATTAGCATTTCTAGATTCTACAGATCCTGTCAATAGAATAGAAAATGTATCGGACTCGCTACCTGATGAAAAAACAAAATTAGCTTTATCAATATATGGGTGAAGTTGGTTGGATATAGAATGTTCTACTTTTTCTTTATGTTCAATCGTTTGATTATTACTGACTAAATTTTTTTTTAACCCTATGCCTGACGTTGGATATTCTTCAAGTAGCGCGCTTGGAGTTCCCTTCTGTTTCATCGAGCGGACTTCAGATTGAAGCATACGATTATTAGTTGTTATATCTTTCATAGTTATCTCTAAGCGATAAATTGTAACAATGGATACTATAATTGATGCTGACAACCCAACCAATAAATAAATGAGACTCTTTCGTAACTCCTTCTGTTTGAATTGTGTCAGTTTCAATTTAAACAAACGCGAACTCTTATTGACTGAGACCCTATTCAATCGAAAATGAACCAGCATACGATACATTAAGAAAAGAGAAATGATTCCCATGATAAACAAACACCCTAATGTAATCACTCTCCTTGCCCCCTCCTACATGATTTACAATAATTACTCTAATGAGAAAACTTATATGTTATGTACAGCTCTAGAGAACAAAGAATCTTTTATTCTGAAGTTCTTTGTTCTCGCTTTTCTCATCAAGATACTTATTTAGAGGATGCAGATAACTTAGAATAATCAAAATAATCAAATTTGGATGCTTCTTCTGCTAAAACAACTTCATTCTTAGCTAACTGATCAACACGCGTCTTTAGCTCGTCATAAATGACCATTATTGCCTGTCGAGATTCGTCGACTTCAAATGAAATTTCTTTTGCTCGTTCTTGAATCGTTTGAATTTCCTCTTCAGAATGCTTGATAATTCGTTGAGCATCCAATTTGGCTTTCTCTACCATTCGATTCGCTTGCTTGCGTGCGGCTACCAAGACTTCTCCAATCTCATGTTGAGAATATTGTGCTTCCTGCTTTAGTTTGTCATTTTCTTTTTGAATAACCATAATTTGACGCTGCAGATCAGATACTACTTCACCCTCAATAGAAGAATCTCGCTGCTCCTCGAGTAATCGTTGAATCAACGCTTCTTTTTCTTGAATAGATTGTTCTCTTTCATTGAAACCTCTCTCAACTTGATGAATCGTTTCTTCCTTTTCCTGAATTGTTTGTTGGGCCTCTAGAAGCTGTTTCTCTATTTTCTGAACAGCATTTTGATGCTGTGAGTCGACAAACTTCTGTTGCATTTCAATTTCATGATACTTTTCCTTATACCTGTCCAATTCATTTTCGACAGTTTGATAATGCTCTAATGATGCATTTAGTTCCATTATCCTATTCTCAGCTTTATCTAATTTTTCTTTCAAATCACCAGACTTTTGATTTTCCTGTAAGCTTTGAATTTCTTTACGATTTTGACGGATTTCAGCTTCTAAATTTTGAATTTGGTGCCGATTTTGCGTTTTTTCTTCTCCATTTTTTAGAATCGTTTGCTTATAACTTTCATTTTCTCTAATAAGACGTCGCTTCTCTTCTTTTATGTCATTCTTATATTGTTCAAAAGCTTCTTCTTTTTCTGCTAATCGTTGCTTCAATTCTGCAACCTCATCATTTTTTGTATCAATAGTTGGCATCACAGGAGTGTTCACCATTACATCCTCTGGGACAGAATTAATTTCATCAATAATGTTCTTATTAAAAAACCAGCCATTTTTCTTTTGTTGTGCGTTCATTGTTCTCCCTCTTTCATCATTCATCCTCTTGGATTAATACAAAATTCTCAGTTGCATTTTCACGTGAGAATGTACAACTATACATATTTTTTTTATTATTGTCGTTCAACAAATTCATCTGAAAAGTAATCTGAGTTAACTTTTCAATATCTTTTGCTTCTTTAGCAAAGTTTTTTATATTATCTTTTATTTGTTTTTTATTTTCCTCACTTCCAGAGTTCCCAGCCAAAGCAATATTTAGTGTTTGAGTGGGAATATCTAAAACAATCAGTGTCGTTGACAGACCAAAGTAGGGAGCAACTTTTTCTGAAATATCATTCTCAATTTCATATTGTTTCTCTCGGTTTTCATCAGCAAATATTTGTTCCCAAGAATAGTCTTTTAATCCAATCCCCTTTTGCGGATATGCCTTAATAGGTAATTTAGTGTTCATCTGTTTTTGTTCTTTCTCTACTTTGTATAGCCTATCTCCAAGTGCATTGTTTTTTTCTTCCAAGGTATACAATTGCTTGTTCAATTGAAATGAACTAAACGTGCTAAGAGATAATGCCACTCCTAAAAATAGAGTCAAAAATAATAGCGCTGACACGTGTTTGCTTTGTTCAATTTGCTTCACATAATCAAGCTTTCTTTGAAAAGATAACGGTAAGTTTCGAGGTAGCCTCAATCTTTCTATTTGCCATTTGATGGCTATCCGTCGACAAGCTATTATGAACACTGCAATGAGCACTCCTACGCTAACCCAATTTACAATCACCACTTTTCTCCTCTTTTCACTTTATTTCTAGCCTTTTTTATTTTAATGTTGGAAAATCAAACTGAACTGTCCCTTCAATTGATTCCTTAGAAACAAAACCAAATGCTCGGCTATCCTTAGAAACATCGACATGATCTCCAATAGCAAAGTACATATCATTAGGAACAGTTGTTAAGTCTTTAAACTCTTCTGAAATTGAAGGTGACAATTGAAAAGTATAAGTTGCCTCAAAGTCATCAATACTCAAAACAATTCGATCATTTCGAATAAACAGTTTATCTCCTGGAATTCCAATCACTCGTTTAACAAATTTTTCTTTTTCACCATCAACTGAAAAGGCGATCACATCATAACGCATGATTTTCGCTTTCTTTTTTACTAGTACCATGTTTTTTTCTGTCAGCGTTGGCGCCATCGAAGTGCCAGAAATAGGATGAAGGCTGTATGTTTTTCTTACAAACTGTCCCGAGATAAACATGACAACTAACAAGAAAAGGGTCAATATAGTTAGAACAAGACTCTTAGTTACTGAACGTTTATAAGGATTCTCTGCTTTTTTTGCTTGACGTGATCGGACATTTGGCATAAATTACGGTATTCCTTTCCAATATTTTGCCTCTACTATTTCTATTTTTTTTGGATAGTAAATGCATCGTCTGACTTTTGCCGTGAGTATGTTTTATTAATTAGAATTTTATTTTTCTTACCTTCTGTATTCATTACTTTTATATGAATTTTCATTAATTGAGGAATCATTTCTACTTCTTGCACAAAGCACTCAATATTCCTTTCAATCAATTTCTTGTTTTCTTCCTCCTGAGTATTTCCTATCAAAGAGATTGACAATGATTTAGGTGACTTTTCTACATTAGTCAATACTCTTGATATACCAAAATATGGGCCCATCTTAGCAGCTACTTCTGTCTCAAGTTTCATTTGCGTTTTACTTGACCCCTCTTGGTCAAAAATTTTTGCCCATTCCAATTTGTTTAATTCAAGTCCTTCTTCTGGATACTGCTTAACCGGCATTTTGGAAATAAGCTGCTTTTGTTCTACTTTTAATGTGTGAATTTCTTCCTGTAATTGTTGAACTTGATTTTTTGTGTATATGATTTTATTTGAAAGGAGTATTATAATCGACAAAACTATGAATAAACTGATTATCATGGTTAGAAAATTATACTGATTGTATTTCCTTTGTTTTTGATCTTCAATTTTTTCATAAAAGCTTAGTTTTTCAAGTAATTCTGATGGAGAATTTTTATTATTTTTAATTTGATTTAACTTCTGTTGCTTCACCAATTGATGGAAAATAAAGATAAACATTATGACTAAAAGTACAAGGCATATCCCAATAGGAACAAACAACCAATTTCCACCTCTCTAAGTAATCTGTCTATTTTTTAGACCACAGGACTTTTACCATTCTCCCTTCGATCTGTTTATTAGATACAAAACCAAAGGAACGGCTATCATTAGAAATATCAACATTATCCCCCATGACAAAATAGGCATTCTCAGGAATTGTTGTTCGATTTCTTAATTCATTTGCGATGTCCTTCTCTAATTCAATCTGTATGGTCGTTTGAAAACTATTGCTAGTTCCTAAATCAAGAATCATCACATTATTTTGAATGATATAGGAATCACCTGGTTGGCCAATTATTCGTTTGACTAACAGGTCTCCATTTCGATGATCTGAAAAAGCAACAATGGCATATCTCTTTAATTCCTTTCTTTTATCTATCAGTACCCAATCTCCATTATTCAATGTATCTTCCATTGATTTTCCAGAGATTGGATGTACGATAAAAGTCGTGCGGATAAACACGATAATAAGACTCATAAGAATTAGACATGTTATAAATCCGATATTTATAGTCTTATTCTTCAATTCTGAAGAGTTCCCTTCCACATCACTTCGGCTCAATATAAGAAACAAGCGTTGATTTAGCGAGCTCATTATCTATCACTCGATAAGAAATAATTGTTCCACCAATCACATTGCTTTCAGATATTAAGATGCCGTTTGAAGTGACGGCTTCAACAAAAGCAACATGCCCATAACGTGGATCAGAACCCGCTGTTCCTGGAGAAAAGGAAATCAAATATCCCGCAGTTGGTGTTTGTGTAACTTTATGTCCTAAAGCTCGACCTTTGCTCCCCCACTCACCGCCATTGCCCATAAAGTCATCTACTTTTTTTCCTAATTGGGCTACACGATTATAGGCATACCAAGTACATTGCCCCACAGGATAAGAACCGGAAGAATTATAGTTTTTTCCATCATAATCTGGGAATTTCATTGCTGAACGATACTCTTCTGGTATGTTCTCTTTCCCTTGTAATACAGCGCCTGTTTGAGTCCCCTCCACACTTTTAGGAACGTCATATTGTGTTAAATGATACGCAGCAATCAACGAACTGATTTTTCTATTGTATGAAGTATCAGTCGCATATCTTCCTGTTAGTGCGTCAGCTGCTCTTAAATAGTTTTTCGCATTCGATCGCCATGCAGTTGAGTAGTAATTCTCATTTCCCTGTATTCCTGAACGGATCAGTGTAACGTAATCCCCTAAGGATTCTCCATAGCTGGAATAACTTCTAAATGCCGCATTAATAGAATGCATTTCACCACTACCATCATCTTCCTGCGTCGAAAAGTTTACAAAAGAGCCTTTAAACGTTCCTTTTATACCAAAAAGATTGTGGTAAGGAGCAATAGATAGCTGGCTTGTTCCTGAGCCGCTTTCTAGTATCGCTTGAGCGATCATAACTGATGCAAACACGTCATATTTCAGCCCTAAATCTTGTGCGTTATCGGAAATTTCCTCAATAAATGCAGCCGTTTGATCATTTGGTTGAAAATCCATAGAAGCCGGATAGTTTTTTTCTACTTCTTTTCCATAATCAGTTGCAGTTAGATCTATCATTTCGCTATACTGAAATAACGTTTCTGGTTCCTCCGACGTGAATTGTTCAATAACGACCTCTCCATAAGAGTCATCCTCATCCTTCTCTTTCTGCTCATAACTTAAGTAATGATCATCGCCTAAATACATGCCAACAAGAGTATTCTTCTTGTATAACAAGTCACCTGGTTCTCTTGTTTTACTGTTTGCCTTTTTAACATGTTCAAAATCCTCTCCGAATAATTTTGAAGTAAGTTGATTTAACAGCTTTTCTACAGAGTTAACCTGTGAATCGGTCTCTTTCTCTTTTCCAACTAATTTGATTCCTTCGAAGACGAGGATCGCTTTATTTTTGTTTTCAAATGTTCCTAAAAGAGGTAATTCGAATCCTTTCAAATCTGACTCTGCTACTTTGCTGACTTGAAGTGCTTCATCCAACTCGACTTTAGCTTCTTTAGAAGAAAGTACCGATGATTCGCTAGGGTGACTATAAGTAGGTAACATCGATTGTATATTCACAGAAAAGGGGCTTGGATCTGGAGATTGAACGACTGTTTGATTAGAACTACCAACAATTGATTCGGATTTCTGCTCTTTTTTTTCCGAGTTTGTAGTACCTTCGACTACTTCCGAAGACTCTTTCGAATCCTGTATTGAGTTAGAAGTTGCTGTTGATGACTCTTCAGGTCTACTACTTTGTGAAGAACTCATTTCACTTGTCATTGTTGTGCTACTCGATGTCGTCTCACTTGAACCACTTTCAGCAGTTGAAGTGCTTGTAGTCTCTGTCGTGAGAGTACTACTCGTTGACGTCGAAGAAAGCTCACTACTAGAATTGATTTCATTGCTAGATGTTTTCAGGTTATCTGAAGTTTCATTTGTTTTTGTTGGTGGGGCTGTCGACTGTAGGTCTTCTTCTTTTTGCTCAGCAGAAGGTACCACTTCTTCAATAGTCCCTTTTTCAGAGGATTCTTGTGCATTAACACTTTGAATGCTCTTACTTGAAGATTCAACAGTAGGACTATATTCAATCACGTTACTGGATTCTTCAACTATCGAAAGCTCGTCTGCTTTTAATTTTTCTCCAAATAGATTATGAATGGTATATGCACTAATCCCAAGAATGCATATACTCAATAGTTTCTTTTTCATCATTGTTCTCCTTAGCGCATTAGACTGAAAAATAAAATGGGTAATAAGAAAAATAGGAACATTGGAATAATTGTTTGCAATGGATCTGCTACAAATCTTGCAGCAATAGCCATTGAGAAACTATCAAATTCTGTTACAGGCTCCTTTTTTACTACTACACCGTTTGATTTTTTTTCGCTCTTTTTTAGATCCATCTGTTTCATTTGGTTTTCTGATGAATCATCCAATGGTTGAACGCCAGTTAACTTCCCTTGAACTACCCGACGATAAATAGTACCTATGTTTCCTTCACAACGAACCAAAGTTATTTTTGCTTCTTGCTCGTTTGATTTCTCTATATAAGACACTTCTATGTCTCTAACAACTTTGTTAAGATTTACCTCATAGATGTATATATCTCTGTAATCTGTTGCGTAAATCTTGTCTCCATTTTTTAGTTTTTCTATTCTGTGCAAGAGTAAGTCTTGATCATAAATATTATGAGCCAGCAATACATAATTATTTTTGCCTAACTGTTGATCCAATTTGTAGGTTGCTACTCCTGTTAAGAGGTTCTCATTTGCAAGTCCGGCTAGAATGGGGAGATTAATTTGTGCATCTGGAATTACTAATTTTCCAATTCCCCAATTATTGATCGTATCTTTTGTCACAGCCTTAGCATGTGCATAATCTGCTACACTAACGCTAGCAATTTGCTTTTCTTCATAATTAGCCGTACTTATTTTGTTTAAATTGTAGTTACTCAATGACTCCTCTCTACCTATATCCACGGCCGAGACCGTAGTCTCCTGCTGCATATGAGCATATCCATAGATTGCTACTGCAAGAACCGCTGACATAATAACAAATAGTAAAACAAAATATCCCTTTGTTACTCTGAAAAGCAATCTCAACCGCTTCCTAGCTTTTTCGACAACTTTAGGATTATCTGATCTAAATCGTTTCACTTGATAACGATAGATCGCGACTAAAATTAAAAATAGTAACAAATTGATTCCTATTGTTCCTAATACAATCGTTTGATAACTCCATAAGTTACGCTTTTTGATTCTCTTTTTCATAGCGTCTTTATAAGGAATTCTATGACCTGTAACAAGTAATCGATATGTATTAATTCCAGGCGGGGTACACGTTAGCAATGTCACTTGGTCTTTTCCAGGAACAATTTTTACTTTTTCAGCTTCACTCGGTAAAATCTCCTCAAAAGAGTCAATTTGATATGCTAATCGCTTTCCCAGAATGTTGATGAAAAAGAGATCTCCTTCAGTAAGATTTCGGATATCAGTAAAGAGAACTTGGTTCTTAACTCCACTGTGTCCAGTTATAACAGCTCTTGAATCTTTACCACCTATCGGTACAGATGACTCTTTTAAGTGCCCCAGGCCTTTATCCAATGTTTTAAAAGATGTTCCATGAAAGAAAGGCATTTTTTCAATATCAATAGCCGGAATATCAATGGTTCCCATTACCTTTGATTTATTTTTTAATACTGATTCATAAAGAATTGGTTCAACTTCTTTTCCTTGTTGCTTACCGAAAATATATTTGTTGTATTCTTTCGCTAACTTATACTGTTCTTCCCGCTCTTTTTTGCTCATTTGTTCGAGTGCATTATCATAAGCAGTAGAAGCTTGGCTTCGTTCACGATTCGCTAAATAATTACCAACGATTGGATACAAAAGAATAGCCACTCCAGAAAAAATCATTAGTATCGCAAATTTCATTAATAAAGAATGGGATTTTTTTTTTCGATTTTCCAACAGAACTCTCCCCTTCTTTTTAAAAGAAGAAGCGTGGATTTCCAACGCTTCCTCTAGATACATTTAGTAATAATGTTTCTTGGATCGCAGCATTCGAATACCTATAAACCCCATCAAAGTTAGAAAAATGATAATCACATAAAATGAACTGTATGAACCAATCGTTCCGCTCGTTTGTGGAATACGTTCGGGACTGGTGCCTTTTTCCGTAGTTATTTCCTTAGGATCAATTACAGTTGCTCCAGCTATACTCGATTTTGGATAAAGATAAACATCGTTTAATGACTGTCCACTACGCTGAGGCAAAGGAAGCTCTAATATAACTGGCTCCATTGGCTCTTTGATTTGATCCTGAGCTTTTTCAATTACTCGATAAGTCCCCTGGACCAAATCGGAAAGTCGTGCCTGCCCATTATTATCCGTTGTAATTGTCTTACTAAAGGCATCTGTTCCCTGTACAGGCTCAAACTGAGTTGTTCCATTTACAGGAGACACACGTGTGATTTCATAACTTACTCCAGATAGCGGTTCGAACGTTTTACCCTCTTTATTTACTGCCTTTTCAATTTTCGTTCCATCGATTGGCAACGGATTTTCAGCCAAATCCGCTTCTGTTAGCTTGTATTTCACGATTGTTATGCTGCTTCTTTGATCTTCAGCAAATGCTTGAGGTGCCTGAGCAAGAATGACTATCATCAGAAAAAGTAAAGAGAGAACTCCAGATAACATTTGTTTCATTCTCTACTCCCCCTTCTTTTTCGGTTGACGATAGTAATACGTTATTCCACCAAATCCTGCCACCATAGTGATAGCTGCACCAATCAGAAGTCCAAGTACCCATTTATTTGCGCCAGTGAATGGTAATTCTGTGGATTTATCATCTGAAGCAAATAGGGCGATATTCTGATTTCCTTCGACAACTTCCACATCAATCGGTTCTTTAATTAATTCATATCCTTCGGGTGCTTTGATCTCTTTCAGTTGATAACTCCCTTTATATAGATACTCAAACATCAAATACCCGTTAGTATCTGTATCCACAGTTCCAAGTGGAGTCGTTTCTCCTTTTTTATAGATCTCAAATGTTGCACCTTTTAACGGTTTTCCAGTTGCCTTTTCTTCGTCGCTTAGCTTCCCATCCCCATTAGCATCTACCGCACTCCCAGTTTCAAATTTGAAAAGGCGAAGTGTAGCAGGACGAATTAATCCAAGATTCACATTGTTGATTTTGTACGTAGGGGTATCAACATTTTCGATACTATTTAAATTTTCTAATAATGGTGCTTTGTATCCTGGTGTTTTATAGGTTGTCGGATCAGCCTTCGAATTCTTGGTTGGATCGTCTCCAACTAATTGTTTTGTGACATGGAATTCTTTTTTCTCTACGCGATCGCCAATAACAAACTCGGCAACATAGGTTCCTTCAGGTATTGCAGCAAAGGCATATTTTCCATCTTTATCTGTTTTAATTAACGATTTCCCTGATGCGTCAACAAACTTCTCACCTGTTAAGCTTGCTTCGACTAATTTATCTTTGTAATTTTCGTCAGCCAAGCTCGTTCGGTAAAGTTTTACTGGAATATCCTTAGCAAATTCTTCCAGACCGCCTGCTGATTTATTTCCAATTAACCCATCTAAATTATCGTCAAACCAAACGACACCTGTTAGCTCACGACCATAAACACGTGTCCAGACCGCTTGTGATTCTATTGGCAGGTTTAGCTTGGAGTTCATACTGGCATCATTGACAAATACATCTCCAGCTTTTTGATCTGTAGGTTTAAGCTTCACAGTCAACTCAACTTCTTTCCCAACACCTAACGAAGGAATCGAGACTAGAACTGCTTTGGCATTCTTTATTGAAGTTGTTGGAGTTGTTCCCGAGACATAATTTGACCATCCTGAAATAGTATTTGGATCTGTCTTTTCATCCGCTGTGGAATTCGTATAACTGATGGTGGCTGCTGGCTCACTAACAGAAATTTCTTCAATCGTATAAGCTCCTGAAAGTTTGGTCCCACGAGAGTCTCCATCATAAGGTAAGACATCTAGTAACTTGGCTTCTGGAATTGCTGCAGCACTATTATTGAGTATCTTAACTTTATAAGTGATCGTATTATCCACACCTAAAGGATCTGTCTCTCCGAGTTCGATCGCTGGTTTATTGGCCTTCTTACTTAAAATGACTTGCTGAATTAGCATAATAATGAAATCATCTTGTGAAGAGCGAATCCCTTCAGTACTTTTATCATTTAATGTAGGATTCCCACTAACCCACATTTCTCCAACGGTTTTAACTACAAGACTATTCGTATATCCACTCTCTTTAAAACTCAACTGAGAAAAATCTGATTTTGCTTTAAATTTTACTTCTATTCCTAATTTACGTTGGTCATTAGTTAATTCATTGAATACCCAACGAAGGCTTGTTGTTCCGCCCTCGTTTACTGTGATTGTAGGTTCTGGTAATTTATTCCCATTACCATCGACTGAAGAATCAGGTTTGTAAGAAATACCTTTAGGTAGAGTGGTTGTAAGGGCTCCATCATAAGTAACCGTATCACTTCCAGTCATTACTCCGGTTACTTTTATATCAATATCTTGATTTGATTGATAAACTTTTTCAAATACCTCAGTCTTAGTAGTAATAGCCATGTTTTTTACATAGGCACTATCGCCAATAAAATTCCAATAATCCATGTAATCAGTGACTTTACCAACAATATTCCCCGAACTGTCAAATCTTGTCGGGACATATGTTCCATATCCTTTAACATTTGTATAAAAACCATTTTTTGCTGAGGAATAGCCATTGTTTGCTGTTTCTGCTGGTGCTTGATATAAAATACCACCATTTTCTTTAAAAAATTTATGTGAGCCTGTGACCACTATAGGTTGACCGCTTTTACTTTTGTCTCCAGAATTAGCTATGACTATTACAGGTACTTTCATTCCAACTGTCAAATTTTTGTAGACACTTGGATCATGGTCATAGGCTGCTTCAGCATAAACTGCACTAATACTCCCTTGTTTTTCTGCCTCATCAGGAGAATCATACCAATCGTACAAAAGTTTATCGGAATCGACTTGCGATACTCGCATTGTATAAGGTGGTGTTTGTTTTAAACTTTTTGCTATTCCATACTTTAAAATATAACTCCCATTTTTTGTTGACCATAGATCAAAAAGTGCAGCTCTCGATTTATCATATTCGAATGCTGTTGGATCCCATTCAAGTATAGAATTTGAACTTTTTGCTATAGTAGTGTTAGATGTAGCATCATACCTAGATAAATATACTGCTTGTCCGGTAGAAACTTGTGAATTACCAAAATTTTCGACGGTTCTGCCTTGACCTGGGGTTGAACTAGAATAATAACTTCCTTCTATTTTGTATCCACTGTCTGAAGGAGATAAAATTGTAGTATAGCCCCAATAACTCCCAGAGGGTGTAACATTATTTTGATAGGAAATAGAGGAATCATTAGATGTCGATATTCCATCATACGAAACTTTATCGACATATAAAGTCATAGTATATTGTGTCCATTTATTAGCAAGACTCGCATTTATAGTTTTTGTTTTATCCCAATAAAAAACCATTTCTAAACTAGAGAAGCTTTTGGCCATTGCTGTTTGTGTCCTGTTTCCAGTCATATTGTAAGTATATGGATTCAAAATACCGACATAATTACTATTTGAAACATCCGTTGTATATGTTCCATTCGTACTTACAAAATCTCCAGAGTTATATACACCTATTTTTTCTACATTTACTTCGGGTTGAGACATATATATTGCTCCCGTATTTGCATTAGGTATATCTAAAGGTCTTGTAAACTTATCGACATTAACTGTTCCAGTTTTCTTCCAAGAACCTTGACTTCGATTATTGATTGCAGGTGCATATGCTTTCATTGTAAATGGGTTGTACTGTGCAGTTGTTAAATCGCCGGCGTTAGCGCTACCTTTTTGCTTTATTTGATAAGTAATTGGTCCTTTTGGAAAAGTTGAACCCTTATAATCTTTTTTTCCAGGCAATGGTTGTAATGTTGTTGCTATCCCAACATCATAGGACGCCACTTTATCATTAGTTACTCCAAACACAGAGCTATCTTTTACTTCTCCCTGAGTCAATTTAACACCTACAGATGGTTTTGCTGAGACTGTTGTTATGGGTGATTTTAAATTCGATAGAGAATTCATATCATATACTGCATTAATATTCTCTATTTCACCAGTTTTCACATTCTTCGCATCCACTATCTCCAACTTAATTATCGGCTGTATTTTCACACCTTGATTAGAACCATAAACATTTAGAATTACTGGTACAAAAACTTGACCAGAATCGGATATCATAGACTCCATAACCCCTCTAGAAGATTGTGAGGAATCTCCTTCGGCACTATCAATGTATGTACCATTTGCAATTTCTCCATGATTTCGTGGTATAGAATCTTTTACTTCCACTGCATTGGGCATCTCAGCAATTACACGATATCGAATATCAGTATATTCAACGTCTTTCTTAATGTTTTGAATTGAAAAAGATGTCAGATAACTTATTTGATCAAAAGTCCTAACAATATCATTGTCTTCCCTAGAATCATTACCGGGTGAATCATCATTATCAAAATCTGCTGTTCCTGTCTTAACAGATAAATTGGCATCTCGGATAATAATTGGTGAGTCCTGTTCAGATTTAGTTTTGTTCTCATCATGAGTTGCGGTGCTTTTAAAAAAAACTGGTTTTTTTAAAGAATCTTTTTCTGTGTAATCTCCCTTTTCAAGTTCTTTATCTGTTTTGTCGGTTTCTTTTGTTTCAACAAACAATACTTTTTCATAGTTTTTTGGTGAGGCTATTGACGCCTGATCTGGTGACTCATCTTCAGTTTTCTTTTGAGTAGAGCTTTCATTTTTCTCTTCTATGTCTTTCGGATTTTCTTTTTCAATAGTCTTTGTTTTCTCTGACGATGAGCTCTGATCAACAGCATCTTCGGATGAATTGATCTTTTCCTCTGTCAATGAAGATTGTGTTTCTTCGGAGACTTGTTCAGAAGAATCTTCTTTACCCTTAGTTGATTCTTTTGTTTCCTTATCAACTATAAAGTTCACAAGTACCTGACTATTCTTTTCGTCTTTTCGGTTTTGTAACTCTACTTTAGTCGCATCTGAACCATTTCGCTCAACACGCAAATATAGACTGCTTCCCTTTTCTAAATTCAAATAGTATGAATCTAGCTCTCCAGAGGATGTAATCTGTGCAAATTCGGGAGCCTTTTCCTTAATTTCTGAACTTCCCGTCTTTGAATCACTTAAGGCTTCCTGTCCACTATCACTACCATAAAAAGTAGTCATATAATTCTTCTCATCGAGAATGGAAACCGTTAATTGTTCGTTTTTCTCATCTATTAAAGTGAGTGAATAACCAGGCTCTTTTTTTACCTTATAGATCCCAGTCTCTTTTGCCACGACCTTGATCAAAGAGCTATTTTTAGTCGTCTCAATCAGTTGATCTTGATCATTTTTATCTCCTATAGGTGATACATCAACCAAATCACGAGAGCTTAATGCTTTTAATATTGGACCTTTAGGAGTGACCACAAAAATGAACACTCCTAAAAGAATAACGATGGGAAGAATTATAAGCATTTTTTGCGACTTATTCACTTTCTTCATTGTTCCCATCCTTTCTTAGCCTCTATACTGCACGTCTTTTTTTGTCTATCACAACTGCTGTGGTACCAATTGCAATGGCTCCTAAAGCGATCACGATCATCAATGTCATGCCGTCCCCACCAGTAAATGGAAGGTCTGTTTTCTCTTTGTTTTCTACATCAACTACTACATTTTTATGTGAATCTAAGGTTACAACAACTTCAACTGGATTTTTTAATAATTCATATCCTGATGGAGATTTTGTTTCGACAATCCAGTAAGATTTCTTGATTTTATCCTTTTCCCAAGTTGCTTCTGATGGAATTGTAGGATCTTGTTTCCCATCTCCATTACTATCTGTAAACCAATCAAGTTTCAACCCGTCAAACTTGGCTACCCCATCTGCATCAGATGTAGTTGTCAAGAATGTCACGCCCGTTGGTAATGCTGGAGTTGCTGTGCCATCGTCATTTAGAGTGTATGATTTACCATCTGAAGCGAGGAATTTCTTGGCCTTGGCGTCTTCTTCGGATTCAGAAATATAGAATTCAGCACCTGCTAATTTATTCGTTTTATCTTCTGAAGATTTACTGATTTTAAAACCACCATCGAAATATTCCGGTTCATCACTCGTACCTTCAAAAGGTTTTTGGCCTGGAATCAAGTAATTTACATCATATTTATTGGAAATCGATCCATTGAAGTCTTTTACAGCCTTCACTTTATAAATAACTTGAATCTTTTGATCCTTGTCTTCTTCGACCTTTCTCATACCGTCATTTGTTAAACTTACAAGTACTTTTTTTTCTGAATTAGCATCAGCAGTAACTTTATTTGGAGAAGCTATTGTAGTTCCATTTAATGACACTTCATACTCATCGCCATTTGTTAATGTCGTCCAAGTAACACCGTCTTCTCCTAAAACTCTTACTTCAATATCTTCTAAAGCCAATCTCTGATCAATTTCATCGACTACTTCAAAATAATCCGCATAAATTTCTGTTCCTGCTGCTACATCTAAATCTGGTAATGGATTATTATCTCTATCAAACCTATTAATGATTGTCATATCCTGTGTAACCTTGCTATATAAACCACTTGGCAACTTCGTTGTTGCTTCCCACTGGAACGAATTACCAGCTTGAATTGAGAATCCCTTACCACCTTCAACAGTTTTATCTAATTCTGTATCTGTTACAATGTTTTTGGGATAAACATGAACATCATAAATCAATTTACCTGTATCATCCCGTTGGGTTTGTGGTAAATGAGCAAAGAATGGCGCCATGGGAGAACTAATTTCTTTTAATGATCCTGTCTCTTTATCCATGTAATCGTATTTTCCTGTATCAGGATTCACAACTTCACGAACTAAGTAAATACCATCCGCTGCTTTTCCAGTTCCCACATCAAACGTCAATTTACCATTAGCATCAGTTTTGCCAGTCATCTTAGTAAAGCTAGTATCTTCTTCCCAATCCGTACCTTCTTTTTGTTTCAAAGGATCCGTTAAAGCTGAAGTATTTAAAGGCTTCACCTTAACTAACTCAAAATGAACACCCTCCATCAATTTCTTACCATTTAAATCAGGAGCTTTGCTTGGATCTGGATTAATGCCATCTCCTCTATCACCAAGCTCAGATGTATTATTGATTTCATATTTCCATATCGTAATTGAGCGCTCTGATGTATTATCAGATACAGCATTTGAGCTGATATTTTGTCCCTCAGCATGGGCAACTAGAATATCCCCTACTGGTGCCATAACAGAAAGGCTTGTAAATAATGTTGTTGTTAGTGCGATCTTAGTAATTAATACCTTTTTCATTTTCATTTATATATTCCCCCGTCTCCTCTTAATTAATGAACAATCCCAATTTTAATTCGATAAATTTGATCTAGAATTGGATTACGATCTTCCTTAATAGTTTAGATATAATTTTCACTCCTCCCACAAAGTACATTTAGAAGATTTTCTTGTTACTCAACTAGCCTAAATCGAATTATTTGAATAAGTTTAATTACTATCGCTTTAGTGGTAAAATAAGATTGATTGACGACGAATATATCTTTACTAAGTAGATATATTCTCAAATATTTCTTTTTTTTAGTACAAACAAGAAATGTCTTATTAATACCGATAGTTACTCTTATTTTTCTTTTACTGACGGTTTATGACGGCTAATAAACTAATTTGAATTTGGATATTATAAAAAAACTCATGATAAGAAATAAAGCCAAAAGTGGAATTACACTTAATGGATTTATTTTTTATCATGAGTTCTCTTTTAAGTATACTTAATTTTTGAAAACTAGTGACTGTATATTTTCATAGAAAGCGGAAAACACCCCTAAACAATTAATTACAATGCTGTTTTAACAATCATTTCCATGTTTTTAATAGCTTTAATTCGATTTTCCATCATAGTATCAGCATAAATATCAAGGGTCATTTTTATGGATGAATGGCCAAGAAGTGAGCTTACAGAAGCAATATCTGCGCTAGATTCTAAACATCTTGTCGCAAAAGTATGCCTCAACTGATGGAAATGAATATTATTCAAACCCGCCCTCTCTCTAATTTTATGAAAATGATATGTAATCAGTCTCGGTTCACAAGGTGTTTCATTGTTAGAAAAAATATAAGGTGTGCTTGTGTTATTTCTCTTTAGCAACCATTTTTTTATGTCATCGCTCATTGGAATCTTTCTTATTGAGGTCTGTGTTTTAGTTGTTGAATAAATAATTTTTGTTTTTGATGCTCCATTGTGCTTTGGTATTCTTTGAACTGTATGAGACACATATATATAATTTCCCTCCATGTCTATATCTTCCCATTTTAATGCAGCCAATTCTCCTATTCGCAATCCTGTGCGAAGAGAAAAAATTACTGCAAACCCCAAACCATCAATACTTTTTCTTGCCTCATTTTCTAACATCTTTTGTTCAGGAATTGTTAGTGAACGAACTTTAGTCCTTTTTTCGGAAGGTAGGTCCACATGCTCACAGATGTTTTCATTTAGATATTTCTTTTTCACAGCAAATAAGAAACTACTTCGCAAAATTGTAAACACCACTCGTATAGAGCTTGACGACAGCCCAGATTCTTGCCAAATTTCTATCATATTTTCCAAATCATGAACGGCCAATTTATTCATCTCGAAATGACCGACAACTGGTATTATATATTTGTCTATTTTATATTTATATCCTGAATAAGTAGATTCTTTTATGAATTTTTTATTTTGTGAAAGCCAATGGTACATCCATTCTTTTACACTAATGGATAATTCTCCTGTGATTTCTTTCCCATTATTATACTTCGATTTATAGAGGGACAATGAATCCTTTACGCTTTGATAACTTCTTCCGTATATGTATCCATAGATAATTTTCCCATCTTCCTTTCGACCTTTCTTATAGCGTCCTTCCCAACGACCATCTTTTCTTTTATAAATATTTTCTCCACGGCGAACCAACATTTTTCCTCCTATTTCTTGACGGCTATTTAGACGGTTTTTATAACAAACATTTTATTAACTTTTTTTATAAGTTAATAAGCGTAAAAAACCATTTAATATCGTGTAATAATAATTTTTCAAATGCTACCAAAAAATTATTGACTATACGAATTACATTGATTACAATGTAATTAGAATTTTCGATGTTATTCTTAAATAGCCCTTGTTTTTTTGATCGTTTTACAAATATTTCTTGTTTGTACTAAAAAAAAGAAAAATTGAACCATTGATCTGCTTTTCTTTTTTTACTTTATCATATTATTCGGTTATTTATATAACATATTTTGGGTAAAAAACAACCATGTTTTGTGTGGAATTAATTGAATAAACTTTAGAAACACCTTATCCTTTTATTTATAAAAGAGAAGAAGGTGTTTTTTTGTTTATTAATCAATTACTTAGTTCAGAAACCCAATTAGAACTTTCACTTCTACAAACATTATTCGTAAATAGAACTTGGTTGACTACTATGGAACTGCAACAATGCTGTAAAAAAAGTAGGAATACCATTATCAAGTACTGTGATCTTTTAAAAGAAGATGCTAAGAAAATAACTGCTTATGATTTGATTCAACATGAAAATGGTAGAGGGTATTTTTTTAATGGCGGTAAGGAAGATTATCAATCCATGCTTATTTCAATTGTTCATAAATCTCTTTCATTTGATTTACTACAACAACTACTACTTAAAAAAGAAGTTCTTTTGAATGAATTTGCTAATGAACACTATACTGACCCTATGACTATTCGGAGAATGCTTAAAAAATTCAATAAACATACAAAATCTATCGAATTATCGTTTCATATTAAAAAAGGGATCATTCATATATCTGGGACAGAACCCGCCATTCGTTTTTTTACATATATTTTTTTTTGGTATATCTATAAAGGAACTGTTTGGCCGTTCAATGATCTGTCAGAACAACAAATCTCTAGTTTTATTAACCATACGTTTTCAAAATATGGGAACGTCAATGATATTATTACTCATCAATGGAGTTATATTTTGGCAATCAATATATTAAGAAATTCTATGGGGCGTAAGATTTCAATGGGCATGCTGCCTGTTTTTTCTGAAGAGTTAGTTTGCTTCGTATTTGAACCTCCCTCTCCAATTGATGGAGATAATTTTATGAAACAGCTTAACAAAATACATGATTTTTCTTGGGAAGAAATTCTTTACTTTTTCCTTTTATTACTTACGGGCGTAAGGTTCTATACAATAAAAGATATATATTCACGAATATTATATTTTCATCAAAAAAATAACTCTATCATAAATGAAAAATTGAGATTAATTATTTCACGCTTTCCAGAGTTCAATCAAGCCACTATAGAAAATCAAGAATTAGCAACCAGTTTACTTATGAGCTCCTTGCTAAGAAGTATTTTATTTCCAAACTACACTGTACCGATTTCTGGCTATGATTATCAGGAATATTTGGATGTCAATTTCCCTTTTCTAAAAAAAGAGATGGCAAACCGACTAAAATGGTTGCAAAGAGAAGATGATTTTTTTAGCTCTTCTCAGGATTTTCTTTTATTACGTATGGTTGAGATGTATACTCTTTTGGGAGACCCTGTGGACTTCAATCCAAAAATTATTTTACAGTTAGAAACTGATTTGCCCATTACAATAGAGAAATTATTGAAATCATATTTACTCTCTCTCTTCAGCCCGTTTTATCGTCTGTCCATTTTTAGTACATTAGGTAGCGATAAAGCAATTATTCCAGATTTAATCATAACTTGCACGAAACCTAAAAATCAGACTGACCACGGTATTCCTATTGTTTATATCAGCCCCAATTTAACCAATAATGATTTAAAAGAACTAACTGCAGCATTTAATAATTTGATTGATGTTAAAATGGTCTAGTTAATTGTAGGGGAACCAGAGAGATAATTGAACTAAACTGCTTTCTGTTTAATTATGTAAACAGGTTTGGCTCATTGATTTTTATTTAATCATTACCGTTCGTTTCCTTAGAGTACATGCTTTTAGGAAATAGATTTTTCTACTTCGATTCAATTACACCTTCTTAACTGCTAAGCAGTTGAAAATCTCAAAAAAAGGTCACTCAAATAAGGTTTCTCCAATTTGGAGAAATCTTTCTTGTTTAATTCTCAATCTGCAATACCTTGCTCTTCGGATATGTTGAGATTTAATTCATTAGAATTTTCCAATCTTATTCTGAACAAAAGATTGATATTTGTTTATTAGCTGATCAGAAAAGACTTGTAAAATATGCAATGTAATCCCACTCACCTGCAGCGCAATTGACTAATTACTGTCATACTAATCAACTGAATAACACTCTCTCCGAAGCTCAATAGTTTATTTTCACTAGGCTCATCAATGGCATGTTGAACTCAGACAATTTGTTGATTTCCTTTATCAAGTGAGTCGATAAGTGCATTTAATTTGACTCAATCTTTTGTACTACTCTTTTTTCTCTATGATAGTTTTATTCCAGTAGGCATCTAAAAGATAAACGATTTTGAGAAATATTGTCGATCTCAAAATAACTCCAGAACTTCCAATTTGGTATTATTTCTTGATAGTTTATTCTTAAATGGCTTGAGCCTTAATCAATTACGTGCCATTTTCATTAAGACCTTTTTGAATAATCAGCGAGCAAAATATGTGGCGGAGAATTATGCCCTTGAAAAGGAAAAACGTAAAATCTCTATTTGGAGAAAAGATGGGAAAGTTTTGTCAGAGGATGAAATACTTAAAATTGATATGATTGTTCCTCAGATTTTTAAAACGAACTAGCTACTGTTGTTTTATGTGTTACTTGATTTTTAAAATGGTTTCCTGACGGTCTAGCACCTGTAAGCCAAATAGATTAGAAGCAATCCAAAGTAGATGTGTAGCTATTAATGAGAACCATACAAATAAACACTTCCAGAAAAACAGGAAGTGTTTATTTGCGTTCTCAATTTAAATATGTTTTTTTATATTTCTACGGCTAACTCTGTTTCATATGGTATAGCTGGTTGGGCCCCATACCGTTGGACAGTCAGTGAAGCAGCTTTACTTGCATATGAGATTGCTTCTTCAATATTCTCTAAATCATGAGTCAGTTTTGATGCAAGCGCACCGATAAACGTATCTCCTGCAGCTGTTGTATCCACTGCGTTAACTTCGAAAGCAGATACAAATCCAGTTTTTTTCTCTGCGATAGAATAGAATGATCCTTTACTTCCTAACGTGACAACGAGGACCTTAACTCCTAATTCATGAATTGTTTTAGCTGCCTTAACTAAGTCATCTTCACTAGTAATTTTAACTCCTACTATTGTTTCTAATTCTATTTCGTTTGGTACTAAGATATCTGTCATTTGAATAATTTTTTCGGGCAACATCTCAGGAGCAGGAGCTGGATTAAAAATTGTAAAAGCAGCTCCTTTTTGAGCAATTTCAAAACTTCTTTCAATACTCGTTAGATTAGTTTCTAATTGAGCTATTACATAATCACTCGAAGAGATTTCTTTCTGATTCTCTAAAATGTGTTCGGTTGAAATTTGTTGGTTAGCTCCTCCATAGATTACAATACTATTCTCACCACTATCATCAACGGTTACATAAGCGCTTCCGGTTCTCACGCTATCCAAATGGTCAATTCCTGAAGTATTGATTCCATCTTGTTTAAGTAAATCTACAAGCATCTTTCCCCCATCATCATTTCCCACAGCGCCTATAAAATCTACCTGCGCACCACTTCTGGCAGCCGCGATGGCTTGATTGGCTCCTTTTCCACCACCGTTCGTAAATATCTCTTTTGAATGAATCGTCTCACCTGGTTTTGGAAATTGTTCTGTTCGAATCGTTGTGTCCAAATTAATACTGCCTACTACTGTAATCTTATTCATCTCTGCACTTCTCTCCAATTGTCTTCACTTGCATGTATGCCATATTAAAAAATCTTAGGAAAAATACTTGATCGTATCCATAGTCAGTTTTCTGAACTTATCTAAATCAAGTTCAAAAGCAACTTGAACATTTTTATCTTTTTTGTAGACATCATCATAATCAACTACAGTACTTCCTAATGCTAACGTGTCACTAGTTTCTACTTGGACATTCATTGGATATACAGTAAACATATCCGGATCAATAACATAAGCAACAGCACATGGATCATGCATATGGATACCTTCAACGTGAGTTTCATCAGCCCAGAATGGTCGTGTAGTTGTCAGATTGAAAAAATCCAACAGATCAGCCATTGTTGTGGCTACTTGATTTCCTATAGTACGAATTTCCTTGATATCTTCTTCAAATAATTGAGCTTTTAACGTTACATCTAAACCAAACATAGCTACAGGAACTCCTGCTTTAACAACGATATCTGCTGCTTCAGGATCTACATAAATATTAAATTCAGCATGAGGTGTCATATTCCCACCAAAACAAGCTCCCCCCATAAAGGAAATCAGTTCGATTTTCTCTTTTAGTTCAGGGTGTGATGATAAGAAAATCGCAATGTTTGTTAATGGACCAGTAGCAATCAGAGTAACCTTTTCATCTGACTCTCTCAAAATTTTTGCTATCAAATCGTTTGCTGAAATATCTAAATCCGCGATTGTAGATTCTGGCAGTTCAGCACCATCTATACCTGATTCTCCATGAACATCATCTGCAATAATCAATTCACGGCGCAACGGTTTCTTCGCACCGCTAGCAACAGGTATCCCTTCACTTCTTGCAAGTGTTAATAACCGCTTCGCATTAATGTATGTCTTTTCTGGAAGTTGATTTCCAGCCGATGTAGTAACTGCTAATAAATCAATATTATCTGAAGCAATAGCCATCAACAACGCTAATGCATCATCATGACCTGGATCACAATCTAGAATCACTTTTTTTACCATTTCGAATCCTCCAATGCTTTATTATTACTATTTATTTTGTTGAATTTTTTCACCATGAATGTAAATCATTTTTTTGGTGACAATGAATATTACGAGCGCTACCAATACTATTATTCCGCCAATTAAGAAAATATTGGCATATGTTGAAGCAGCTCCTGCTGTTGAACCAACGACACTGCTTCCGGACATAACACCAGAAGACATCATACCTCCAAATACTGCTACACCTACAGAACCAGTTATAGCTTGTACTAAATCATTTACACCTAATACACGTCCAGACTCTTCAGGTGTAACTGTTAGGGTTGCTGTATCAACAATTGGTGAGTAAAAGAATGATGTTCCAAAATAGTAAATACATGGAGCAAATGCCAAAGCCCAAACTTTACCATGAGGAATTGCAAAAGCAATTGCTAGCAAACCTAGCCCCATAAAAGACAAAGCCATAATAATTGCAGCTGAGCGTCCAATCTTTTTAACAACGGGACCACAGACAAACCCTAAAACGGCTGCTAACAAAATGGATCCAACTAATAGCAATGACACTTCTGCTGAATCAATGCCAAAAACATTTAGTCCAATAGCATTAACGCCTGCATTTAATGTGTAACTAAAGAAGTATCCAATAAATATGACTGACATCGTTGCAATCAATGCAGGATTCTTCAAAAAATCAGGTGTGATAAAAGGATTTTTCGCTTTATTAATATAAACGATAAACAATACTAACGTTACCACTGATGAAATAGCCCAAAATGCATTCATATCAGTGAAAAACATAGTCATTGCACCAGCGAATGCCCCAATCAAGATAAAACCAATCCAATCAATATTAGCCCCTTCTGCACGTTCATCAGGTAAATTTTTTGCTAACGAAGGAATGAATAAAACAGAGATAATTGGAACAGCAAACAACCAACGCCAATCAATTTTTGTAATGTATCCAGCAGCAACAACACCTAAAGCTGCTGAAAAACGGAAAACAGCTACAAAAATACCATAATAGATCACGCGGTTTTCTTTAGCAATATACTTTGAAACCAAAACCAAAAAGACAGAACCTGCGACCTGACCTCCAGCTGATTGAAGAACACGAGCAATAACAACTGCCCAAATACTGCTTGGACCAAATCCAAATCCTATGATAGAACCTAAAACGAAAATAATTACTCCAAATAATGTCATTTTTTTCAATGAAACAAAATCACCAAGTGCTCCATAAACTACACAGACAATTCCCAAAATAATTCCTGGAATTGAAGTAATTAGAGGTGCCAAATTTGTCGCTCCTAATTGTTGTCCAATATTGACAAAAATCATACCAAAAGCTTGTTGCTCCAAAATTCCAAAAGTAAATATCAATAGGATCAAAGGAATGGCTTTTTTTGCCATTCGATTCATTTTTTCAAACTCTTTACTTCCTTCCTCTGGTATCGGAACGCCTATAATTTTCTCATTTTCTTTTGTTGCATCCATACTTTCATCCCCGCTTTCTTAATATATATAAAGGGTTATTTCACCCATTTATCCTTTTTTTGTCAGCTCTCTTCTCTTCAAAGTATCTGTGAAAATCCTGCTGATTAAAAACAGGCTGATCTAAATCTAATATTTGCCCTACCCTTGTAATTGGAGGTGGACTTACATAACTTGCTTTCAAAACATCCGGTGCAGAAAAAATGATTTCTTTCTTTTCTCTGTTTAGAATCTGACCTTTTGACATGACGATTATTTGATCGAAATTCTCTACAACAAACTTCATATCATGAGTAATTGTTAGACATAATTGATTATTTGCTTTCAACGAAGCAATGATTTTAGTCAGTCGCTGATTTCCCTCAATATCTTGCCCACAAGTTGGTTCATCTAATATAATCATTTCCGGATTCATCATGAGAATTGATCCGATGGTACAAAACTTCTTTTCTGTCGCATTTAAATCGAACGGATGGACATAAAGTTTATTTGTTAGACCGACTAAATCAGCTATTTTTTCTAACCGCCAACGGATTTCCTTTTTAGGTACTCCCTGTTGCTTTGGTCCGAACTCAAATTCTTTTTTTACACTTTCCAAAAATAGCTGGTTGTCTGGATTTTGAAATACGTACCCAATTTTTCGTGACCAAAAAGCTGTTGTGTGTTCCTCCACACTTTCACCATTGATTAAAACTTCACCGTCACTCGGTCGTAACAGACCGTTTAAATGCTTAACAAAGGTTGTTTTTCCAGCACCATTTTGACCAATAATGGCAATTGGTTCTGTCCCTTCAAATACAGCACTGATACCATTCAGTGCAACTTCACCAGAAGGATACTTATGTACGAGATTTTTTACTTCAATCTTCATTCATCAACACCTCCTTCAACCTTTTAACAGCTTGTTCCTCAGTAAGAATAACCGAATGAGGAGAGTAATCTTTAGTTATTTCATAATAATCAGGTGCTTTCACACCATAATCCGTTAGCTTGGGATTACTAAAAATTTTTTGTGGTGTATCATTTAAAACTAACCTTCCTTCATGCATAACAAGAACTTTATTTGCTAAGTCAGCGACTTTTTCCATGTCATGATCCACCATTATAATCGTCATCCCTTCACGATTGAGCATTTTAACAGTCTTCATAATTTGCTGACTACCTACAGGATCCAGTTGAGTAGTACATTCATCTAAGATTAAAATTTGAGGCTCTAAAATAATTGCAGCAGCAAGGGCTACTCTTTGTACTTGCCCCCCTGAAAGCTCTAACGGGTTTCTATTTAATAAGTTAGTAATCTGTACTATTTCAGCTACCTTATTAATCTTTTCAATCATAATTTCTTTCACTAATCCTCTGTTTCCTAAACCAAAAGCTAGCTCCTCACTTACTGTTTCCGCTGTATAGGATAGTTGATTGAACGGATTTTGAAAAACTAATCCAACCGTTTGTGATAATTCACCCACTCCAAGCTTTGAAATATTTTCTCCCCTTATCCTTATTTCCCCATTTGTATGACCTATAAAATAATTCGGGATTAATCCAGCTAATGCATTACATAAAGTTGATTTTCCGGCACCGTTTGCTCCTATTATCGCAACAAACTCTCCTGCTTGAGCATCAAAATTAATGTCTTTTAGCGCCATATCTGGGGCTTCATTGTATCGATAGGAAAAATTTGTTGTCTCGACTATCTTATTCATCTACTCACCTCACTATCTCTAAAATCGGATAACTATACAAAACAGTAGAAATACGATTGATAATACTTTTAGAAGCGTATCAATTAAACTCTGTTTAACATCAATCAAAGTTGTTGGCTTGATACCCTTAATACTAAATCCCCTTGTTTCGAGGGTCATGCCTCTTTCTTGTGCATCGGTCAGGGAAGACAGAACAACTGGTCCTATTAACGGTAAAAACGCTTTCGCTCTTTGCAAAAAAGATCCTGTTACCTCGACTCCTCGAGATTCTTGTGCTTCTTGAATGATTTTTACTTTTCTCTGCATTTGTGGAACAACATTGAGACTAGCTAGAATAAGGTAGCCGATTTTCATGTTTAGACCAGATTGAGTCAACGCAGCTACTGTTTCCGAATTCTTAGTAGTTTGCAAAAAAAGCGAAAATGTTGTTAGAAAAACTAACAAAGTGGAAGAAATTTTTAATGCATATAGCGTTCCTTCCAAACCTAGTTCAGCGAACCCTAAATCAGCTATTATTGTTGTATTTTTTGGACTGTATAACCCTTGAATAAAAAGCAGCATAAATGTAACGGGGATTCCAAAACCAAGTATCAATAAACCAATTTTTCTACCTGACTTCATAAAGCAAGCAAGTACTAAAATTATTGCTAATATGAAGTATCCTAGAAATGGACTAGGATATATTATGCAGCCTACTCCTAAATTCAGTACTAGTAATATTTTGGTGATTGGATTTAAAGCTCTAAAAAAAACATATATTCTATTATTCATCTTCACAAATTCTCACCTTCAATTTTCCGCTTTTCCATTTGTCAACGAAGCATTATCCAGTGGAGCGTATTGACTAGAGAAACGCTTAGGTATTTTTTTAACCAACCAATATACGATCAGAAAGACTAATCCTTTATCGATTAAATTCTCTATTAATGAAGTTGAAAATACAGAAAAAACAATTTCTTTTGTAGCGGCAATTAATGCTGCTGTTGCAAGTGAACTTGTATTAATTCCTGTTGCCCCTCCATATACAAATATAGTGATTAGAGATGAGGTAAAAGAATTAGTTAATGTACAAGCTATCCACGTGAATATCACTCCGACAATGTTCTTAAAAAAACCGGCCTTTACTAGATATCCTGTCACTAATCCACATAAGATACTGACAAGTGCATATGGAAAAAAAACTGGATTTGTTACAATTGCCAAAAATAGATTAGTAATCAGTCCGCAAAGTGCTGCTACCCAAGGACCAGCTAAGCAGGCTACTAAAACGGTACCAATCATGTCCAAAAACAGTGGTAATTTTAACGCTGAGCAAAGTGTGCCGCCAATCAAATTGATTCCAACCGCTATCGGTATTAATACAAGCACTTTCGTCGAGAAATTTTTATGGAGAAATGCTTGAAAAAGTTTTTTCATTGTAGTTTCCCTCTTTAATATGTGATAAAATCAATTTAAGAAAACATTTTCGGAAAACGTTTTCCTTGATTAGAATTTATCATCACAGTTTAACTTTGTCAACATGTTTTTTTCGATTGCTCAAATTTTTTTAAGTCTTTTTGACTAAACGTACTTGACCCTTTTTGAATAGGTTGAGTATGATGGGAAAGAGAGAAGAAGAGGATAAAGGAGAAGTATATGAATATAAGAGATATTGCAAAATTAGCAGGAGTTTCTGTATCAACGGTTTCTAAAATTGTGAATAAAAAGGATGCCAGTATTAGTAAAGAAACTCGTGAAAGAGTTTTAAAAATAGTTCATGAATACAATTACACTCCCTATTCATCTACCATTAACTCCGGGACATCCACTGGTTCAATCGGTATACTGATTAACTCTAGTAAATATGTAGAACATTCCCTAAAAGGAATCATTAACTATGCACAACAGATGGGGTATAGTCCGATAATTTTTGATAGTCTCGGAGATCACAAACAGGAGCTTAAAAACATTACTTCTTTAGGAACAAAACAAGTAGAAGGAATAATTTGGGATCCAATAAATGAAAGCAGTTTAAAAAATCTAAAGCATGTTGAAGCTTTAGATATTCCAATAGTATTACTCGGAAATTTGCAAGATGAATCGTCTTACTCCCTTCCATACGAAGAAATCGCCTATTTTTTAACGAAACAATTAATTGAAAGAAAGCATAAAAGAATAGCTTGTATTGTGGGAACTGATAAAAATATGGATCCCTTTCTTAGTGGGTATAAGAAAGCCCTTTTTGAATATAATCTAAAGTTTAATGATTCGCTAGTTATTGACACATTAGATTTGTCTATCAATGATTTTATTATTGATAGACAAATCTCTGGTTTCGTTTCTGCTGATTTTTATAAGTCTATTGAGCTCTATAATCTAACTATGCAAAGTGGTCTCAAAGCACCCAAAGATTATTCGTTGCTTTCCATTCGCAATAATGCAGAATTAGAATTTAAGAACTATCAAGATGCTCTTTCTACTATTACTATTAACAACACAGGTTTTGGTGAGCATGTATGCCGTACACTTATTAGTTTAATTACAAAGGATGAAGAACCAAAACCGTTTTATGAGAAAATGGTTTTGGATAACACAAAGTCACTTGGATTCCCTGCTGAAAATGAACGTCCTAAAATTCTTGTTGTTGGAAGTATCAATATGGATACTTATCTATATTCCTCAAAACTACCTCATAACGGTGCAACAAATTTTTTATCTAATCTAAGCAAGCGTCCAGGCGGAAAAGGTCTCAATCAAGCAATAGGTGCTGCAAAACTAGGGCACCAAGTACGTTTGATTGGCTGTGTTGGATCCGATAGTGAATCAAACACTATGTTTCAAGAACTTAAGAAAAACAGCGTCAATACTGAGGGAATCACGCGATCAGACGATACAGAAACAGGTCAGGCCTATATTTCTGTAGAATCTAGTGGTGATTCCATGATTTCAATTCTGCCAGGAGCAAATGCGGCGTTATCACCTACTATTCTAGAAAATAAGCAAGAGCTATTATCTAATGTGAAGTACTGTCTCGTGCAAACCGAAATTCCAATAGATGCAGTAGAAATGACTTGTACATTAGCTAAAGAGAATGGTGCTAAAACAATATTGAAGCCGTCAGCTTCAAAAAAAATTTCAGATTCACTTTTAGCTAAAATAAATTACTTTATTCCGAATGAGGAAGAACTATCTTCAGTATGTCCAGATTACAAAACAATTGAAGAAAAGGCAGCCTTTTTGATTTCTAAGGGTGTCAAGAATGTTATCGTCACTTTAGGAAAACAAGGCTGCTTCTTAAAGAATGCTGAACAAGAAAAATATTTCTCAGCTGCTAATTTCTCCACAATTGACAGTACCGGAGCAAGCGATGCATTCATTAGTGCATTATCTGCATATTTGTTAAGAGACTATTGCTTAGAAAAGGCTATTCAAATCGCTATTTATGCTGCAGGTTTTTTGGTATCACGCGATGGCATTACAACAGCTCTAGTCGATCGAACAACTCTCGAAAGTTACATTGCAAAAAAAGAACCCAACCTCTTGTTAAAAGATTAGATTCAAAATCTAGGAATTTTAAACTGCATCTGTGCTGAATCGGTTAGGTCCTGATATCTGTAAACAGTAATTACTACCTGTTGTTTTCATGGTATGAAGTATTGATGATTGTTGAAATGTTCAAATACTTTTGATTGCTAGAACATCTTAGTTTGTTTTTATTCACTCTATGTAGATGCCAATCTAACACTAATAGAGATAACAGTGTTTTGTTTACTGATTTGCTTTTTAATTTAGTAAAAACCTCTCCAGTAGGGTTTTCCCTACTAAGAGAGGTCTTTCTTGTTTAATTCTTAACTAGCACTGCTTTGCTATTCGGATATGTTGGAAATTGATTCATTGGAATCTCCCAATCTTGTTCCGGTACAGAAAATTGATATTTATTAACTAACTGATCAGAAAAGACGCGTAAAGTATGCAATGTAATCCACTCACCTGCACAACGATGCATAGCTTCAAATTTTCCGCCACCTTGCGCGATCATTTCATATTCCTCTTCATAGGAAATGTGTTTTTCCTTACCAAGGTAACGTGAGATTCGGAAAACCTCTGGTGTCTCAATTGTTCTCTCGTCATGATTTGTTCCGTAAAGATCCAGTACTACCCAGCTGTCTTTAGGAATCAAGTAACCGTCAATCTCAACGTCTTGCTTCGCAAAACCCGGAAGCATCGGGAAGAACGGGTAATAGCGTCGCATTTCCTGAATAAATGAATCCTGCAGTTTATTAAACTCCGCATGCAATCTTTGATAGATATCCGGTCTGCTGAAAAGAGCGTGCCCCATCAAGGCGATCCAAACAGTCAAAGCAACGGTTGGTCGAATCACATTCAACAATTCGACTGCAGCCACTTCAATCGGCAGAAGCTCTCCGTCATCATCTGCTGCCTTCGCAAAAGCGTACAGCGCGGTTTCCTCTTTTTCAGATGCCGGATTTATCCGAGCATTTTCAATCAGCGATTGCGCCCACTTTTCTGACTTCTTACGATTTTCTATTCCCTTAACATGTGTCGCAGGATTCGTAACGGCAGAACTAATCATTGAAATCTGATATTCTGCTAATCGATCAATCTCCTCCTGATTCATTTCTGTCAGATCAATACCAGCCCATTCGCAAATGGAGCGGAATAAAACATCCTTAGATAAATCAAACAGTTCAAACTCACCGTGCTGCTGATCCATTTTTTGTGTCAAATTTTTATCCAAAATTCGATGATAGTCGGCCATTCGTTTTGGCGTCATTAGCTCCATGAAAATGGATTTCCTATGCTCATGTGCTTTACCATCCAAGGTTTGTACACCGTCTTCTCCAAACAGTGTTTTTAAAACAATTTTGGGCATTGCCCCCGCTCTTTTGAAATTTTGCGGATTATAGAATTTCTTAGCTGCTTCTTTCCCATAAACGGCTATCACTTCTTTGTTCAACAGATGGGCTTTAACCACTGGTGCATCTGCTTCCTTGCGTAATTCTGACAACAGCAGATAGCCCTCTTCTAAACGTTCTGGTACATGGGTTAATTTGATTTTGATTTCTGGTACTTCTTTCATAGTGATCCCCTTCCTATTTCTATCTAAAATCATACTATCGTTTTTTTTAGATAAGAATCAAAGGAAGCGCTTGTGAATTTCAAACTAAGATAGACCTTACAGATTCATTTATTTTTTTAAGCATCCATTGGCCACATAACAATCGCTGTACATTCAGCGTTCTTAACAAAAAAAGGACAAAAGAAAAGAATAGATCAAACTGATCTATTCTTCTTCGTCCTCTTCTTCATCAAATTCATCGTCGTCATCGATCACACTTAAATCATCTTCGATTCCGCCTGGGACTACCTCTTCGTCATCTTCACTCGTATCCGCACCGATTTCTTGTAAATCAGAGTTGTATGCTGCGATTTCGTCGTCATCATCATCGTCGTCATCATCATCGATTTCATCATCATCGTCGTCAGCGAGCAGATCCGTATCTTCCGGATCATCGTCATTGTAGTCGATAGCATCTTCATCATCATTAATGAAGGCATTGACTTTCTTACGTTTCTTACGACGTGGTTTGTCTTCTTCTTCATCTTCTAAGCCATGGTTTACCTCTTCATCGATTGAATCGATTGCATACCATGAACGTAATCCCCAGCGATTATCGCCAAGAGAAATAAAACTTCCATCAATATTCAAATCGGTATAAAATTGTGCTAATGCATCACGAATCTCACTGTCTGATTTGCCAAGGTAGTTTTGGATTTGATTCACTAGATCCGAAAAATCCATTACATCTTTGCGTTCTTCCAGAATTGCGTGTGCCACTTCAATCATTGATAATTCATCTTTGTTCAAACCATCAAAAATACTAAGTTCCAAGTATGACACGTCCTTTCAAAGTCTACTCCTTATCATACAAAATCAAGCGCTAAAAAGCAAACCTTTCTTATACTTAAGTCGTAAATTCTAGCACCATATGATAGTCGCCAACTTTTTCCTCTTTCATATAAAGTGCGTAATCAATGGTGATCATTCCTGAAAACGGACGATCTTTCAAACTTACATGGAGGTTTTTAGCATACGTCGAGATCATAAAGATTCCAAATGGCGTTTTATAACTAGTCTCTAGTTTTTCACGATAAGCAAAACGCATCCGCATCCGTGCTTCACCGGAGCGAATTAGTTGGACCTGTGAATCAGGTGTCACCTTCACTGTGACTGGAACTTCTTGTCCATCTGGCTGGATTTCTTTGTAGCGAATGTACAGGGTATCTCCCATTTTGACGACTTGACCTGGGAGATCAAATACGAAGTCCTCTGTTTCATTGTTTTGAGTAACCTTCGTTTGAACGTTTATTTTTGCGGGAATGCCTTCATTTATATTCACAGAGCTTCCACTCCTTCCATTATTTATTTTTGACGGTTTTCTCTTTTTTGTCAACTACTTCTGCTTTTTTGAGACACTTAATTACTTGCTTTGACTATTTTTGTTTATAATAGGAAGAGAAAGCAAGGAACGAGAGGAAGATTAGATGAGAGAAGCATTGCTTTTTGACCAAGAGATGCTTGATGAAAGTGAATTATTTACCCCCTTCGCGTTGACTGATGTGTTGACAGAATTTAGCGGTGAGCAGCAGCAGCCGATCATTCATTTTTGGCAATTGCCGCAAACCCTGATACTGGGAATGAAGGACAGTCGTGTCACTTATTTTGCTGAGGCATTACAAGCTGTTCGAAAAGAAAACTATCATTTACTTTTGCGAAATGCAGGGGGTCTAGGAGTCGTAAGTGATTCTGGCATATTAAATGTTTCGTTGATTCTTCCCAAAGACACCCTTTCCACCTTATCAATCGATGATGGGTACGAAGCAATGGTAGACTGGTTAGCACAAACGAGCTGGGGAAAATTGGGGTTAGAAGTTGGAGAAGTCTCTGATTCCTATTGTCCAGGAAAATATGATCTCTCTGTTAACGGGAAAAAGATAGCTGGCATCGCCCAACGTCGCGTAAAAGACGGTGTAGCGATTATGATGTATCTTAGCGTCAATGGTGATCAAAATTTTCGAGGGGAACTTGTTCGTACCTACTATCAAAAGGGCTTGAAGGAACAGTTTGGCGTAGATTATCCCCCCGTTAATCCTGCTAGCATGACAACCTTGAATGATATCACTTCACATGACGTATCAATCAATGCAGTAAAAAAAGAGCTTTTGCAAACGATGCCTCATAATGACCAAACAGAGTTTCTAGCAAACTTCTATCAATTAGAAGAATACCAACGCCGCATTAAAAACATCCAGCAGCGTAATTTAATCATTCAGGAGGTTTTCCATGACTTATAAATATCAAATGCTTCCGCTGGAAAAAGTTTTCCGTGATCCGGTTCATAACTATATTCACGTACAGCATCAAGTTATTTTGGATTTAATTAATTCAAAAGAAGTTCAGCGTCTGCGGCGCATCAAACAGCTCGGAACTACTTCGTATACCTTTCACGGAGCAGAGCACAGCCGTTTTTCTCATTCTCTTGGTGTCTATGATATTACACGTCGAATCTGTGATATTTTCCAGCGAAATTATTCCAAGGAAAAATATGGGAAAGATGGTTGGGATGACGCTCATCGCCTAGTGGCTTTATGCGCAGCATTGCTGCATGATGTTGGCCATGGTCCCTATTCTCACACATTTGAACATATCTTTCATACGGATCATGAGGCTCTCACGGTAGCAATTATCACCTCACCTGAAACAGAAGTATTCCAAATTCTAAATAATGTCGAAGCGGGATTCCCTGAAAAAGTAGCCAGCGTAATTACTAAAACCTATGAAAATCCGCAAGTCGTTCAGATGATCTCTAGTCAGATTGATGCTGATCGAATGGATTATTTGTTGCGAGATGCCTACTACACTGGGACTGAATACGGTACTTTTGATTTAACACGGATTTTACGAGTGATCCGTCCCTATGAAGGCGGGATCGCCTTTTCTATGAATGGCATGCACGCTGTAGAGGACTATATCGTCAGTCGCTATCAAATGTATGTTCAAGTCTATTTCCATCCAGTTTCTCGAGCGATGGAAGTACTGCTCGAACATCTACTGGATCGTGCGCATGAATTGTATCAGGAAGATGCGGAAATTTTCACGTTCCATTCGCAATTTTTGATTCCATTTTTAAAACAGGATTTTTCACTAGAGAATTATTTAAAACTGGATGATGGTGTATTAAATACCTATTTTGCTCAATGGATGGACGAGCAAGACTTGATCTTAAGTGATTTAGCTTATCGTTTTTTAAATCGCAAACCATTAAAATCAATCACGGTTGATTCCAGCGAAAATCCATTGCTTCTCGAAATGAAAACCTTAGTAGAAAAAGCGGGCTTCAATCCTCGTTACTATACAGCTATCAACTCAAGCTATGATCTGCCTTATGACCTTTACCATCCTGAAAAAGGAAGCCATCGGACACAGATTGAGCTGATGCAAAAAGATGGAACCTTGATTGAACTGTCAAAAGCCAGTCAATTGGTTTCCGCACTAACAGGTCAAGGACAAGGAGATGTTCGTTTTTATTATCCAAAAGAAATGACCCAGCAGGACAGCAAAAATTCAGACCTGTTTGATGACTATTATCAAGCCTTTTCTAAACATATCCGTAATGGGGCACTAGAGGAATAAAGAAGAACAGCTGAGTAAATCCAAAATCCCAACAACAAAGAAGCCAAACGACCTTATGCTATCACTGATGATAACAGAAAAGTCGTTCGGCTTTTATTCTGATTAATTGCTCAAGAGTCTTTTGGCTAGTCCCTTTTATTCAACCATTCCTCTACAGCCCATTTATGACTGCCGCGCTTCAGTAAATTGATTGCTGCTTGCGGCGATTCCCAGAGACTGTGATTTCCTTCTTCCAATGGTTCAGAAACCTTCTCCCAGCTTTTGGCAGAATAAAAATAGCCTGGGTTATAAAAAAAGGTGGCCCGATGACGTGAATAAAAATATTCATCCGCCTGCCCTAAGTAATCCGATAGAACAATTTCAAAGCCTAGTTCTTCGAGCATTTCTCGCTCAATAGCCTCTTCCTTCGTTTCATTTCCTTCAATTTCTCCTCCAGGTAAAAAGAATGCACCATTAGGAGCTTGTATGAGTGCGATTTTCTCATCCTCATTCATTAAAATCGCATAAGCTGCATAACGCGCTTGATAATTTTTTTCGGCTTCCTTTACGCCAAATACTGGGATCATTCGTGGCCTCCTGCAAAATGTATTTACCAATTAGTTTACATTAAAAAAAACTCATAAACAACCGCTGAGCATAAAAGCTTGTCATTTCATTTTTTATGTTATCATAAATGTATGAATAATTAGGAGGTTACTTATTTATGAAAATGGCACATACTTGCGTTCGGGTAAAAGATTTGGACGCATCAGTAAAATTTTATCAAGAAGCATTCGGTTTTGAAGAGTCTCGTCGTCGCGATTTTCCTGATTCAAAATTCACTTTGGTTTATTTGACTTTCCCAGGAGATGATTATGAATTAGAATTGACGTACAATTATGATCATGCCGCTTATGACTTAGGAGATGGCTATGGCCATATCGCAGTTCGCTCAGAAGATATTGAGAAGCTTCACAGTGAACACAAGGAAAAAGGATTCAATGTAACAGATATGAAGGGCTTGCCAGGTACAGATCCTTCTTACTATTTCATCACAGACCCTGATGGCTATAAAATCGAAGTTATTCGTTAAAAAATACCGCTCTTTAGATTTCGTTCTAAAGAGCGGTTTTCTTATCCAATCATGACACTTTCTTCCGGCAGCTTATAGTGTCCGCTATTAGATTTCATTAGGCGCATCGTTAATGAGAAGCCGACCGTTAAAATGCCGACCCTGCCAATATACATTAAGCCGATAATCAAAAGTTTCCCGGCAAGGGTCAAGCTAGGCGTCAGGCCCATCGTTAAACCAACAGTTCCGAAAGCGGAGAAGGTCTCAAATAAAAGATACTCTATCCCACGAAATCTTGGCAATGTTTCAGTAACCGACATAAGCATTGTCACAAATATGCATGAGGTTAACGTGATAAAAAACAAGGTAAGTGCGCGAGAAACTACTGACGGTCGAATCGTCCGTCGAAAAACCTCTGCGTTTTCTCTTCCCTTTAGCATAGAGATTGTCTGAACTAGCAGAACACCAAATGTTGTCGTTTTTAGTCCGCCAGCTGTCGATCCCGGTGTACCTCCGATAAACATTAAGACGATTGTAAATAAGATACCTGCTTGGCTGACATTCCCATAATCAACAGAGAAATATCCTGCTGTTCTAGCAGTTACCGACATAAAAAGCATATTCGCAAAACGATCAATTGAAGAGGAATCTCCAACGATGTTGCGTCCACCGCTTTCTGATATATAAAACACCAATGTCCCAATAACTAATAAACTGATTGAAACAGTTAAGGCCAGCTTACTATGTAAACTGAGCTTCTTTGTTTTGCGAAAATTCATCAGATCCTGCCAAACAATAAACCCCAAGCCGCCGGCAATGATTAATCCAGAAATCACAAATAATACGTAGGCATTATCTTGAAAGCCAACTAAACTATCTCCGAATAAATCAAAACCAGCATTACAAAAAGCGGAAATAGAATGAAAAATCGCATACCAAAGTCCCTTGGCAATTCCATACGTCGGTACAAAGTCAATTGCCAATAAGATAGCTCCTAATAATTGGAAGCCAAAGGCAAACCGAAAAATGTAAAACATCAGCCGCATAACACCCGACAAGCTATCTAAATTTAAGGACTCTTGCAAGATGATTCGTGTTAAAAGTCCCACCCTTTTCTTCATAAATGCAAAGAAGATGAATGGCATCATCATAAACCCTAAGCCGCCAACCTCTATTAGACCAAGTATTACTAATTGACCGCCAGTATTCCAGTGCTCATTCGTCGTTAATGTGGTCAGGCCTGTCACACAAGTAGCAGAAGTTGCCGTAAATAACGCATCAATAAAAGATGTTCCCTCACCAGAGTTTGTAAAGATCGGCAGCGTCAGCAACAAGCTGCCAATCAAGATAACTCCGCCAAAACCTAATGCAATAAATTGAATAGGATAGAGTTTTAATCGCCGGTGTTTTTCTTTATCCATAATTTCCTACCTTCAAAAAAAGGCACTACTTTCTCAAGTAGTACCCATATTTTTAACTTTAATCATGCGTGTGACTTCAGCACGTTCATTTTCTTCCAGCTTCATTTTAATGAAGTAGATCGTTTCTTCCAGCTGAGGAATCGTCATGTATTCTAAAGCGTTCACTCGTCGTCGTGTTTTTTCGATTTCTTTCGCCATCAATTGACACGTTTTTTCGATTTCTGTTAGTTCCAACAGTTTAGGCAGCACTTCTGTAAACTTCTGAATGCTCTGATCTAAATCATCATTGGAATTTAAGAAGCCATATTCTAACGGACCATCTGATAATTCCGATTCATGTTGAAAATTCATAATCGGAACTTTGACACTCATCACATCTTTTTCAATGACATCAAGAGATACTCGTTCTTTAGGAACAGCTAATAATTCCTCGATGTACTTATCATTCAGCAATGCATCGGCAATCGAAAAATTCTTCATCGCTTGTTGCAGCTCGTCCTCAACCTCTGCTCGCATGATATTGTTCTTTTTGACCAACAATATAAAGCGGCGCATCAGTTCGTCCTGCTTATCCTTTAAAAGCTTATGACCGCGACTCGCAGTTGTCAGCTGTTTTTTTAACCGTGTGAGTTCCATCCGAGTTGGATTGACATTTAGTTTCACCATAGGATCAAACTCCCTCTGTTAAATATTCGTCCAACATATCATCTTTAATCCGTTTTAACTCGGTACGAGGCAGCATAGCTAACAGCTCCCAGCCAAGATTCAAGGTTTCTTCAATGGAACGATTTTCATAAAACCCTTGATTGACATATTCCTCTTCAAATCGTTCAGCAAATTTTGCGTAGATTTTATCAACGTCAGAAAGCGCAGAATCCCCCAAAACGACAGCCAGCTCTTTGGCTTGTTTTCCTTGAGCATACGCAGCGAAAAGCTGATTCATAGTTGGTGCATGATCCTTACGTGTTTTCCCTTCACCGGTTCCCTTATCCTTCAGTCGAGAAAGCGATGGTAAAACATCAATGGGTGGTTGAATACCATTTTTATCCAATTCTCTAGACAAAATAATTTGACCCTCTGTAATGTAGCCAGTTAAATCGGGAATTGGATGCGTCTTATCATCTTCAGGCATTGTAAGGATCGGAATTTGTGTTACCGAACCCTTCAATCCTCGAATACGACCGGCACGTTCATATAATGTAGCCAAGTTTGTATAAAGATACCCTGGATAACCACGTCGGCCTGGGACTTCTCTACGGGCAGCTGATATTTCCCGCAAAGCTTCACAATAGTTGGTCATATCCGTCATAATAACCAAGACATGCATTCCTTTTTCATATGCCAAATACTCTGCCGCAGTCAATGCCATCCGCGGTGTCGCAATCCGCTCAATTGCTGGGTCATTTGCAAGGTTCATGAAGACAACTGAGCGGTCAATCGCACCTGTCTGACGAAAATCTTCCATGAAGAACTCTGCTTCTTCAAAAGTGATCCCAATCCCAGCAAATACAACCGCAAAATCGTCTTCCTTGTTCAATACTGTCGCTTGACGTGCGATTTGTGCTGCCAGTTCTTTATGCGGTAAGCCAAATCCCGAGAATACTGGTAATTTTTGACCACGCACCAATGTGTTCAAGTGGTCAATCGCTGAAATACCCGTTTGGATAAATTCATCGGGGTAATCGCGAGAAACAGGATTGATTACCTCACCATTGATATCGACATTCTTTTCAGCCAAGATTTCTGGTCCGCCATCTTTTGGTCGACCCAATCCATCAAAAACACGTCCAACCATGTCTTCTGAAACACCCAATTCTAATGGATGTCCCAAAAAGCGAGCCGTTGATTCCTTCAAGTTAATGCCGCTAGTTCCTTCGAAAATTTGAACAAGCGCCTTATCTTCATGGATTTCCAACACCTGTCCTCGACGTAGTTCACCATTGTTCAATCGAATTTCAAGCAGTTCTTCATATTTGATACCTTCAACTTTGTCAATCGCCATCAAAGGTCCGACCACTTCATTAATGGTACGATATTCTTTAATCATTGGTCATTCCCCCTTTAGCAACAATCGCTTGAATTTCAGCCACAATATCTAAATTGATTTGATCTAATTTTGTTAACTCATCTTCAGAAATATATTTGCTTCGCGCGATACGGTCTCTCAATGTCACTGTTCCGTCCATGATTTCTTTTAGATAAGTCCCCAATTCTAAAGCACGTTGGCCTTCTTTGTTGAAGGTCAAGATATTATCGATCATTTTAAATTGTTTTTCTCGTGATGTAAACGTATCAACATCATCAAACGCATTTTGCTGCAAATAATCTTCTCGCAATGACTTCGCTACTTCAAGAGTTAAACGATCCCTTTCTGATAGAGAGTCAATCCCAACTAAACGAACAATCTCATTTAGTTCAGATTCCTTTTGCAGCATTTTCATGCCTTCTGCTACCATTTGAGACCAATTTGCTTGAAGGTCGTTATCCAAATACTTGCCAACTTCTGAAGAGTATAATGAATAACTTTGCAGCCAGTCAATCGATGGAAAATGCCGTTGTTGCGCCAATGTAGCACTTAGTCCCCAGAACACTTTTACAACCCGCAAGGTATTTTGTGTTACTGGTTCAGAAGTATCACCACCTGAAGGCGATACTGCACTGATGGCTGTAATCGAGCCTTCACGACCGTCACTGCCTAAAGCAATGACACGCCCAGATCGTTCATAATATTCCGCCAAACGGCTTCCTAAGTATGCAGGATAACCTTCGTCACCAGGCATCTCTTCTAAACGTCCACTCATCTCCCGCAAGGCTTCCGCCCAACGTGAAGTAGAATCTGCCATAATTGCAATATTGTACCCCATATCACGAAAATACTCAGCAATGGTGATTCCTGTGTAGATCGACGCTTCACGTGCCGCAACCGGCATATTCGAAGTATTCGCAATTAGAATCGTCCGCTCCATCAATGACTCCCCTGTCTTAGGATCGATCAACTCAGGAAATTCGTTCAATACGTCGGTCATTTCATTTCCACGTTCACCACAGCCTACGTAAACTACAAGGTCCACATCCGCCCATTTAGCAATCTGATGCTGAACAACCGTTTTTCCAGCACCAAACGGTCCCGGCACTGCAGCTGCTCCGCCTTTTACCACTGGGAAAAAGGTGTCAATTACTCGTTGGCCCGTAATCATAGGTGCTTCTGGATTTAATTTTTCTGACACAGGTCGTCCACGACGTACTGGCCATTTTTGTAACATAGAAAATTCTCGCGGTCCATTTTCTGTCTCAATCACATAAACAACGTCATCGATCGTAAACTCACCTGATGAGATTTTTTTCAGTGTTCCCTTGACCCCATTAGGTACCATAATTTTGTGTGTAATGATTTTCGTCTCTTTAACTGTTCCGACGATATCCCCCGCTGATACAGTAGCCCCTTCAGCCATTGTTGCTTCAAACAACCATTTCTTTGTGTGGTCTAAAGCTGGGATTTGAATCCCTCGACTCAAAAAATTACTTTCAGTCTGCTCTTTAAATGTATCTAACGGACGTTGGATACCGTCAAACATTTGAGAAACAATCCCCGGTCCTAATTCAACCGAAAGAGCTTCCCCTGTTGTTCTAACTGGTTCGCCTGGTCCAATTCCAGCAGTTTCTTCATATACTTGAATGGAAGCTACATCGCCACGCATTTCAATGATTTCGCCGATAACTCCAAGGTCACCCACGTAACAAATATCTTGAATTGCCGCTTGCTCCATGTCTTCTGCCAGTACTAATGGTCCAGAAACTTTTATTATTCTACCTTCTTGCAAGTCACTAGCTCCTTTTATAAAATATTCTGTCCTACCGCTCGTTCAACCTGTCCTTGAATCATAGACTGGCCGATTCCTAAAGTTCCCTCATGATTTGGGATCAATACAATCGCCGGAATCATCTTCTCTTCATAACGTTTGATTGTATCAGGGACAAGTTGGGCAAATTCTTCGGTAATATAAATAATGCCATAATCGTTTTTAGCCATCTCTTCGATTTGCTGACGAATCATTTGCTTATCTTTTGTAGTTCGGGTATCAAAATCAAAGAGTTTGAAAGGCAAGACAGAATCCTTATCACCAATTGCACCAATTTTATGTGACATATGTCTCACGCATCCTTTCTCTAATTTGATCCTCCGTTAATCCGATTCGTTTACCTGTGATGATCAAGCGAAGATTTTTATTTTCAATCGACTTCGCATTTAACAACGCTAATACTGGTAGCGGACCAAAGGCTTGTGTTTGCGCCGTTTCGTAAAAACTCGTCAAATAATTATCGCAAAGTCTTTCTAACTGACTTAAATCGATGGTATTATCCTTAATAATCGGTTCGATTACTTCACTATAGGCGGTAGTTTTCAAATAACTCGTCAACATTTCCATATCAACTTCAACACAATCCAGTAATTCCTCTTTTGGTATACTTCCGTGACTCGATAAAGCAGTCGACATAAAGTTCCGACTTCTTTTTTGTTTAATCCCGCGTGCTACCATTAAGATGTTGGTGAAATCAATGAAGCTGATCACTTCTTTCGTCAACTCCGGCTCATTTATGCTATCTGCGATTTTGCGCTGACAATATAAATATTTACGATCCAAAATAATATCGATTCCTTGCAAACTGTTCGACTCTTCAAAGTGCTCCCTAACCTCTTGGATGCTTTCCAGCAAAATATCTGGTAATCCGCTAGCTTGACCCGTTCGGATAGCAGTTTTAATCTGTTCTAAAGAATAAAAACCATCATAAATATAAAGGTCATCAAAATCCTGATTTAACAAATCCGCTTTGATCAAGGCTTTCAGGTTGTGGAAGGTAAATCGCATTGTATATATCCAAATAACATTCGGATCAGGTATGATCTTTACTAATTCTGCCAGCAGATTATTTTGCGCCGTTCCCAGGGCTGCTTCAAAGCTTTCATAAAAATTATCTGACAAATATTCACCGTATATCGTTCCTCTAAAAAGAGCCTCGATTTCTGTCATATCCTCAGCTTTTATCATTCGCGCCATCAATTCAGGAGCCAACAGCTCCAATTCCTTCAAACGAACCAGCGGATTCAATTCATGATACGTAGATTGTTTCATTCAATGCCTCCTAATTCGTAGTCTTTTAAGACCATGGTTATTCAAAAAGCGTTTCGGCTGTTTGATAACTTTCTCGCTGTTGAATTTCTCTAACTAAACTTTGATAAAGAAAGTTATATTGTACGCCCTCTTTATCTAAAATGAATCCAGCTTGACCAATGACCGGCTCCCCACCAATTGTTAATTGATACGTAAGCTTTTGGCTTTGCTCGACTAGCCATTCTTCTGTAAAAATTGCTTGCGACTTCTCACCAGGAATAAAAACTAATTCACCTTGTAATGGCATTTTTCCTAAGGCATCGTGAGCAAATTTCCGCTGCTCTTCTGGTGCCCAATTCTCCATTTGAGTGACTGCTTCAGCAAATACACGTTCTAAAATAGCTTGTTTTTGATTTAAAATCATTTGTTTTTGAGCAACCTGCTGCCGATTCGTAGCCTGCTTGTAATTGTTCTCTAGATTTTGTACATTTTTCTCCAAGCGTTTTTGATGTTCAGCTTCGATCTCTGTCAGCTCCGCCTGAAACTCTTGATCGATCCGTGCAGTCTCTTTTTCCTTCAATTGACGCTGCTCCAGATCTGCTTGCTGATTCAACTGCTCGACTATTTTTTCGATTGCTTCCATTAAAAAAACTCCTTACACTTGTCCGACTAACAAGAATGAGATAACGAATCCTAAGATCGCATATGTTTCAACCATGGCAGCGTAAATGATTCCTTTTGTTGAATGCTCAGGTTTTTTCGCCAAAATTTGGATACCTGCCGCTGCAACTTTCCCTTGGGCAATCCCAGAGAACAAACCAGTGAAAGCGATTGGTAATGATGCCCCAAAATACCCTAATCCTTGAACCACAGTTAAATCACTAGATAGATTTGTAAAAATCAAGAAAGCAATAACGAATCCATACAATCCTTGTGTTCCCGGTAATAGCTGTAGGATTAATGCCTGACCAAACTTCTCCGGTTGGCTGGTCGTTAATGCCGCTGCTGCCTCACCCGTCATACCAACACCTTTGGATGAACCGATACCTGAAAAAATTGTTGCTGTCGCCATTCCTAAAATCGCGAAAATAATACCACCACTGTTGTTAATCAAATACTCCATCATTGTCTAAAATTCCTCCAATTATTTTTCTTGTTCTATATTTACATATTTTTCTTCTGACTTTAATGGACGGAATGCACGTCCTCCGCCTTCGTAAAATTTTCCGAAAAATTCTACATATTGTAGACGAGCCCCATGGACATAAGCAGATAATAAAGACAAAAAGATATTTAATCCATGTAGAGCTAACATCAATAAAATTCCAACACTAAATCGTGCAATCGGCGGCATATATCCGACTAGCATATTAAATGCTGCCGCGATGCTTCCTCCAGATATTCCTAAGGCCATCAACCGAGTGTAGCTTACCAAATCACCAATATAACTAGTGATTCCATATAAATTATAGGCCCCTTTAGCTAACCCTTTAATCTTAGATTTCGATTGCAGCATCGGGGTGATAATGATCAGCAAAGCACTTAATCCTGCTAGTCCAACACCTATCATAAATAGCGGCTGGCTGTTCAGCAGCATTTTTCCTGCTCCTCCAATAATCGCCCCAATCATAATCCCTTGCCAAGCAAATCCGTCTGAAACAGCACCTAAATAGTTCTTGGCTTTGATATTTTCTCGTGCTGCTAAACCTAAACCGATAAAAATTTGAATGACACCAAAAATAATCGATAAGACTAAAATACTAATGACGTCCTCACTGGTTGAGAGAATGGGTGTATATCCAAGTGAAAAACCGAAGAATGAATTATAAATCAATCCCCACATAATAGTCGGTACAGCTAAGATTTGGAAAAAGCGCATAAATCGTTCCATTCCTCGTGGCAAGATCGTTCTCAAAGCAACGGTTGTCCCTATTAGCATCAACGCACCATACCCTGCGTCCGCAACCATCATCCCGAAGAAAACAAAGTAAAAAGGCATAAACCACGGTGTTGGATCAACTTCATGGTATTTAGGCAGGCTATACATCTCCGTCAGCATCTCAAACGGTTTTACCAACGTATGGTTCTTTAGCTTAGTTGGTATCTCTTCCGTAATTTCGACACTCGTCGGCTCTTCAATTTCTAGGTAAAGATTTTCACTACCTATTAAATTGCCTACAAAATCTTCAAATGTTTTGAAGTTCTCCGTTTCGATCCACCCCTGCAGCAGGAATAATTTATCATCTTTAATAAAACGATCGTGGATCAACCAGCGATTTTTTCGTGCTAATAGAACCTCTTCTGCTGTTTCCAAGTTTTCAATCACGCTTTTTTTCTGTCCGATTAACCGAGCGAGACGTTTATTTTCTTCCACTAATTCAATGATTTCACGCTGGATCGCGGTCAATTCAGTCTTAGGCAGTCGTGAATAATTATAGGTAAATGCGGTTATACTAAACTGGCGAGCTAGTTCTTGTACCTCTGCTTGTTCAGCTCGCAAGTACAATAGGACAAAATTAACGATATGATCATCACTGTAAATGACTTCACTATGAATCTGTTTCTCTTTTAATTGCTGATCAAATAATTCCCAAATACTCGCATCTGCAGTTCCTAAAAAGCATTTTGTTGAATGCAATGAATAATCTTTTGGCAGAAAATCTAATGATTGCCATTTTTGCAGGAGACTTTCTTGCTCATGTAGATTTTCTTGTTTCGATCGAACCTCAGAAAAAAGAGATTCTAACTCCTGGATGCTCTCCAATTCCGATAGCAGCACACTCTCATCAAATGTTTCTTCCAATTTTCGTAAAGTCGCTTGCTGACGTTTAAGGTGGATTCCTTTTTCACGACTGCTGCCGTGATGTTCCACAAATCGTATGGCATGTGTTATTTGTTCTAATTGATGATCGATTTTTGTCAGTGTATCTTGACTAGCCAGAGGTTCAACTTCGTAAAAATATTTTTCTACCCAATCATTGCTAACTGTTTGTTCAAATAAATCTCGAATTTCCACCCCTTGGAATCCCTGAACCGCAGATAGAATTTGTTCACTATACCCCTGCTGGGCAATCAAGGTCAGCTTACTCATTTTACTGACTGCCATATTCTGAGATCACCCTTTCAATAATTTTTTGAATCGTTTGCTCTTTCTTTTCTTGATATTTTTTTTCCATCATTTTAATCGCATCTTCCGCATGGCTGTTCAAATCTTTTTCTTCAGCTGCCAATTCTTCAGACAATACTTGTTCTCTTTCCGATAAAACAGTAGAAAAATCCATTCTCAATTCTTCGCGCTTCTTTTGCAGCTGTTGTTTTTTATTCGTCTCATAAGCTGCTAATTCTGCTACTAGCTTTTCTTTTTTTCTTTCATTTTGCTCCTCAGCAGACTTTATTTTTTCTAAAGCTTCTAACACACAAACCCTCCTTTTAGATACAAAAAAAGAGCGCACCACTCTCAAGGTTGCTCTTCTCACCCCTTGAAGAACACGATCCTTGAAGCTTACGCCCAACCATTTTGTATTTATTCAATGAACATAGTATATCAAAAAAAGGATTGCACGTAACTATTTTTCGCTAAAAAGTTAAAAATTTAATACGTTCGACTTTAAATCTGTACTTTATTTAATAGTTGGTTTTTACAAAGTGGAAATGAGAAAAAATTAATAACCGAATTACTTGCTTTTTGAGTTTTGACTATGGTATCAAATAGTAGAAGGAGTTGTCGTTTATGAAAAAAAATATTATTGGAATAGCCGCAAATCAACACTACCAAAATAATCAAGATTTTTTTGATCAGCAGTTTACTTACAGTCCTCAAGGATTCATCGATGGTGTGCATAAAGCGGGGGGCCTACCTATTTTATTGCCAATCAGCAATCCTGAGCTAGCTAGTAATTATATCGAATCAATCGATAAACTCTTATTAGCTGGAGGACAAGACGTAACTCCTATCCTTTACAATGAGGAGCCTCATCCAAAGTTAGGTCCTACCAGTATTGAACGAGATTCTTTTGAGATTGCTCTAATCAAAGAAGCCATCAAACAAAACAAACCTATTTTCACTGTTTGTCGAGGGACACAACTATTAAATGTGGCCTTAGGTGGAACCTTGTATCAAGATTTATCTCAATACCCTGAATGGGAAGTGAAACACGATATGTTTCCAACCGTACCTGATTTTGGTCTACACTCCATCACAGTTAAGCCTGAATCAGCTTTAGCTCCACTTTTTGGTGAACGAGCACAAGTCAACTCCTATCACCATCAGGCCATCAAGGATTTATCTGCAAGTCTCATACCTATTGCTTGGTCACTTGATGGTATCATTGAAGCGGTTGAAAGTCGTGAAAAGAACACGAAAATCCTTGGTGTACAGTGGCACCCTGAACTCACCCATAAGAAAGATTCTAAAGAACAAAGCTTATTCGATTATTTCGTTCAAGATTTTGAGTAAATCATAATGATTTACTCTTTTTTTATTGTTTATTCGTCACTTAATGCTTAATCATCATACTGCGAAATATCATTTCCCTTCAAAAATTTTAGTATTATTCACTAAATACTACTTTAGTACCATTTCATTATTGCCAACTTATGGGAGAATCAATCCATAGCTTTTAGCTAAGAGGAGGAAAATAATGAATGCAATTGAAGTAACGGATGTGAAAAAAGTTTACGGCTCTGGCCAATCAGCTTTTGAAGCATTGAAAGGGATTAATTTTGCGATAAAAAAAGGGGAATCTGTCGCAATTATTGGAAAAAGCGGATCGGGCAAGTCAACCTTGATGCATATATTGGCACTGCTAGATCGTCCGAGTTCTGGGAAAATATCTTTACTTAATCAAGATACAAAACAAATAAAAAATAGTGCGTTGAATAAAATGAGAAACGAAACGTTTGGTTTTGTGTTCCAACAATTTTTTATAAATCCCAAGGATACTGTTTTATCCAATGTATTGCTGCCATTAAAAATCGCTGGTATTAAAAATCGACAAAGAAAGCAAATGGCGATGGAGGCTTTAGAAGCGGTTGAATTGAGCGATAAGGCCAACAATAAAGCCAATGATTTATCTGGTGGTCAAAAGCAGCGTGTCTGTATTGCTCGTGCGATTGTAAATCAGCCAGAAGTCATTTTCGCCGATGAGCCGACAGGTAATTTGGATTCAGCAACTGGAGAAAAAATCGAAAAGCTGCTTTTTGATTTAAATCAGAAAAAAGGCATCACATTGATTATTGTTACCCATGATCCGGAATTAGCGGATCGGTGCGATCGTCAAATCCACATTAAAGATGGTCTAATATTGGAGGGTGCCTAAGATGAAATTATTTGACATTATTAAATCAGCGAGCTCAAACCTATGGAGAAACAAAGGACGAACAGTGTTAACCGTAATCGCAATTTTTATTGGAGCATTCACGATTTCATTAACGACTGGAGTCAACAATGGCGTTAACGATTATATTGATCGGCAAATCAACGGCGTTGGCGGTGAGGACCAACTGATGGTTTTTCCTAAATCACAAATGGGTCCCGCCGATAACGAACCGCAAGAATACGATCCAGATAAAGCTTCTGGAGCAGATGCTGATTACTTAACAGCAAAAGATCTTGACAAAATCAAAGAAACAAAAGGAATCAAGAAAGTTGAGCCTTTCCACTTTTTATCAACGGATTATGTCCAACGAAATACTGGTAAAAAATATCTCCTATCGGCTGTAACTGTTAGTGATATTACAATTGATTTAGAAGCAGGCCGTGAGGCTAGTGCTTCTGGAGATAGCTATGAAATAAACTTGGCTCCGGAATATATGAAGTCATTAGGATTCAAATCAGCTAAATCGGCACTTAATCAGAAAATTAAAATTGCTGTCAGCAGTCAAGCTACTGGCGAGCGTGAAATTTTAGAAGTGACCATCGTCGGCGTTCGTAATGTCAGCCTGATCCAACAAGGTCAATCAATTATGAGTAAAGCTTTGTCTGATAAAATTATCAGTGTCAACGAAAACGGCATGCCAGAAAATATGAAAAATAAATACGGCACCCTTTTTGCTACAATGAATAAGAATCTATCTGAGAAGCAAATCAATCAACTTAAAAAACGTTTAGAAAAAAAAGGCTTTAGTGCCATGACAGTTGAAGATGAAATCGGAATGATTCGTCAAGTTATTAATGCGATCACTGGTGTCTTAACCTTATTTGGCGCTATCGCATTATTGGCCGCAAGCTTTGGGATCATTAATACACTGTATATGTCCGTTCAAGATCGAACACGAGAAATTGGTTTGATGAAAGCGATGGGAATGGGACGCTTCAAAGTATTTTTAACTTTCAGTATTGAAGCTTTGCTGATTGGGTTCTGGGGTGGTGTTACAGGAATTGCAGGGGCTGTTATAGCCGGCCATTTCCTAAATGATTTTGCTACAACGTCATTTCTAGACGGTTTAACTGGCCTTACTCTATTACAGTTCTCATGGCCGAGCATGGTAATAATTTTATTGATCATTATGCTGATCGCATTTTTAGCTGGAACTTTCCCAGCCAATCGGGCTGCACGGTTAGATCCAATCAATGCTTTACGTTACGAATAAAAGAAAAAGAGCTGTAGCAAAGGATTACAAATTTGCTACAGCTCTTTGTTAATTCTTATAACCTAGTCATCATCAAAAGAGGCATCCGCCAAAGGCACAGATGAAAACTCTTCTATCTCACCTGCAGATAAACGAGCAAAGTAAGATTTTGTTTCTTTAAACACAACTGGACTTAATAGAATCAGAGCAATAATATTTGGAAATGCCATTAACCCATTGAAAATATCAGCAATTGTCCATACTGCTGACACTGTCAAATATGGGCCAATAAATACAGCAAAGATATACACCCAGCGAAAAACTGAGGAGAACTTAGTATTTCCGCCCGTTAAATAACTCAAACAGCGCTCAGAATAATAATTCCAGCCCAAAATAGTTGTAAATGCAAAGAATGCCAAACATATCATCAATAGAAGTGAAGCAAGCGTTTGAGAGATAGGTAATGCTTCACTAAAAGCAAAGATAGTTACAGCAGATCCTTCCAGCCCAGTATCCCATGCCCCAGTCAAAATGATTGCCATTCCGGTCATATTACAGACAACTAAAGTATCGATAAACGTACCCGTCATAGAAACAAGTCCCTGTCGTACAGGTTCTTTTGATTGTGCGGCTGCGGCTGCAATCGGTGCACTTCCTAATCCTGATTCATTAGAAAAAATGCCCCGTGCAATTCCTTTTTGCATAGCTATCATCATAGCGCCTATCGCACCGCCAGAAACCGCACGTAAACCAAATGCACTCTGAACAATTTCTACGATGACCCCTGGCAATTTAGCAATGTTCACTACAATCATGAATAGACATAATCCAACATAAATCACAATCATCAACGGAACAATAATTTCCGATACTCTTGCTATTCGTTGAACACCACCAATTAGCACAATAGCAACAAGAACCGTAACAACAATTCCGGAAATAATCACTGCCCACGAATACTCATTTCCAAAGAGGGAAATCGTGTTGACTTTTTTAGGATCAAAAAAAGTTTCTGCCGCAGAAGTAATCCCGTTGATCTGTGCGATTGTACCAATTCCGATTACACCAGCAATTGCACCAAAGAAGGCAAACATTTTCGCTAACCATTTCCATTTTTTTCCGAGCCCATTTTCAATGTAATAAAAGGGCCCTCCCAAAGCTTTGCCATGATCATCAAACGTTCGATATTTTACAGCTAATAACCCTTCCGCATACTTCGTTGCCATTCCTAACAGCCCAGCGAGCTCTAACCAAAATAATGCTCCTGGTCCACCTGCAACAATGGCCGTGGCAACGCCAACAATATTACCTGTACCAATCGTAGCTGATAAAGCTGTACATAGCGCTTGGAAACTTGTGACATCTCCTTGACCACCCTCTTCGTTTTTCACCATATACTTCAGGGCTAACGGTAAACGGCGAATTTGGATCATCCGACAACCAACAGTTAAAATAATACCAATTCCTAAAATCAATAAGATCATCGGGGCTCCCCAAATCAAAGAATTAATTTTTGATAAAATATCACCCATCAAATCCCTCCCTTTTTCTTGCCATTTTATCATAAAATTAATTCACAAACTCTTTTTCATTTAAAAAAATTTTTTTATACTTTTGACAAATACAAAATTTTCCTTTTTCAAACTTACAAAATTAATAAAAGAAGCATGAAGCAGATACGAAAAAGTATCTACTTCATGCTCATGATTTATACCATATAATTGATCATTCATTAAAAATCGAAATGATCCGGATCTGCTCCCAAGCGTTCATTGATATTCAATCCATCAATCTGCTTAAGCTCTTCATCAGTCAATTCAAAATCAAATACGTCAACATTTTCCTTGATCCGTTCCTCATGAACAGATTTTGGAATCACTATGATGTCGTTTTGCAAATGCCAACGAATAATTACCTGTGCTGCTGATTTATTGTGCTTTTTCCCAATCTCAATAAGTGTAGGATGTTGTAAAATCTTTCCTTGTCCTAACGGTGACCAAGCTTCGACAGCAATATTTTCTTTGGCCAAGTATTCACGTAACTCAACCTGTGTCAAAGTAGGATGTAATTCTATTTGATTAAGCATTGGTTTGATTTTCGCTGTCGTCATCAGTTCTTCGATGTGATGTTGATGGAAATTCGATACACCGATCGCTTTCGCACGACCACTTTCATAGATTTCTTCCATTGCCCGCCAAGAGTCATTAAACTTTCCTGCTACTGGCCAGTGAATCAAATATAGATCTACATAATCTAATCCTAAACGGTTTAAACTATCATTGAATGCTTCATGAGCAGACTCGTATCCCTGATCTGCATTCCAAAGCTTAGTGGTAATAAATAAATCTTCGCGCTTAACTCCAGATTGACGAATTCCTTCGCCTACACCTTTTTCATTTTTGTATATTGCTGCAGTATCGATTAACTGATAGCCTTCTTTGATCGCCCATTTAACAGAAGCCGTTGCATCATTTTCTTCCACTCGCCAAACACCTAAACCTAACCGAGGCATTTCGATACCATTTGCTAATTGTTTCATTTTGTCCATCAAATCTCCTCCTTATAGTTTGTGTTACAACTCTATTGTGAGAGACTTTGATGTTGCGGTCAACTGATTTGTCTATTTCCTTTTACGATCATTTCTCATGATAGAGATCGATTGTTTTAAGGCGCTCAGAGTCCCGCCTTCGCTATATACTAATACGTTGGATTTATACAGTTGTGCCGAGAAAAGTGTTAAGACAATTGTGAACAATACCAATATCCCTAGTGACACAAAGGCGCTGGACATTGCTGCCGTTCCCGATGCTAATCGCAATGGCATGCTATAGGAAGATAAGAATGGAATATATGAAGTCACTTTGATGATGACATTAGTCGGATCAGAGGTTCCTAAAATCAGTCCTAACATGTAGCCGATCATCGAAAGATACATCACAGGTTGAATCGCTTTTGCCGTGTCTTCTGGTTTACTTACGAGAGAACCACATAATGCTGAAAGCACTGCATATAAAAATAGTCCAACTAACATAAACGCAACAATTGTTATTGCCCCAGTGCCTAAAATTGATTTGATAGACACATTATTGATAATATCCTTCACCATAGCCATATCTTTAAATTGACGATAACCAAAAACTAAAGCGACACCATAAATCAATAATTGCGTTAATGCAACTAACAAAACCCCTAATAACTTGCCATAATAGTGGGTCTTAGCTTTCATACTGGAAAGCAGTACTTCCATAATTCGCGTACCTTTTTCTGAAGCGATCTCTTGGGCAATGATTGATGAGTAGCTGATAATGAACACGAACATAATAATCGTTGTCAAAAAGCTTAAGACGAATTGAGTGCCAGAATCACCGCCATCACTTTGCATCTTTCCATTCTCAAAAGTTACTTTTGTTGATTCAAATTTTGCAGGCTCCATGACCTTTTGAACTTCAGCAGTAGTTAAGTTCAATTGACTGGCTCTAGCACTTGCTTGCATTGAACTTAAGATTTGCTGCAATTGCGTTTCGGTTGACGTTCCTAAAGAAGCTTTGCTGTATAATTTCCCCGATACTTGATCCTTACTCATCTTCAGATCAAGATAAGCATCGATCTTTTTGTCCTCTAATTGCTTTTGAGCTTTTTTATTACTCGTAACTACTTTAAAGCTATAATCCTTATTCTTTGTTTTAGCCAGCTGTTCTGCTACCGCCGGTTGATCACTGACGATTCCAATTTTATTAATATCATTTGCATCACCAAAGAAGTGTTGTGATAAGTAGAAAATTCCCATAAGCAAGAATGGTGCCAGGATCATTATTAAAAATGCCGTCGACTTCACATTTTTCTTATATACGTCTTTGATAATAATTCCCATTTTACTCACTTGCAGCACCTGCTTTCCATTTAAAGATTTCTTCTAGCGTCGGAGGTTGTTGATTAAACATCGGAATATACCCATCTTTTGTCGCTTGAGCAAAAATCGCTTGTCCTGCATCTGGATTATCTAACGTGATGTCAAAGCTTCCGTCTTCTTTTTGAATCACCGAATGTACACCAGCAAAAGCTTCTACTTCTTCTTTTGTTAAGTGCGATTCTAAATACAACTTACTGCGACCGAACGATTCTCGAATTTCATGAACCTTACCATTTAGAACGGTTTCACCATTTCGCAACATGATCAAGTGATCACAGATCTTTTCAACATTATCCATATTATGGCTAGAGAAAATGACACAGGACCCCTTTTCTTTCAATTCAATAATGCCGTTTTTTAATAATTCAGCATTAACCGGATCCAAGCCGCTGAAAGGTTCGTCTAAAATAACTAATTTAGGCTCATGAATCAAAGTGGAAATCAACTGGACTTTCTGTTGGTTTCCCTTCGATAAGGATTTTACTTTGTCTGTTTTTTTCCCTTTAACTTGAAACTTTTCCATCCATTCATCAATTTTTGGTGCAATTTCTTGCTTGTTTTTCCCTCTTAATGAAGCAAAGAACAACAATTGATTTTCAATAGTTACCTTTGGATACAAGCCGCGCTCCTCTGGTAAATAACCGATTGTATTATAATCCTTTCCAGATAATGGGTGACCATTCCATGAAACAGTACCAGAATCTTTTGATAAAAAATCTAAAATCAAACGAAAAGTCGTCGTTTTTCCTGCACCATTTTGACCAATCAATCCTAAAATTTTTCCGTCTTCAATCGTAAAATTCATCTCATTCAATGCTTTATACGATCCAAAACTTTTACTCAAATTTTTAACCTGTAACATTTTCTCACTCCCTATAATTTCTTTCTAAAATAAAAGTAACAAATCAGATAACTGATTAAAAACACATAAATCAAGCCACTTGCTGTATACATTAGTGGTCGTGATACAAAGCTACCAATCATGGCTAAAAGGACAAATACAAACAGCATCACGTAGGTAGTTATATATAACGCTCTTGAGATGATCTCAATATTCCGTTCGTCTGTGTGAATAATTCGGTACCGTTTTAATTTATCTAGATCCTCCATTATCCGTCGGTTCCTAAAAATATAAATAGTAAGTATCACAGAAGATGTCATGAACATCCCCATCAAGAAGCCGATAGCATGGGCATTGATTTTCAAATCATAGTTATTTACTCCAATGAGAAGTATACCTGAACAGGTCAACATAAAAATAATTGCTATTAGATAAAATCTGTTCTTTTTTTTCAGTTTTTCTTGGTATTCACGATCAGCTTTCGATAACTCTTTCATTATTCCCCATCCTCCTCATCAAAAATGAATACATCCTCAATCGATCGATCAAAATAACGTGCAATTTTATGCGCCAGAATCAAGGAAGCATTGTACCGTCCATTTTCTAGCGAAATAATTGTTTGTCTTGTAACCTCCAATTCTAATGCAAGATCACTCTGGGTCAGCTTCCGCTCTTTTCGGAGCATCTGAATTCGATTTTCCAAACAATCACTCCTTCAATGTATAGTTCCCTTTACATCTTACAAAAAAAGTATAGCACCCTTTACATTAAATGTAAAGGGTGCTATACATTATTTTTTTTGTAGTTGATGATACGTATTCTCAGCGACTACTTTTGGTAATCCGACCTTTTGTAACTCCTCTATTGATGCTGCTTGAATATTCTTTAAGGATTTAAACTCCTTTAACAGCATTTTTTTCCGTTTTGGTCCTAACCCATCAATATTATCCAATTTCGAAGCAAAACTATTTTTACTTCGTAATTGTCGATGGAAGGTAATGGCAAAACGATGGACCTCATCTTGAATTCGTTGAAGTAAGAAAAATTCTTGAGAGTTACGCTCCAAAGGAACAACCGTCAGTTCTGGTCCAAAAAGCAGCTCACTGGTTTTATGCTTGTCGTCTTTTGCCAGACCAGCAATCGGAATGTCGATCCCTAACTGATTCGCTAATACATCCTTGGCAACATCGACCTGTCCTTTTCCCCCGTCAATCACAATTAAGTCTGGGAATGGTAATCCTTCTTTTAACACACGAGAATAACGACGATAGATCACTTCTCGCATCGAAGCATAGTCATCTGGGCCTTTCACTGTCTTTATTTTATACTTGCGGTATTCTTTTTTAGCAGGCTTTCCATCAATGAAAACTACCATTGCAGAAACCGGATCAGTCCCCATAATATTAGAGTTATCAAATGCTTCAATTCGGATCGGCGCTGGAATATTCATCGCATCACCTAATTTTTCTACTGCCCCGATCGTTCGAGCTTCACTGCGACCAATTAAATCAAATTTTTCATTCAATGCTACTTGTGCATTTTTCCCTGCTAATTTCACAAGTTTTTTCTTATCACCGCGTTGTGGTTGTAAAACCTTCGTCGCTAACATGGCTTCTACACTTGGCTTATCAATATTATCGGGAATCAATACTTCCTTGGGAATGAAATGTTCATTTTCTTGGTAAAATTGACCAATATAAGTAAGAAAATCTTCCTCAGCATCATTGTAAAATGGAAACATTGAGACATCTCGCTCAATCAATTTTCCTTGGCGGACAAAAAAGACTTGGACGCACATCCAACCTTTATCAGTTGCATACCCAAAAATATCACGATCAACTAAATCAGTATTAGTCATTTTTTGTTTGGTCATCACTGTTCCGATCGCTTTGATTTGATCTCGGTATTCAGCTGCTTTTTCAAATTCCATATCCGCAGCCGCTTGATTCATTTTTTCCTTTAATTGATCTTGAATTTCAGTATGTCCACCATTCAAGAAGCTCTTGATTTCTTCTACCATATCCTTATAAACCTGTGGATCCACATGAAAAGCATAGGGACACAAACACTGTCCTAAATGATAATAAAGACAAGGCGTTTTTTGCGATGGTTTACATTTTCGCAACGGAAACAACCGATCCAATAGTTTTTTAGTCTCATTAGCAGCATTCACGTCAGGATACGGACCAAAGTAATGGGCTTTATCTTTTAAAACTTTGCGCGTAATCATCAGGCGAGGATATTTTTCATTCGTAATTTTTAAAAATGGATAGGTCTTATCATCCTTCAACATGATGTTATACTTTGGATCATTTTTTTTAATCAAATTAATCTCAAGCAGCAACGCCTCAATGTTAGATTCTGTCACGATATACTCAAAATCCACGATTTCACTTACTAATCGTTCAGTCTTAGTGTTATGACTGCCGGTAAAATATGAGCGGACTCGATTTTTTAATATTTTTGCCTTCCCCACATAAATAATCGTGCCATTTTTATCTTTCATCAGATAGCAGCCCGGTTGATCTGGTAAAAGCGCTAATTTGTTTCTGATTCGTTCGTTCATAAGTGGCTTCCCTTCACAGCTATCTCCTAATATAGTAGTTTATTATATCTGCAATTCCACTGAAAAGCTATTTATACTGAGCAATTTTTTTGTCTCGGACTCAGCAGCTTACCCTAGTAAAATTGTCACACTTAAAAAAGCTGGACATAAAGTCCAGCTCATCTTCTTACATGTGAGCTTGGATAAGCTCCTTTAATTGATCCTTAGTATGAACACCAATCACTTTATCAACAACTTGTCCATCTTTTTTCAAAACAAGTGTTGGGATACTCATAATACCGAATGATGCTGGAGTCTCTGGATTTTCATCAACGTCCATTTTTACAACTCTGAATTCATCTTCATCATATTCTTCGGATAATTGTTCTAAGATTGGTGCCTGCATACGACAAGGACCACACCACGTTGCCCAAAAATCGATCAAAACAAGTCCATTATCTGTTTCTTCGTTAAACGTTTTATCAGTGACTACTTGTGCCATTTGAATTCCTCCTATAATAAACCGGATACTTTAAAATCCGCATCCTTTTTTCTTACTAAAAGTAGTATATCACGGTCACATTTTCTGCGCTAGCTTTCTGCTTACACTTGTAAACTATTTAAAAGTTACCACCGTAGCCCCACTACCGCCTTGATTTGCAGGAGCAAACTCAAAGCTTTGAACATTTCGATTATTTTTAAGATAGTCAGTAATTCCTTTACGTAACGCACCCGTTCCTTTTCCATGGATGATTCTTACCTGAGCAAAATTTGCTAAAAGTGCTGCATCAATGTACTGATCCACCTCAGCAAGTGCTTCTTCATAACGCTTCCCACGCAAGTCCAATTCTGGTTTCACACGAGTGCTAGCTCCTCGTTGCACTCCTGTTATCACGCGTTGCTCCGGTTCTTCAACAGGCGTAGTCAATACCATATCATCTTCAGAAACGGCCATTTTTAAAATACCCAATTGGACCTGCCACTCGTTCTCACCGGTCTTTTGAATTAAAGTGCCCCTTTGTCCATAAGTTTCTACAATAACCTCATCATTTGGCTTAAACTGTTTTTTTGCCTTAGCTTTTTGCAGAATCTTATTTTTTTTCAAATGTTCATCTTGTTTTAAATCCGCTAATTGTGTCTTTGCTCCAATCAATTGGTGTTCCTTTATACTTCCTTGACCTTCTAATTGCATTTTGCGGATATCTTTAATAATTTTTTCAGCATTTTCTTCCGCTTCGCTGACGATTCTATTGGCCTCTTTACGGGCTTTATCCATTTCTTTCTCACGTTCATCAAAGAAATAGGAATATGCATTTTTTAAATCGCGATAGAGCTTTTCAGATTCATCCACATAATGGCGAATCTCAAGGTACTCAGTCTCCGTAGCTTTACGTTGATTTTCTAAATCAGAGATCATCTCATTCAAATCCTGACTTTCTTCATCAATGATAAGCTTCGCACTCTCAATCACCATCGGATCTAGACCAAGTCGACGAGAAATTTCAAAAGCATTGCTTCGCCCAGGTACCCCAATCAATAATCGATAAGTCGGACTTAATGTATCGACATCAAACTCCATGCTTGCATTGATCGTGTTCGAACGATTATAGCCATAAATCTTCAATTCAGGATAATGCGTCGTAGCCATCACATAAGAAGATTTCGCACCAACTGCATCCAAGATCGCAATCGCTAACGCAGCACCTTCTTGCGGATCTGTCCCTGCACCTAATTCGTCAAACAACACTAGACTATGTTCATCGATTTTATCTAATATTGAAACAATATTGGTCATGTGAGAAGAAAATGTCGATAAGCTTTGCTCGATGGACTGCTCATCACCAATATCAGCAAATACTTCTGTAAAAATGCCCATCTCACTATCTTCATTTACAGGTAATGGTAAGCCCGACTGTCCCATCAATTGTAAAAGACCAAGCGTTTTTAAGGAAATCGTTTTTCCCCCAGTGTTCGGTCCGGTAATCACAACAGCCTGAAAGTCCTGGCCGATCATAATATCATTAGCAACAGCCTTTTCTTGATCCAACAGTGGATGCCGTGCTTGCTTAAAGAACACATGGTTCTGTTGATTGATCGTTGGCACAACTGCTTTCAACGCTTTGGCAAAGCGAGCCTTTGCGTTCATCAAGTCAAAACGTCCCAATACATACGCATTGTGTAAAATGTCTTTTCTAGGTGCAACTAATTCAGCCGATAATTCAGCTAATATACGTTCGATTTCCGTTCTTTCAGCAATCTGTTGTTGCCGCAATCGATTATTTAACTCCACAATTTGCTTTGGCTCCATAAACAAGGTCTGACCCGAAGCACTCTGATCGTGTACGACTCCGCCAAAAATCCCACGGTACTCCTGTTTTACAGGGATTACGTAACGATCGTTTCTCATAGTAATCAAACTATCACTCAAATATTTTGCATTTTTTCCACGAATCAATCCGTCTAACTGCTCACGAATCGTTTGTTCACTGCGGCGAATTTGACTGCGGATCGTACGTAGTTCTGGTGATGCTTCATCCCGTATGCGCCCATCTTCCTCTACAGAACGTCTCAACTTCCCGCTTAATTCTGGCAATGTCGTCAATTGATCTTCCCAAAAGTATATGCGTAGAAATTCTAACTCGCTATCCTTTAAATCATCAATAAATCGAACTAGCTCACTTGTTGTTGATAGCACACGAGAAACCTCTGCCAACTCTAACCCGTTAAGGTTCGCACCAATTTCAATTCGCTTCATGTGTGGTTTGATATTGTTTAATTTAGGAATCGGCAGTCCTCCGCGTAAACGCTGCACCTTCATTCCATCTTCTGTCTCATCTAGCCAGGCTTGAACTGTTTCTTCATCACTAGAAGGAGCCAATTGACGAATTTCTTCTTCCCCTTGTTCAGTTGTTAAATATTGTTGAATCATTTTTTTTACTTGTTCAAACTCTAATGTTTTTAGAATGCGCTCATTCATATTTTCACCTTCTATACATAAATAAACCGAAACCTGTCAAACAGCGTCCCGGTTTTTTTCTTTATCCAATAATTTTTGTCACCCACAAGCTATCAAACTGAGAGCTCAAAAATAATGAGTGCTCAATCATAAAACGGGCATACCAACTGCCTTCTAATTGATTTTGAATCAATGCCATCGGTACGAAACTGACAAGCTTCAAAATCAAGAAAATGAACACATAGCAAACAAACAGTTGTAAGACTCCAGCCACAATTCCGTCATATTGAGGAATGATCACCTTAAACAACAAATCTTTAAAGAAGATCACGATTAGATGTGTCAACAACCAGCCCGCGAGCAAAATCATCACAAACGCAACTCCTGCATAAAAAGCTTTATCTAAATTGAAAGCTTGTTCCACAGAATAATATACCATCTTTGATTCGCTGGTGACGGATGGATATGGCACAAATAAATCCAAATGCGACCCTAACTGCTGATAAAACATTCGTGCAACAATAAATGACAGCAGATATCCAACCGAAAATACTATTTGATAAGCCAAGCCTCTTCGATAGCCAACATAAAAAGATAGCAGTAATGCAAATAAAATTACCAATGTTAACATAGTATCCCTCACTTATTTATTTGCCGCTCTTTTTTGAATCTCGCGTTTCCGGTTCTCATTAACAATCTGCTGTGCTTCTACGTGGTTCCGGATCGGAACATTTTCTTTTCCGTTTTTCCGCATTATTTCCTTGGCTTCAGCTTCAATTGCTTCGATTTTTTTAATTCGATTTTCTAATTCTAAATTATGAGCCGCTTGTCCATCAAGTGTATATTGCTGCTTTTCCAGCTTCATTAACGCTTCTTGCTTTTTTAATTGATCTGAGACCGCATTGATCGCCAATAACATCGTAGCTTTTTCTTGCGTGATCTCAGGTGATAACGACATGATCTCATTTAACTGTTCATTGACCAAGGCTGTAACCATATCCATATGTTGCTTGGATTCTTGTCCAATGATAGTATAAGTCTGACCGGCAACGATTGCCTTATAGCGATTTTGCGCCATATCGATCAACCTTCCTAATCCGATTTTTTTATTAATCCTGTATCAAAAATACTAATATATTATATGCTAAAACTTTTGATATGTACAACTTTCATCAATTAAAAGCCAATTAACTTAAAGAAAAGAGAAAAAAATTATGAGTTCTGCTGTCTTAAAGCTAACAAAAACAGAGATTCAAAAACTAAAAACCTATTACACTGACTACTTGTTAAACAAAAAAGTTCCTTATAGTGAATTTTCTGCCAAAAAAAATGGCACAAGCATCACCGCCTATACTTCTGGTAAAGTTCTATTTCAAGGAAACAATGCTGAACAAGAAGCGGCCCGTTGGGGAAAAACAGGCGCTGCAAACACGAAAAAAGAAAACAGCTTGCCCAAAGATTTCGCGTCACTATCTGTCCTAGGCAGTGATGAGGTCGGTAATGGCAGTTACTTTGGCCCGCTATGTGTTTGTGCGGCCTATGCGGATAAGGAACATCTTACCGCACTAAAAAAACTTGGCGTTAAAGACTCAAAAATGCTGACGGACGGACAAATCCGTAAAATGGCTGAAGCAATCAAGGAATTGATTCCTTATAAATTATTAGTGCTTCATCCAGAAAAATATAATGAGATTCAACCAAAATATAATGCCGTCCGTATGAAAGTCGCGTTGCACAACCAAGCCATCCGGATACTACTAGAACAAATTTCACCTTCTAAACCTGACGCGATCCTAATCGATCAATTCACTTCAGAAGCAAATTACATGAAATATGTTAAACAAGAGACCAAGCAGGTTGATCAAAAAATCTACTTCGTCACCAAAGGCGAGCAATACCATCTTTCTGTTGCCGCAGCTTCAATTATCAGTCGAGCAAGCTTCCTTGAAGAACTTGATAAGGCTTCGCTCGAGCTTGGAGCAAAAGTGCCATCAGGAGCCGGCAAACCTTCTGATGAATTGGCAGCAAAATTATTGCGTCAAGGCGGAATGAATCTGTTAAGTAAATATGCCAAATTACATTTCGCAAATACAGAAAAAGCACAAAAATTACTTTAATAAAGTTAACCCGTCAAAATGTCCAGCCATTTCGACGGGTTAATTTTAAACTTCTGATCCAGCTAGATATACTTGGCGGACGTTGCGCAACGCTTCAATATCAGCAGTGGCATCACCATCTACAACTAAAATATCTGCTTGTAAACCATCTTTTAATTCGCCAGTAGTGTCTAATAGATCAAAGACTCTTGCAGGATTTTGTGTAGCTGTTTGAATTGCTTCTACTGGTGTTAACCCGTACCGTACCATCAATTCTAATTCTTCGACAATCGGTACACTTGGTGCTTCTAACATTACCATATCCGTCCCTGCTAGAATCGTCAACCCTTCATCATAAATCGCCTTAAAATTATTCGAATAAGCTTGAACAGAGCTCTCGAAGAAATCCAAATGATGGGAATAGGTTTCAGTAGATTGATTTGAATGGTCAATTCCTACTTCTTGAACCTTTTTATTATAATCTGCTAAAAAATGATAAGCAAACATCGTTGGCGTCCACGACTGCTGATTTTTAACCATTTGCTTTGCTTGCTCAACAGTTAAAAAATTTCCATGTTCGATCGTATCGAATCCAGCATCTATACACATTTGTATACCTGGCTGAGTCCCTGAGTGGACTACACATTTCATCCCAAGACGATGGGCTTCCTCCACACCAGCATCTAGCTCTTCTTGTGTGAACTCACAGATATCATCGCGATTAGTCGTTAACAGCTTGATCCAGTCCGCACCATCTTTTTTCTGACGACGAATCGTATGACGAATATTTTCTGCACCATCTACCTCTTCAATCCCATCTTCATGACCGTGTCCTCCGGTTATACAAATTCCACGATCTGTATGCAAAATGCGTGGTGCTTTAACGAACCCTTTCTCGGCCGCTAAACGCAGTGTTTCTAATAGAAATTGTGGTCCACAGCAATCACGAATCGTTGTCACACCTTTTGCTAGACAAGTCTCGGCTTGTTTTTGTGCGTAATAGGCAATCATAAAATCATTGTACCGATGCAGATCAGGCTGTGTCCAATAATAGCCCAGATGAATATGTGCATCCATTAATCCTGGTAAAATCGTCCCATTGCCATAATCACGAACCTCTGCTTGCGGAAAGTCATTAGATAATTTTTCAGCTTTTCCAACAGCTAATATCTTATCTTTATCAAAAACAACACCGCCATCCTCAATGATGGTTTTGCCATCACCAGTAATTAATTTCTTAGCCTTTAATAAAATCAACTTCGTATTCCCTCCTATGTTTAAAACGTTTTCAATTACTTTATTAAGTGTAACAAAAAAACCATCTAAATTGATAGTCAATTTGGATGGTAGAATCAATTAATTTTTCTTATTATTGACGATAATACTCTGGTAATTTAAAGCCGTACTCTGTTTCAATTATGTTTCCAACTTGCAGCAATAAATCCTCTCGCCCCCGCGCTGCCATAAATTGAATTCCGATAGGCAAGCCTGCAGAGGTTACATGTGTTGGCAGACTAATAGCCGGTTGTCCGGTTAGGTTAGCTAATTGAGTGTACGGTGTAATTTGCAGACTTTTCTCAAACATTTTCTCGATCAAATGCTGCAATTCAGTCTCAGATAGACTTGATGAAACTTCTAACGCATCGCGGATTTCACTATTTAATAATTCCTCATCTATTTTTGGTGCCGTCATTGCAGTTGTCGGTGTCAGGAGCAAGTCATATTTTTTGAATAACTCTTCCATCTTGAAAGCCGCAAAATCCCACTGATTCAAGGCATTTATAAAGTGACTGGCTGGGATTTTTTTGCCATATTGATAGATAGCCCAGGTCATTAATTCCATATCATTTTTTTCAACTGGTCGTCCTAATCCCTGTTCTATTCCAGCAAACATAGCGGCTGTTTCGGCGCCATTCATCAAATAATAGCTAGTTATTAATTTATTTCCGTTAACAGGATAATTGATTACTTGCAGTTCATGTCCTTGCTTCAATAAAAAATCATGGGCCTTTTCGACTGCACCAACAGCCTCAGGAGACACCTTTGTATCGATTGGCGAATCAATAACTACAGCTATTTTTAACTTCTTTTTTTGCGCCGCTTGTGTATGCTGCCACTCCTTCAAAGGAGCTTGGTAAGGAGCCGCACTCTCGATGCTTCGCATAGTATAAAATAGCTTTTCTGTGTCACGCATCGAAACCGTTAATGCAAAATCAATCGCTGCACCTTGCCATCCACGCCAACTGTTTGGCCCTACAGGCATGGCACCTCGGGTTGGCTTTAATCCAATTAAACCGCAGAAAGACGCTGGAATACGTATTGATCCGCCGCCGTCACTAGCTCCCGCAATCGGAACAATTCCAGAAGCCACTGCACTAGCTGCTCCTCCGCTGGACCCTCCTGAATAATAATCAAGATTCCATGGGTTTTTCGCTGGTCCGTAAATCTGTGCATCTGTAATATTTTTAAAACCAAACTCTGGCGCATTGGTTTGCGCAAAAGGGATTAAGCCGCTTGTTATCATCTGATTAGTAAAATTACTATTACGGCTAGCGCGATGCTCTCTCAGTAGTTTTGATCCTGAAGTACTTAGCCACCCCTCTTTTTCTTGTCCTAACATTTTTAACGGCACTGGCAACCCAGCAAAAGGTCGTTCTAGTATATTTTGTTGCTTCTGATATTCTTCAATAGCCTCATGATCCATCATTGAAACGAATGCATTTAACATTGAATTTTGCTTTCTAGCTTTTTCTTCAAAAGTTTTCAACAGCTCGTGGAAACTTATCTCTTTATTACGTAACTTTTCTGCCCAGTATAAACCATCTTTCATTGCGATCCCCCTCTTCTTCTTTTTATTATTATCACAGATTTTTTTTAAAAGTACTAGCAATTGTCATGGATTAATGCTCTATTGCCATATTGAATACTTAAAAGCAAAGAACACACGATCATTCATGTGTCCTTTGCTCATTTAAGTGTATTTCTTTTGAAAATATTTTTCCAATCGATGTTGAATATTGCCAATAACGATACACAGTAGCCAATAAATCAGTGCAACTAAAATATACATTGACAGATAATCGAATGTTCTTCCACCAATAATTTTCGCTTTCTGAAAAATATCTGGTACAGTGATCATCGCTGCCAAAGAGGTTCCCTTAACAAGATCCATTGCTACGTTACTTAAAGCCGGAATCGATATTCTTACTGCTTGTGGCAAAACGATATAACGTATTGTCGGCAAAAAACGGTTTCCCAATGCGTATGCTGCGTCCCATTGCCCTGAATCAACCCCAGCAATTGATCCACGATAGATTTCGCCAATAAAAGCACTGCTGGTTAAACTAAAACAAATAATCGCTGCCGTTACTGCGTTTAATTGGTAGGGTAACCCAAAATATAATAAGAACAACAGAACCAATGCAGGTGTTCCCCGTAAAAAAGATAAGTAAAATCTTACAAGAAGTTTCACGGGCAGCCATGGCAAAAATCCTAAAATAGTCGTTAAAACACCAAGCAAGTTACCAATGAAAAATGCCGCTAAGCTGATCCCTAAAGTGTAGCCTAATCCACTCAGAAGAAATGGAATTGAGTCCAACATCAGGGCTACATTAAGTGTTGGAATATACATTAGTCTGCCGAAACCTTTTCGGTTACTTTCTGTTTAGGCTTCACTGAGACATCCGTGTCAAAATACTGCTTAGAGATTTTCTTTAGCGTTCCATCTTTTTTTAAATCTGCTAGTGCAGCGTTAACCTTTTTTTTAAGAGATTGATCCCTTTTGTCAAATAGAAAGCCTGTAGCGTTTGCGTTGAAATAAACATCTTCAAGAATTTTAACAGGAATATCTGGTAAAGCTGCAACAGACATTTTTTGTAAATAGTAATCATTTAAGATTACATCTGTGCGTCCATTAGCAACATCCGTTAAGTACTGATCATTTGTGGCATTATCATAGGTTACTGCTTTCGCCCCATATTTTTCTGCGATCTTCATATAACTAGTATTAGGTTCGCCTGCAGCTTTTTTCCCTTTTAGATCCTTCAAGGAGTTAATCCCTGAACTATCACTCTTCCTGACGATCATACTATCAAAGGAATATTTGATTGGCGAAGACAGAGAGAATTTTTTTGATCGTTCTTTCGACATCCCAAAATCGTTTGCCGCAAAATCTGCTTCTCCACGATTGACTGCAGTTACTTGACCATCAACATTGTATTCCTTAAAGTTGATTTTTAACGCTAATTTCTTTGCAACTGCTTTTGCCACCTCAACATCATACCCTGTCAGCTTATTTTCATCGTTGTAATAAGAAGATGGAAAAAGCGTACCGGAAGTAGCTACCGTCAATTCCTTTTTGCCCTCTACTTTTTTCCAACTAGTATCCTCTTTGGTCTCTTCATTACTTCCGCAAGCCACTAAACTCACACCTGCCATAACTAGCGCCAAACCTATCCACCATTTTTTCAACAGCATCATCTCCTTTTTTATTTTGCTAAATTCTAAACGTTGATTCTTTTATAGCATATAAAAAACAAATATATATAGAAACTTGCCTATGAAAAACAGTTGTTAAATACAGCAGGCGTGTGCTATCACAACTATTTAATAACAGTTCGCAGCAATTTCCACTAAATTTATTCGCAGAATATTTTTAGGTATCAGTTACTAGTTCCCCTTTCCATTTAGAAAAGAGAAAAAAGACATAGTTTTTTTACTATGCCTGATTCTGATATTTTCTTGATCACTACTCCTTTAAAAGATGAAATAAACGAATACTAAAAAGAGGAATCCCATGACTTAGTATTCCCCTTACCTCTAAGACTATTCTTCTTCTTCGGTCATGAATGTATTAAATACTTCCTCGATCATGTCCCATTCAGCGTCAGTCTCAATTTGTTGTAACTCGCCTTCGCTGCCGTCTTCGTTTTCAACGTATGCGTAAGCTTGTAATTCAACATCCTCGTCCTCTGGCGCTCCTGCAGGATAAAGCAACACATAATTGCGATTAAATTCTTCTTGTCCATCGATGGTTAAAAGAATTTCGTAGAGCGTTTCATTTCCCTCGTCATCTACTAAAGTAATCACTTCATGTTCGTGGTCATGATCGTGTTCGTGATCATGGTCATGTGTGTGTTCGTGTGCCATTCTTATTCCTCTTTTCTAAAGTTTATTGCCGGTACGATCAAGATAATTCTGTAAAATCATAACCGCTGCAAGTTTATCAATAACTTTTTTTCTTTTCGAACGTGAAACATCTGCCTGTTCAACTAACATTCGTTCGGCTTCCACCGTAGTAAGCCGTTCGTCTTGAAAATCGACCGGCAAGTCAAAAAGCTCTTTAATTTTCTCAGCATAAGCCATGGAAGCCTCCGCTCGCGGACCGATCGAATTGTTCATATTTTTAGGAAGTCCTACTACTAATTTGGTGACTTGGTATTCTTTGACAAGCTCACCTAAACGTTCAAAGCCAAACTTCCCTTTTTCTTCGTCAATTCGGATGATCTCGACTCCTTGAGCCGTCCAACCGAATGGATCACTTACTGCGATCCCGACAGTTTTCGAGCCGACATCTAATCCCATTACTCTCATCGAATATCAATACCATGATCTTTCAAATAGTATTTTACCAAAACTTCCATAACCTCATCGCGTTCGTGACGACGAATCAAGTTTCGTGCATCTTGATAACGAGGAATATACGCAGGATCTCCTGATAATAAATAGCCGACGATTTGGTTGATCGGGTTGTAGCCTTTTTCGGCCAAAGCATTGTAGACAATCGTCAGTGTCTCACTGATTTCTTTTTTACGATTATCATCAAAATCAAAACGGACTGTTTCATCTGTGTATCCCATTTTCTCACACCTCTCCTTGAAATTATCAACAATTATATTCTACTAAAAGAAGACAAAACTTACAAACTTTGCAAGTTGCCAATCTCTTGGCTTTAGAAAATCTTCCAAATTATTATAACATGCTTTTCGTTTACATATGGCTTTTTTTACAAGCATCTTTTTTTCTTTTAAGGATCGTACTAGTTATACTGAATAGATAGAAAGTTCGATAAAGCGAAACTTAATTGCCAAAAAACAGGAGGTTCTATCATGTTAAATAAATTTTTTAAACTACTCGTCTGTATTATCGGGGTAGAATTGACTGGAGCGCTATCAGGCTTTTTTGCTGGTGACATTCCAAAGATTTATGCACAGTTAAATAAGCCATTATTGGCGCCGCCAGGTAACATTGTTGGAACTATTTGGATCATTCTCTATGCCTTGATTGGTTTAGCGTTGTTTCTAGTAATTGATAGTAAAGAAGCCAGAGGCAAAACGGTTTCTTATGTGCTATTCGGAATCCAACTAGTTCTAAACTTCATTTGGAGTATTATTTTCTTTGGCGGTTCTCATTTCTGGATTGCTTCTTTTATTAGTTTGACGCTTTTGATTACTATTGTTCTTAGTATTCGTGAATTCTACACTCTTTCAAAGAGTGCTGCACTCTGTTTTATTCCCTATTTCATTTGGATTGTTTATGCTACCTATCTTTCTTTTGGTTTAGCCATTCTAAACTAAGCACAGTTGAGAGACATCAAAACGGTTTTGATGTCTTTTTCTATTGAGCAAAATACTTTATCATTATCGCTGTTCCAGCTATACCATAATCCCCAGTACCATATTTTAATTGATATTCTTCTGTCAAAAATGTGTTCATAGATTTATTTGTTCTTTTGAAGCCGGCTTTTTCATAGGACTTGATTGCTCGTATATTTCTATTTGAAGGCGCTATAAGTAAAAGGTCAATTCTCATTTCTTCATGCAAATAATTACTCAAAGTACGAATCACATCATTTCCATACCCCTTGCCGCAATTTGCCTCATCCTTCATCCAAATATCCAGTTCAGCTGAAAAAGAGTTTAGATGAAAGGCAGAATAGCTAATAAATCCAACAGCTTCTCGATCGCTCTTGATCAGAAAGCCTCGTCCTCTTTCTGGATGAGCGCCAGTAAAATAATAGTCCTCGTAGTATTCTTCACAAAACTCCTGAAAGGTCGCAATAGCTTTCTCAGGATAATCAGGCGGGCCGCTATGTGACTTAGTTGTTTCAGATTGAAAGCACCATTCATAAATCTTTTGACGATCTGCTAGTTCAGCAGGAAATAAATCGATTTTCTCCCCTTTGATTTTCACTTTTATCCCTTCTTTTTTACATTATTTATTCTTTTATTATACGTTATACCCAACTATTCTACTAACGCGATTTGACCGTCATTAATAAGAATTGCTATACTTTTAAGAATAGAGAACATTGAGGAAAAGGAGTCCCCCTTGAAGACAACTGTTGAAATAATCGAAACGACGAAAGAAGAAAGTGCCCTATTTGAGGTTCATGAGATAACTGACACTTTACAAAATATTCTATCCGTACTCAAAGAAGAAAAGCTTTTTTTAGTCGGTGAAGAAAATGGTGCTCACTACAAATTGCCCTTCTCCGAAATCCTTTATATCGAAGTAGTTGATAAAAAAAGCTTTATTTACACGCAGGACATGGTTTGCCAAAGTACTGAAAAACTTTATCAGCTTGAAGAAAAATTGCTTCCCCATGACTTTATTCGTGTAGGGAAATCTTTGCTTTTAAATATCAAGGCTATTCGAGCTGTATCGCCAACTCTAAGCGGTCGTTTTGAAGCTACTTTAATGAATAACGAGCGAGTTTCTGTATCTAGGAAATACGTTCCCGATTTAAAAAAAAGCTTAGGAATGAGGAAACGAATATGAGATTAGTCGAGTACCTAAAAAGTGTTTTTCGTTTGTCCTCCATGATTTTTACTCTGCTAGCAACAATAAACCTATTACTTAACAAACAAGTCCTATTTGAAATTATTGAGTATATGTTGGTGGTATCCGTGTTATCTGGACTACTGCGATTTATTATTGAGGACAATGAAAAATTCTCCAATCAACGCATTGTTATCAATCAATTAATTTATATTGGACTGATATTTTTACAAATTATTATAGGTGATATTTTGTACGGTTGGGAGCTAGGTTTTATTGGTCTGATGAAAAATTTCGGAATTACGTTGATAATTTACGTCTTTATAAAATTTTTTATTTACAGTAATGATAAAAAGGAAGCTGATGAGATTAATGAGTTAATCCAGCAAAAAAGAGAATCAGAATAATCGGATTCTCTTTTTTGCGTTTACTGAGCAACCACAATCAGACGAATGCTTTCTTTGTCATAAGGTTTTCTGTCATAATCGCCATAAATCTCAATACTTTCAAAACCAGCAGCCGTTAGTAATCTATGATAATCCTCATCTAAGATGATCTTATAAACGATATCATACTGATTATTCTCTGTTCTCTTAAGTGAGTGATACAAATCTAAAACATGAATCGTTTCAATCCCCTCTTTTTGCTCCTTAACAAATACTCTTGAAAAATCAGAGCGGTTCACCACAACCTCAATCGATGGCAAAGACAAAGTGTAGTGCGTCGTTCCTTGTGTCAGGATCAATACCCCTCCATCATTGATTCTGCTTTTCATAGATTTAAGAGCAGTAAGCAACTCATGCTCTGAGAGTAAATGCGGCAAAGCAGTTGTTAAACAGACCACAGCATCAAATTTTTCTTTGTATATTTTTTCTAAATACCTGAAGTCGCATTGAGCCAGAGGTATTTCCTTTTTCAATGCGGCTAAGTTCTTTGCCGCTACTTCAAGCATCGCCTCCGAATAATCTGATCCGACTACTTCTAAGCCCATTTCAGACATCATATATAAATGTTGTCCTGTGCCACAAGCACAATCTAATACCGTTCTCACTTGTTTTTCTGAGAATAATTGCTGAAAAAATACTTTTTCTGCTCCTAAATATTCTTCAATCCTGCCAAATTCATCATAATCATACGCAAATGTTCTGTACTTATCTTCCATCTCCTTCACCTCTCAATTTATTGCCTATATTATAGCAAAATAAAACTGATTAAGGATCATTTCTTCTGTTCGATCAAACAAATATCTATTTATTTTTCACCTTAGATGGAGTTAACGACCACTTAGAGAAATTGCATTGTTTCAATAAAAAAAGTTGATTATAGTGGATTTATCAAGAAAAAGTAAAGGAGCAACTACTATGAACGAACTTGTGAAAATCACAAATTTAACCAAAAAATATAGTCACCATGAAGTATTAAAATCTATTTCATTTTCAATCAAGGAAGGAGAGTTGTTTTCCATACTAGGTCCGAATGGCGCCGGGAAATCAACCTTGATTTCGTTGATCCTAGGACTAACGAAACCAGATACTGGCAAGATTCTTTTTGAAGGGAAGAAATTAGCCCCTCATTCTATCGAACACAAAACAATGATTTCAGTTGTTTTTCAAAATAGTATTCTAGACGAAGATTTATCTGTCAAAGAAAATTTATACATTCGTGCTCGCTTTTATACTAATAGCTGGAAAGAAGCCAAGCATTTGGCCAAAGAGAAACTGGCAGATGTACAAGGTAGCCACCTCATAAATAAACGCTATGGTGTTTTGTCAGGCGGAGAAAAAAGGAAAATCGATATCGCACGCGCACTCCTCAACACCCCGAAGCTGTTATTTCTTGATGAGCCTACTACTGGCTTGGACATCGGATCACGAGCAGATATGTGGCGCCTAATCCATCATTTGAAAGAGAAATATCTAATGACAATCGTACTGACTACACACTATATGGAAGAAGCTAGAGATTCCGATAATATTTTAATGTTGGGCGCAGGTGAGGTCATGGCTTATGCTCCTCCGGAGACTTTGAAAAGAAACTATCAATGCTTAACACTTGAGGATGTTTTTTTAACAATTATGGAAAAAGGGAGAGAGAATTATGAATGCACTAGTTTATAGAGGACTATTATTATTTTTTAAGAACAAACAGGCGGTGATTGGTTCTTTCGTTGGCGCAGTAATTATGATTATTTTGTACGTTTTTTTATTAGGAGATAGCCTAGTTGATTCACTATCCGTTCTTTCACAACCTAAATTAGTCGTTGATACTTGGATGTTTGCAGGAGTTATCGGGATCGCCTCAGCCAGTTCCACACTAGGATCCGTCAGTTTAATGATCCGAGACAAAGAGCGCAATGTCTATACTGATTTCATGATCTCGCCGATTTCAAAAGAGAGAATTATGTTAGGCTATTTTTTCAGCACTTTCTTAATCTCTTTATTGATCACTTTAGTGGTTATTGTCATTGCTGAAATTTATATCGTTGTTCTTTCAAAGGGGAAGCTATTGACTCTATCGCAATTTGGTTTGCTATTTTTTGTTAGTCTTTTAACTGTATTTTGTTCCTCCGCTTTTATGTTCTTTGTAGTCAGTTTTTTTAAACGAACCGATACTTTTTCTACCATGACATCTGTAATTGGTCCTTTGATCGGCTTCTTAACTGGCTGTTATGTTCCAATTGGTAGCTTGCCTAACAATGTCCAACGGGTTGTCGAATATTTTCCATTAACTAGTGGAATAGTGTTGATTAGACGTATTATGACAGAAAATGTGTTCACCACCGCAGACAAGCCAGCCATAAATACGATCAAAGAAGAATTGGGCATCGTGATGAACGGTCAAAACGATCTTTTTCTGCCTGTCGCAATCCTATTGATTTCAAGCGGACTGTTTTTAGCAATTGCTTTATGGAATGTTAGGCGTGTGGAAATAAAGCGATAACTATTATACTAAAAAAACTCTTGAGGAAAGACCTCAAGAGTTTTACGAGTTTGGATTAGTAAAGTTCTAAGTATTGATCGCGTTCCCATTCGGATACAGTTTGTCGAAAAGCTGCCCACTCCATACGTTTTGCTTCATTGAAATTAGTATAGATATGACTTCCTAAAGCATCAATCATCGTTTGATCTTTACGTAATGCTTTGATCGCATTATGAATCGTAGAAGGCAAGTCATAAATTTCTGCTTCTTTACGTTCTTCTTCTGTCATCACGTAAATATTACGATCAACTGCCGCTGGTGGTGTCAATTCATTACGGATACCGTCTAAACCAGCTTCTAATAAAACAGCCATCGTCAAGTACGGATTTGCCGCTGGATCGACTGAACGCAGCTCTAAACGTGTAGATAAACCACGCGATTCTGGAATACGAATCAATGGTGAGCGGTTGCGTCCACTCCAAGCCACATAAACTGGGGCTTCAAAACCAGGAACTAAGCGTTTATAAGAATTTACGATTGGATTACATACTGCCGTGTATGCACGTGCGTGTTTTAAAAGACCTGCCAAAAATTGATAAGCTGTTTTGCTTAATTTCATTGGACCATCTTCATCGTAAAATACATTGCCTTCATCGTTGAATAGCGACATGTTGCAATGCATACCGGAACCGTTGATGCCGTATAACGGTTTTGGCATAAATGTTGCGTGAAGGCCATGCTTGCGAGCAATTGTTTTAACGACTAATTTGAAGGTTTGGATATTATCACAGGCTTCGATTGCGTCTGCATATTTAAAGTCGATTTCATGTTGTCCAGGAGCAACTTCGTGATGTGAAGCTTCTACTTCAAAGCCTAAGCTTTCAAGTTCTAACACGATGTCCCGACGACAATTTTCTCCTAAATCAGTTGGTGCAAAATCGAAGTATCCGCCTTTATCATTCAAATCCAATGTTGGATCGCCATTTTCGTCCATTTTGAATAAGAAAAATTCTGGTTCAGGACCTAAGTTGAATGATGTGAAGCCAAATTCATCCATTCCTTTTAATACGCGTTTTAAATTTCCGCGAGGATCTCCTGGGAATGGTGTGCCGTCTGGTCCATAAATATCACAGATTAAACGCCCCACTTTCCCATGATCACTTTCCCATGGGAAAATCATCCAGGTAGACAAATCTGGGTACAAATACATATCACTTTCTTCAATACGGACAAAACCTTCAATAGATGAACCGTCGAACATCATTTTGTTATCTAGGACTTTTTCCATCTGACTTACTGGCACTTCAACGTTTTTGATAGTCCCCATAATATCTGTGAACATCAGACGTAAAAAGCGGACGTTCTCTTCCTCGACAATTCGTTTAATATCCTCTTTACTTAGATCTCTTTTCGGCATAATATCTAAATCCCTTCCTCGCACTTCATTTTTTTATATTCCACAATCACTAAAGCTTAGGGCCTTGCGATTGATATGGATTTTGTTGTTGGAAACCACCTTGTGTTAACATCTCATCATAAAAAATACGACGGACATCTTTATCAGTCAATGGCGGTTTCTCTTTAGCAGCTTTAACTTCTTCCTGACGCATTTGATAAACGCGCTTTATTCCTGCCATGTTCAGGCCATCAGATAAATAGTCTTTGATTTCTAGTAACACATCAATGTCGTTTAGAGAATACATCCTACGGTTACCTTCACTTCGTTCCGGGTGGATCAGTTCTTGCTCCTCATAGTACCGAATCTGTCGTGCAGTCAAATCCGTTAGCTTCATAACTGTACCAATTGGAAAAACAGCAAGCGAACGACGCAATTCTTTCTCCCGCATAATATCTCCTCCTTGTTTTTTGATGTTGAAAAAAGAATACCATCCGTTAGACCAATCGTCAAGAGATAATGTCACATTTTCTTACATAGCTTTTCCGAACGTTCGCTTTTTCGACTAAATGATTATTATATCAACGTTCTCAATGGATAAAAAATTGTTATACTGCAAAAAAAAGAAAGTAGCGATAAAGTTGCCTAAAATCAAAATTAGAGAAAATCGTTCAACTCAGACCTGAGTATTCAGTGAGGTATTTAATGGGTATTTTAAAAAGAGACTCCAAGGAGAACCGTACCTATCTTGTATACTTCAAACGCGATCATAAATTATATCTTTTTTGAAGATGAAATCGAACAGAAGAAAATTTGAAAAATTTCTATTTAAGAGGCATTTGAGATTTTTTAATAATCTCACGTTTTTCATCTATTTTAATCAAGCGCTCCCAACAGAAATTACTGGTTGTCCACCCTTTTATTGTGATTATGATTTCTCAAGACATATACTCGTCTTTTCGAAAATAAATAAATCAAGCCCATCTAAAGATATGCTTTTCAGTAGATGAATTAGCTGGTTAGCATTTCTTTATGTAGATAAAAAGCTGCCCTTCGCAAAGCGAAGAACAGCTCTAAAAAACTACAACTATTTTATTAGTCTGTTGCCCAAGGTTCGTTCAAAATTACTTCTTTTTTATGATTGATGATAAACTTCATTCACAGCATTGGTTACTGCAACTTTAACGTGCTCAAAAGTCAAACCGCCTTGAAGATATAAAGAGTAGGGCTCTCTTAATGGTCCATCCGCACTTAGTTCAATACTTGCTCCTTGAATAAACGTCCCCGCAGCCATTATGATATCGTCTTCATACCCTGCCATATAAGATGGGATAGGGGCAACATAGGCGTCAATTGGCGAATATTTTTGAATCGCCTGACAGAACTGAATCATTTTCTCACGATCACGAAAATCGATCAACTGAATTAGATCGGTCCGCGGCTGATTCCATTTAGGTGTTGATTCCAAATTATATTCTGCTAGCAGTGCAGCAGAATACACGGCTCCTTGAATCGCCTGGCTCACTACATGAGGTGCTAAGAAAAAGCCCTGAAGCATGTCAAAGACACTTCCGAGCATTGCTCCGCCCTCTGCTCCAACTCCGGGAGTGGTTAGGCGATACGCACATCGTTCAATCAACTCTTGCTTTCCAGCGATATAACCGCCTGTTTTAGCAATTCCGCCCCCAGGATTTTTAATCAACGAACCAGCCATTAAATCTGCTCCGACTTGTGTCGGTTCTAACAATTCAGCAAACTCGCCATAACAGTTATCCACAAAAATCACGACATCCGGTGCGATACTTTTAACAAAATCACACATTTCTTTGATTTTTTCAATCGTGAACGACGGCCGGGAAGCATAACCCCGTGAACGTTGAATGGCAACTACCTTCGTATTGCTGTTTATCTTTTTTTTGACACCATCAAAATTAATATTGCCGTCTGCTAAAAGTTCGACTTCATCATATCCGATGTTGTACTCCTTAAATGATCCTATTCCGTTGCCTTGTACACCAATTACTTCTAGTAATGTATCATAAGGTGTACCTGTGATATAAAGCAGCTCATCTCCTGGTCGTAACACACCAAACAATGACGTAGCGATTGCATGAGTTCCCGAAACGATTTGTGGTCGAACTAGGGCTGCTTCTGCACCAAGCGTTTGGGAATAAACAGCTTCTAAAACATCCCGCCCTTGATCGTCATTCCCATATCCTGTTGACGGCAGAAAATGGCTTTCTGAAACGTGATTCTCCCGAAAAGCTTTCAATACTTTGGCTTGATTTGACAAAGCAATTTCTCGTATTTCTTGCAGCCGTCCAGCTATCTGTTGATCGACTTTATCTATTTTTTCAACCAGCTCGGGTGCTAGCTCAGTTGTCCAACTCATCTTCCATTCTCCTAATCCAAAGAGATTTTTTCTTAGCAAATCCCCGCACATTGTATTGTTCCTTTTCCTCATCAAAGCTTTCGCTTAAGACCAATGTCTCACGTTTCATCTCGCTCAAAGCCTGCCCTTCGTTTGCGTTCAAAGTCAGCATATAAGGCTCTAGTAAATTCATTATTTCTCTTTTGATAGCATCAGCTAATAAATCTTTTCCTCTATTTGTTTTTGCAGAAATTAGAACACTAGGAAATAAGGTCGGTGCAAAGGTAACTTCATCAATCCGATCCGCTTTATTGTAAATCGTGAGCATTGGAATATCATCCATCCCAAGATCTTTTAATAAATCAATAACAGTTTTTTCTTGTTGCTGCCGATCTTCGGCACTAGCATCTACGATATGCAGCAAAAGGTCCATCCCTTTACTCTCTTCCAAAGTCGATTGAAAAGCGTCGACTAATTGTGTAGGTAAGTCCTGAATAAAACCAACTGTATCTGTAATCGTGGTCTCCATTCCCTGCGGTAAATGCCAACGTTTTGTTAAAGGATCCAATGTAGCGAACAATTGATCTTCAGAATACGTATCAGCATTCGTTAATAAATTTAAAATCGTTGACTTGCCTGCATTTGTATATCCAATCAGACCCATTTGGAAAATACTGGACTGCTGCCGTTTTTGACGACTTCGCTCACGATGAGCTTCAACTTCCTTTAGCTCCTTTTTGATTGCAGAGATACGGCGGCGAATGTGACGCCGATCGGTTTCTAGCTTTGTTTCCCCAGGTCCGCGAGTCCCGATTCCTCCACCAAGCCGAGATAAGCTTTGTCCCTGGCCTACCAAGCGTGGTAATAAATAATCTAATTGAGCAAGTTCAACTTGTAGTTTGCCTTCTTTTGAACGAGCACGTTGAGCAAAAATATCTAAAATTAATTGGATCCGATCAATTACCGGAACACCAACCAGTGATTCGATCGTCTGGCTTTGGCGTGGTGACAGGGAATGGTTGAAAATAACAAGGTCCGCTTCATGCGCGTCAACTAGCTGCGTGAGTTCTTCTATTTTCCCTTTACCAATGATTGTTTGACGATCAACTTTGGGTCGCTTTTGTGTTAATGAAAAAACAATTTCGCCATGAGCCGTCTTGGTTAGTCCGGCCAACTCATGCATCGATTCTAAATAATTATATTTACTCTCGTCTGTCTCGACGCCGACTAAAATGACTCTTTCTGACAATCTGTTTCCTCCTAAATTTCTATTCTATGATGTACTAATTCCTTTATAATGGCACTTTATCAATTAAACATCCTCAATTGAAAGTGTCGCTTTATCTTCTGCTAGCCACTTGGCTATGGTTGCTTCGATCTCTAAAATTGTATCTGGTTGCTGAACTAGATCATACCAATGGACGGACATACGATTACGAAACCAAGTCAATTGGCGTTTAGCATAGCGACGCGAATGTAATTTTATTTCTTCCAATGCCGATTCCAACGAGGTTTTCCCAGAAAAATAAGGAAATAGTTCTTTATAGCCGATTCCTTGAGCAGCTTGCACTTCAGGGGTTTTAGCCAATTTTTTAGCTTCCTCTAGCAAGCCCTGTTCAACCATTAAGTCAACACGCTCATTGATCCGCTGATACAAAATCGCTCGATCCGTGTTTAAACCGATTATAAAACTGTCATAAAGCTTTTGAGGCTGTTCCTTTGGTTCGAGAATAGAGTGCCCTGTTGTCTCAAAAACCTCTAACGCTCGAATCACTTTTTTACGATTGTTGTAATGAATCTTCTTCGCGGCCAGAGAATCTGCGGCTTGCAGTTTTTGCCACAATGCTTCATTCCCATTATTATCTGCAAAAGCTTCATATTTAATCCGAAGTGTATTATCTATAGCTTCTCCTTCGCTGCCAAGCTTATAATCCCACAATAAGGATTGGATATATAAACCAGTCCCCCCCACGACGATTGGTACTTTACCTCTGCGACTGATTTCCTCGATTGTTCTTCTAGCCGTTTTCTGAAAATCCGCAGCAGAATAATTTTCATCAACATTCTTCACGTCGATCAAATGATGGACAATCCCAGCCATTTCGCTCGGAGTCACTTTAGCAGTTCCGATATCTAACCCACGATATACTTGCATGGAATCTCCGCTAATAATCTCTCCATTGAACTTTTTTGCCAAGTCAATACTCAAGCTTGTCTTACCAACCGCAGTTGGTCCAACGATTGTTATTACCTTCATTGTTTGAACCTGCTTCTTGTACGGATGGCTTTTTCCGGAAAATCGGTAATTATACCGGCCAAATTATTTTCATAACAAGTCATCATGGTTTCGTAAAGATTAGGTGTCCAAGGTCGAATAGCTTTTTCATAATTCTTAACAATCTCAGGATGCTGTTTTACCCAATCATAGCTCGGATGCAAGCCCTCAATAAAGTCCGTCTCTAAGACAGTCTGATATTTTTCCAGATCATTTTTCTGAATCAAATCATATTGTATATCCGGCTCGTACTCATGCATGATTCGCAAAGAGTCAATATTAAAACTCGTGTACCAATACGTGAATGGCCACTCCTTACTTGTCATGACTTTCGATATTTTTTCTTCAATTCCTGGGTAATGAAATTTATTCGTCTTAATTTCAATACATAAGAAGCCGCGAAAACGCATCTGCAGCAATAAATTCAGAACTTCCTGCAGAGTCGATATTTTAGTCGCCTGATATTTTTCATCAAACCAGCTGCCGGCATCCAGTTCTTTGATTTCTTTTAATGTTAACTCTCGAATCAGCCCTTTGCCATCAGTTGTGCGATCAACACTTTCATCATGAATAACGACTAACTGCTGGTCGGCTGTTAGATGAACATCCAATTCGATGCCATCCGTACCAGTCCGTACCGCCTCCATGAATGCCGGCAATGTATTCTCAGGATGAGTGCCTGCACTCCCACGATGAGCAATAATAACTGTCATCCAATACCACCTCGTTCATAATCTATTAAATGAATTAGTTTTAAATCTTTCCACGTCCACTTGTAAAACGCTATTGTACATTGAAATAACGTAAAGGCTGTTTAGTCGAGCGAGCTAACTGCTGCTTCTTTTCATCTAGTATCTCTAAAAGCTGTTCAGAGAAAGTCTCCATGACAATCCGTCCGCCCTTATAAGTATAACCGCCAATCTTAACGGTTTCCTCGGGAGATAAAATAACTTTTCGATGAGAAATATTTTTGAAAAACTCTTCAATTAAATAATTTGGCAAGTAAAAATTATTTTGAGCAGCAAAAGAATTTAAATAAATGAAATCATCAATCGTAATGTAACAGTCATCGAACGAATTAAACGTCACATAATCTTGCATTAAAACATTTCGTTTGGATAAAATCTCATTCACTTTTTTGTTTAAAAGATTGATTGTTTCAATTTCTTTAACCTGATGCTCCAATTCTCTTTCACGTTGATGGCGCAAGTCGATATACTTAAAAACAAAATAAACGGCAAGACCTGTCAATCCTGCTCCAATCAATACACCAATTAGTCCAATAAATGCGATTTCCACGTTTTTTCCTCCTAATTCATACTTATGGAATTATTCCTTACAAAAGTAAACTGATTCTCAACACGTCTATCATCCCACTGAAGAATTTATAAAATGCGGCAATCTGACATCCTGTTATCATCGGTATTAATAGTACCATATTTTCATGTTTCTAGGATAGTTTGACCCGTTTAAAAAAACGGAGCCTTCTATTTGACCAAAACTGACCAACGTTGTATACTTTCTTTAAGTTTTAGCAATCTAACCTCGTTTGTGCTAAAATAATTTACGAACAATATTTTAAGGAGGATTCACTATGAATTTAGTTCCTACAGTCATTGAACAATCATCTCGTGGCGAACGTGCTTACGACATTTATTCTCGTTTATTAAAAGATCGCATCATTATGCTGAGTGGTCAAGTGAACGACGATATGGCGAACACCATCATCGCCCAATTATTATTCTTGGATGCCCAAGATTCTGAAAAAGATATTTACCTTTACATCAACTCTCCAGGCGGTAGCGTTTCTGCTGGCTTAGCAATTTTCGATACTATGAACTTTGTAAAAGCTGATGTACAAACTATTGTACTTGGTATGGCCGCTTCAATGGGAAGCTTCCTACTGACAGCTGGCGCTAAGGGCAAAAGGTTTGCATTGCCAAATGCTGAGATCATGATTCACCAACCACTAGGCGGTGCACAGGGGCAAGCTACTGAAATCGAAATTGCCGCACGTCACATTTTAAAAACGCGTGAACGTTTGAACAACATTTTGTCTGAACGTACTGGTCAACCGATCGAAGTAATCGAACGCGACACCGATCGTGATAACTTCATGACGGCCGAAGAAGCAAAAGCTTATGGTCTGATCGATGAAGTAATGGAAAATAGCAGCTCTTTAAGCTAAACGACAAGAAACCGAGGAAAAGTCCTCGGTTTTTAATTTTGTTTGACTCGCTATTTTCTTATAGGCCAACTTCATCAATGATCAAGAAAATAACGATACGATCTTTTGCCATTGAACGTCGTGTGATGACAAGCGTATTGCAAATGCATTCTGTTTGAAGGCAATCACCGCAGAGTCCTTTTTTGATGCATGGTGTTTTCTGTAATCCTAAACGGTGGGCATTTAATGGGGCCGTATTTTTTCTTACCATTTCTACTGTCGCAGTTAAATCTCCATAAACTTTTCGCATACTGACAAAGGCCAGTACTTTATCTGGACCATAGGTCAGAGCAGCCACACGATTTCCTACGCTATCGATATTTACTAGCTCCCCCTCTTCAGTGATTCCGTTAATACTCGTTAAAAAATAATCAGAAAGCAATGCTTGTTTCATCACTTGATGTCGCTCTTCTGGTGATTTTGTTCTTTCTCGATCAATGATCTTTTGCCCTCTTTTGTATAGCTCTTCAATTACACCAGATTGCTCTATAGTAATCGAACCGCCAAACCCCACTGATTTATCAGGATCAATAATCTTCATCGCCTGCTCCCTAGCTTCCAACAGGTTCTGACAAATAATTGGCTGAAAATTCCGCCGTTCCAACTTTTTGCTTAATGTTGATGCCGCCGCAACATAACGTTTTCTTTGATAATCTTCCATTAGCTAACTCCTTAGTCAAATAGTTATCTTTTTAATTATACGTTCAAAATTCATATACTTACTCATTTCCCAAAAAAGAGATTCTTACTTCCTTCTCTATTTTCAATTATTTAAGTTCGATTCGCAATAACAAGTTTAACTTGAGCACAAAAAGTGCCCAAGAAGAATATCTTAGGCATTGTTAGTTTTTTTAGTTGAACGAGCTCTGAGTGCTGCCAGTTCTTTGATATCTTGTAAGATGTTTTGATCCGTTACTTCAAAAGAGATTGATTTTCCCAGTTTGCTGGACTTGGCATTCTGATACTTATTTTTAGTATATTCGCAACACATTGATACCAACGCATTGGCATCATCTAATTCTTTCGCACTGAAGGAAACCATCGCAACAAAATATCCTTGCTTTGGATACGCTGTGCACAACGCTTTGCCGTTCTTCTTGAACTTTATATTCCATCCTTTCCAATAGCCCTCTCCCATTGAACAACCGCTATAAGCACGCTTAGGTTTCACGGCATAGGTCTGTATTAAATACTCCGATAATTCTTGCCATAATGGATTTGAAATGAAGTCTGAAATTTGTCGGTCTGTCGGTTCGATATCCTCATGGAATAATTCATACCATTGCATACTAGCACCCGCTTTCTTCTTTAGTAACTATTCATTTTAGCTGACAAAGTAGTTTTATGCTTGTTCTCCAATGCTCTTTTCAAAAAAATCATCCAAGATAAACTTGGATGATTTTCTTCTACTCTTTTTGAGAATAGCCATTTTGATAATCAATCTTAATACCATCTTGGACATTGTAAATGAAGAGATTAAATGATATCTCATCATCTTCGATACTTTGTCCCTCCATTTGGACACCGCGAGCAACCAATTCATTTCCTTTAAAATAAGGCGTTACGCGATAACGTACATGGTGGTTCGTTTTACGAATGTAATTCCCAATTTCAATCTCATGCTCATTCATTCCTGGATCATTTAATGACGCCGTACCAGTCATCAAATTTTTCAAATTGTTGTTCTCTCCTGAAAATTGAAAAGCAATCAAATGGGCGCGGTTAAACAATGGCTCATCATTATAAAATTTTTGATGCCAGCCTGTTGGTTTGACATATAAACGTTCACGTTCTTGATGCGGCATCAAATCTTTGCCTAACATGGCGTTGGCAACCCCAACTCGATTCAGCTGGTCCAATTCTGAAAAGCGCGTCCAGGTATCTTCATTTAATGAAAGGTCTTCCTCAGAAAAGCTCGGCTGGTTATGGTTCAATTGGATTGTTTGATGCTTGTCATCATACTCTGGTACTTCTGAAACTTGACTTATATTAATTTTCTTTACTGAATTAGTCGGCTCTTCATGTGATCCTATTTGTGAATAAATTCCATAAATCCCTGCCAAGACTACTACGATTGCAGAAAGGACTTTTGCATCTGTTTTTTTGCTGCGATGGTCATTCAACTCCTAATTCCTTTTTTCCATCACACTGATCCCATTATTTCGTCTGCTGCCAAATCTCCTTGATCGCCGGAACATTACCAAGCTCTGTTAGATTACTTGGCATGATCACTGTATTACCATTATTTTCAACCACATGTTTGAAAGCCTCGATTCCTAGATAGGCGATCATTTCATCAGTCAAATTACTTTCTGCGATAGCTTTATTGATCTCCTTGATACGGGCTGTTTCAGCTTCCGTAATTTTTGCGATACGATCAGCTTCCGCAGCTGCATCGATTCTAGTGCGGTCCGCTCGAGCATCGGCATCGATTTTTGTTTGTCTTGCTCGCGCTTCAGCATCAATCTGCATCTCAGAAGATTTTGCTTCTGACTCTAATATTACTGATTGTTTTTTCCCTTCAGAAATCGTGATCAAAGACTCCTTGTCCCGACTAGCTGTGATCAATTTATTCATGGAATTGACGATTTCATCAGAAACTGATATTTCCCCGATATTGATCCGATCAATAGACAACCCATATCCAGCTGTAATATCTTTCACGCTTTCATAAAGATTCACATTGATTTCCTCGGTACCATTCAATACTTCATTCAATTCCATTTTACCGATAATACCGCGCAGGTTTGATTGACAATCTTGGATCATTGATGTGACAGAATCCTCATTATCATACACAAAAGCCCTAGCATCTGTCACGTGATACTTGATCGCTTCATCGATTTCGACGATTACATTGTCTCGAGTGATCACGCTTTGCGGTTCAATTTGGATTGGTGTTTGTTTTAAAGAGACACGACGACGAACTACATATAAAATCGGAATTAAAAAATGCAGCCCCGGATCCAGTGTCTTCACATATTTACCAAAACTTTCGACAACTTTGACCTCTCCTTGCTGAACGATCACGACCAATTGGCTGATGATAAATAGAAGTACAACAACCACAATTACTACTAAGATGATATTAAATATTAACAATATAATTCACATCACTTTCTTCAAGATTATTATTGATGACGACTAACAATTCCCGACTGGTAAAGTCGATGACCTCCAGCATATCTTCAGGCTTCGGCTGCCCGTTGATCACTTTGTAGTCATACCAACTACCCAAAATTCGAATGAGCCCAGTAATACTTGACCCTTTACTGCGAAAACACTTCCCCATCGTTTTCTGCATTTGATAATCCAATACAAACTCCCTCCCATATTA
>NZ_JAFLVR010000019.1 GCF_017315985.1 Candidatus Enterococcus murrayae | reverse complement strand
TTCCTCCACAGGGGTCGTTGGGACAAATAAATATTTCTTACACTCACTTAATCGATTGTTGAAGCGGTGGTATTCGTTCTTATTTTTATACAGCCGACGAGTGACTTCTTCCCACTCTTTGCCGCCTTTAAAGGAATCGCGGAACAACGGGCAAAGTTTCCGCAGCACGTCTGTCGGCTCAGCATAAAGAAAAATCTCCCGAATTAACTCCCTGCAGAAATCTGAAAAATCACTGATACACAAGCTTTGCCGAATCAGCACTGCCACAATATATTGAATCACCGCATCCGCATCAGATGATTCTGCATATGCCTGCGAGATTCTTTTCTCAAGATTGATCTTCCCCATTGTGAACAACGTGATTTGTGATATTTTTTTGCTTGCCATCATTTTTCTCCCCTTCAGATCCTGACTGACCCATTCTTTTCTTCGTTCGGTTCTTACCTTCGTTTCTTTATTATATAACAATGATAGCGCTTCAAACTGATCAACCTTTTTAATTTTTTTAAAGGATTTGAATAATTGAAATGGCTAATTTGTTCTAAAGTATGAAGGAACAAAGGGACAGGGGATGGGAAGTAAACGAGTCCGATTCAATTTTCAATCATTTTGGTAGCAACAAATAAATAGCTTAAATGATATTTTATAATGGTTTAAATAAACTTAAAACGGTTTTTGTAGTGTTTTAACGTAATTTTTAGATGGAAATATATAATTAATTAACTTTACTTTTAAATGGGATGCAATTAAAATGAATTATAAATATTATATTGTAAAATAAAGGAAAAGAGGCGTAATGATGAAAAGGCTGAAGTTGGTTGTCTTATTGGTATTGTCTCTATGTTTTTCTGTGTTGATTGCTTCTGGTGAGGAGGCAAACGCTGCGGATATGCATCGTTTGTATAACCCTAATTCAGGTGAACATTTCTATACCGCAGCGTCTGGTGAAAAGAATCATTTAGTAAAAGTCGGATGGAAATATGAAGGGATTGGTTGGACCTCACCTGAAAATGGAAGCGCTGTCTATCGTTTGTATAATCCGAATGCAGGTGACCATCATTACACAATGAATGTCGGTGAAAAGAACCATTTAGTGAAGGTGGGTTGGAAATATGAAGGGATCGGCTGGTATTCAGATACCAAAAAGGCCGTCCCGCTTTATCGAGCATACAATCCAAATGCAAAGGCGGGCTCTCATAATTACACGGTAAATTATGCTGAACAACAGAACCTGCTACGTGTCGGTTGGAAAAATGAAGGAATCGCCTGGTATGGAATAAAAAAAGCAGTCCCCGTCACTAAGTATACAGTTACAGTGAAGCATGTCGGTTCAGATGGGAAACTGCTGAAGTCTGCTACAGTAAATGTAGAGAAAGGAAAGTCCCACACGGCAAAAGCAGAAAGCTTTAGCGGATATACTATAAAAGGCAGCAGCTCGCAAACCGTTGTAGTTAATGGCAATAAGACGATTACCTTCAATTATACGAAAAATGTGACGCCAGTGACTAAATATACGGTGACAGTGAAGTATGTGGATTCAGCTGGGAAAGAAATTGAAAAGGGCCTTACAGCAAGTGTAGAAAAAGGAAAAACCTACAAGGCAACAGGAAAAATTATTAGCGGTTATACCTTAAAGGGAAATGATTCGCAAACCGTCACAGTTGATGGAAATAAAACAATTACATTCACGTATACGAAAAACACAGCGCCAGTAACGAAATATACGGTGACAGTCAAGCACATCGGTTCAGATGGAAAAGAATTAAAGAAAACGACGGTACTTGTAGAAAAAGGCAAAGCTCATACTGAAAAAGCAGAAACATTTGCCGGTTATACACTATACGGAAAAGATGCTCAAACAATTTCGGCTGTGCATGCAGATCAGATTCTGACGTTTAATTATAATTTGAACAAATATAATGTCACTGTTGCCCATAAAGGGAGTAATGGAAAAACGTTAGAGACAGAAAAAGCAGTGTCTGCTGAATATGGCAAAGAATATACGGCGAAGGCGAAAACATTTACTGGCTATACACTTTCAGGTAATTCGACCCAGAAAGTAACCGTGAAAGGCGCGACAACGATTACGTTTACTTATAATCCGAACAAGTATACCGTCACGGTTGTACACAAAGGTAGTGATGGAAAGACACTAGAAACAGAAAAAGCGGTATCCGTCGAATACGATAAGGAGCATAGAGCAAACTCAAAAACGTTTGCTGGCTATACTTTGTCAGGAAATACCAATCAAATTGTTACGGTAAAAGGCACAACCACAATTACGTTTATCTATACTAAAAATATTGTTAAATACAAGGTTACAGTCAATCATAAAGGCAATGATGGAAAAAACTTACTGACTGAACCAGCAGTAGAAGTTGAGCAGGGGAAAACGCATATTGTTAACTCGAAAGCCTTTGCTGGGTATAAATTAAAGGGTAGTTCATCGCAGACAGTCACGGTGAATAAGGATACAACGATTACTTTTAATTATAATAGCTTAGCATTTGATCGGATGACATTGCATGCTGTCGTTAATGGGGAGATAGTTAAATCAGTTACCTTTGATATTAAGACAGGTGAAAAATTTATCCCTTCGTCTGATAAATTGGGATTGAGTCCAGATGAGTATGATTTGCTTTACACAACGTATTGGCCTGAAATAACTGCTGTTGGTGGAGGAGAACGTTCCTACAATTTTAATATCCAACCATTTAGAAACTATTTATCCGAATCAGAATTGCTTATTATGCAGCAGACGATCGTACAAAAAGTCAATGATTTAAGAAAATCGCTTGGAGTAAGTCCTCTTCAAGAAAATGCCAAACTAAATGCTGCAGCTTATGTCCGTTCAACCGAGCTGAAAAAACGGATGGCACATGTCCGTCCTGATGGCAGAGATATTTCTACTGCAATAACTGAGCAAGGACTATCTATTGTAGGCTATCCTGGTGAAAATATTGCATATGATGGTCGACCAGGAAGTTTAGTTTCTGGGAAAGCAGCAGGCGAAGCAATGTTTGAGGGCTGGAAAAATAGTCCAGGCCACTATGCGAACATGGTAGCTCCGAATTACAAGTATATCGGCATAGGGGGATACTGTTACGGCTCGCAACTTTATGGAACTCAATTATTTGTAGAAGCATTTCGGTAATTCATTAGGAGAGAGGCTCAAAAACGAAGAATCGTTTTTGAGCCTCTTTTTTGCAGGATAGTTATCGATTACTGCGGAGTGCTTTCTTAAATAGAAGTAGAGAAACTATCGAAAGTGTAGGGTTTGTTTATTAAAGCAGGTGTGAAGGAAATCATCGCAAAAAGTAATTATCCATATGCTTAATCCATTTCTTAAAAGCTATTGGCTTTTATGGTATACTACGTAGGAATCTATTTTTAAAGGAGGAGCCTCATGGCAGAGAAAGAAACATTCTATATTACAACGCCAATTTATTATCCAAGCGGCAAACTGCACATTGGGAATTCTTATACAACGATTGCCTGTGATGCGATTGCTCGCTACAAACGCATGATGGGCTTTGATGTGTTTTATTTGACTGGGGTCGATGAGCACGGACAAAAAATTGAAACAAAAGCCGATGAACTTGGCGTGAATCCGCAGGAATATGTGGATAAAATGGCTGCGGACATTAAGAAACTATGGAAGACATTGGACATCAGCTACGATAAATTTATTCGGACGACGGATGAGTATCATCAAACAGCAGTCAAAAAAATCTTTGATCAGTTGTTGGAACAAGGTGATATTTATTTAGGGGAATATGAAGGCTGGTATTCAGTATCGGATGAAGAATACTTCACAGAAACGCAGTTGGAAGAAGTTTATCGCGATGAAGAAGGCAACGTAATCGGCGGGAAAGCCCCAAGCGGTCATGAAGTTGAACTGGTTCGTGAGGAATCTTATTTCTTCCGTATGAGTAAATATGCTGATCGGTTACTAGAATACTACGATGAGCATCCTGAGTTCATCCAACCAGAATCTCGTAAAAATGAAATGATCAATAACTTCATCAAACCTGGTCTGGAAGATTTAGCCGTATCACGGACAACCTTTAAATGGGGGATTCCAGTCAATGCAAATCCTGAACACGTGGTTTATGTATGGATCGATGCCTTATCTAATTACATCACAGCTTTAGGTTATGGTTCTGATGACGACAGTCTATACCAAAAATACTGGCCAGCAGATGTTCAAATGGTCGGAAAAGAAATTGTACGATTCCATACGATCTATTGGCCAATTATGTTAATGGCTTTAGATGTGCCATTACCGAAAAAAATCTATGGTCATGGCTGGTTAATGATGAAGGACGGAAAAATGTCTAAATCAAAAGGAAATGTCGTGTATCCTGAAATGTTAGTAGAACGTTATGGCTTGGATGCTGTTCGCTACTATCTACTAAGAGCGATTCCGTTTGGTTCAGACGGCGTATTTACACCAGAAGATTTCGTTTCTCGGGTGAATTATGATCTAGCCAATGATTTAGGAAATCTACTGAACCGTACCGTTGCCATGATCAATAAATATTGTGAGGGTGTCGTACCGGCTTATAAATCACTGGTGACCGATTTTGACAGCGAGTTATCTACGACAGCTGCAAATGTAGTCAGCCGCTACCGTGAAGCAATGGATAAAATGGAGTTCAACAATGCTTTGGCAGAAGTTTGGACGTTAGTTTCTCGCGCGAATAAATACATCGACGAGACAGAACCTTGGGTCTTAGCGAAAGACGAAGAACGCAAAGCAGAATTAGACAGCGTAATGGTTCACTTAGCGGAGAGTCTGCGAATCGTAGCTATTCTGTTGCAGCCGATCATGACTCAAACACCAAAACGTATTTTTGAGCAATTAGGCTTGAATGCTGACATGATGAATTTGGCAACGATCCATTTTGGCGAGTTTCCAGAAAATACGAAAGTGACTCCAAAAGGCAAACCGATCTTCCCACGTCTGGATATGGATGAGGAAGCAGCCTATATCAAAGCAAAAATGTCTGAAGGCAGTCAGCCAGAGGAAGAGAAAATCAAATGGGATCCGGAAGAAACAGAGTTAGTTTCAGTCAAGGATAAGGAAATCAAGTTTGATGTTTTTGATAAGGTTGAATTAAAGGTTGCTGAAGTAATGGAATGCAAAAAAGTTGAGGGCGCGGACAAGCTGCTACAGTTCCGTCTAGATGCAGGCGATAAACAAGATCGTCAAATCTTGTCTGGAATCGCAGAATTCTATGCGGACCCAGAAAGCTTAGTTGGTAAAAAACTAATCATTGTCGCCAACCTGAAGCCACGTAAAATGCGCGGTGAGATCAGCCAAGGAATGATCCTTTCTGCTGAAGCTCCTGACGGCACATTAAAAGTCGTAGAAGCACCAGGTGACATGCCAAATGGCGCGATCGTAGGATAAAAGTTAGCGAAAAGGGACGAAACTCGTGAGAGTTTCGTCCCTTTTTAATGATTAATTTTTTGTAAGAATCTTTTTGTAAAACAGGCAATCCATACTAGGCTTGTTATTGTTCCTAAAAATAAATTGGTTCCCAGTGAAGCCCCCCGAATGAGTTCCCCTAACCAAAAAGTTGGCAGGATACCGGCAATCCAGCGCCATGAGTCAGAAACAAACCATGGAACGAAAATGCCTATCATTGTGATACCAGTCAGTTTAGAAAGTGCCAATCCCTCAACACGATTATTCGCGAATGCGACAATCAGCATAGCGATAGCACAGGCGAACAAAGCAGCGACAAAGGAAAACGCGACAATCACTGAGAGAGAAAGTATCGATAAATAAAACACTTTTCCTATAACAATACTGCAAAAAAAGCCCCATAGTGCTGGAATGCCAATTCGCGCCATAAGATAATGGTGACGACCAGCCGGCGTAATCTGAAAATAGCTGCTGATTCCTTCATCACTTTCCTCTAAAAGCAGAAACGCACTAGACATAGTCAAAAGAATAGGTGCTAATAGCATCATCAACCCATCACTCAAGGCATAATAACGTTCAATAGTAAATGTGAAGTGCTGTATCAAAAAACGATTCAGCAATGGCAGTAAATAATGAAAAGTAACCCCAACTAAAAAGGGCGCCGGGATCAAAACCAGCATAATTGCATCCCGCAGGATCACTTGAAAACCAATCGAAAATACTTTAATTGTTGAACGCATGTCTTTTTCCTCCTAAAGGGTTGATTTCATGGGCGATACGACGAAGAGTCACCATGAATAAAAGACAGGTCCAAAAAAATAATCCGATGAGATTCAAAAGCACGTGCTCAGGATTATTAGTCAGCGTATCTCTGATCAGGTTAAAGACTATCGTTCCTGGAATAATGGCCGCAAAAGGAAAGCTTATTCCAACTATTGACAAGATTCCCGGTGTCAAAAGGATTAATGCTGGCGGCACGCTGATCATTAAGTAACCGTTAACAGTTTTTGCGAAGGTCGCCAAAATTAACCCTAACAAGGTAAAGAAGCAGGAGGAAAGAAAAATGATTCCAGCCGCAATGAAGAGGTTAACCCAAGGCATAGTGACTCCCATAATAATGACTGAAGAACAAGTAGAAACGAGACCTAATGAGAGGATTTTTCCTAATACATAATCAGAATGCTTCAAAGGAGAAATCGCCATGTAGCTATGCAGCTTCTCTTCCTTTTCCAGCAGCCAAATGCCTCCAATAAAGAAATACCCCAGAACAGCCGGATCGCTAAGAACAATCAACGTTCCGATCAAACTTTTGATCAAAGGATCAGTAATTTGATTAAGAATCAAAATGTAGAAAAAGGTTAGAAGAATATAAATAGCGTAAAATCCATACCGCATTTGATAATGCATATCGTTTTTGATTACATACAAAAGTCTCATAGCAATTGCCTTCCTGTTATAGAAATAAAAATATCCTCCAAACTTTGCTCGTTGGAATGGATGCGGGTGACATTCTCAGCCTCTGACATAGCACGGAAATGGGCATCTGAAAAGAGAGTGTTCACCGGGACGACACGCTCCTCTTCTACATTTTTTTGATTGAGAAAGGAATATATGACATTGGTTTCATGAGACGATTGGCGAAAGGCGGCAGGTGTATCGAGTGCGCGAATCTTACCATCAACAATGAAGGCAACACGATCACAAAGCTCCTCTGCATCATGCATATTGTGAGTCGTAAGAATAATGGTCTTTCCGGCATTTTTCAATTCCTTGACCATATCCTTGAGTATTCGGGCGTTTGCTGGATCTAATCCGCTAGTTGGCTCGTCTAGAAATAGCAGATCTGGATTGTGCAGCAAGCAGCGAATAAAGCCCAATCGAGTTTTCATTCCTTTAGAAAAGCGGGCAACTGGCTTTTGAGCATCCTCCTGCAAATTCATTCGTTGTAAAAGCGGCAGAGGATCTAAAGATTTTTGTGTATACAAAGAAGAGAAGTAGTTCAAATTTTCCAGCGCGGTAAATTTGCTGTAAAAATTTGGAAACTCAAAATCGACCCCTATCTTGTTATAGTAGCCGTCTGACAGCTGTTTAAGCGAATAATCCAAAACAGAGACATTTCCCTGATAGTCAGAAAGGGTACCAGTCAAGATCTTTTGCAAGGTACTTTTGCCTGCACCAGAAGGACCTAAAAAGCCGAAAATTTCGCCCTTTTTAACCTCAAAGCTGATATTATTCAAAGTATTTGCCTTATTTTTTGGATAACGATAACAAAGCTTTTCAACAGTGATCATCTTCATTCCTCCACTAATTCATTTACTAAGCCGTCTATCATGACTGATAATACTTGCCCGCGTAAAAGTTCATCTTCCTCCTCTAACAGAACGATTACACCATAGAGTGCTTGGAAGGTTTTAGTAACAACTTCGATTGGTCGTGTGAAGCGTACCCCATGCTTGAGTAAAAGCTGCAATGCCTCAGCATCTTCTCCAGAGTGCTTTTCAACAACTTCAGGCGGAAGTTTTCGGAACAATACAGCCATTGTTTCGCTGTCTGTTTTTTGAATCAAAGGATAGCGATTCATCAAGTCAAACATAAAAAACAACGTTCCTTTTACTAATCCTCTGGACTGCAGAGAGTGTTGTTCATCCAAAAAACGGTCCATTTGTTTCCACATATCTTTTTGGCAATTAACCAATATGGCAAAATACAATTCTTCTTTACTAGGGTAAAAAGCGTAAAAGGAACCCTTGGCGATTAAAGCAGACTGGGCAATCTCTGCGACAGTCACCCTTTTTAATCCGTGTTCACAAAAGAGTTTTTCTGCGGCAGTAAGCAGTCTCTTACTAATAAGTAGTCTTTCTTGTTCAGTGAATTTTGGCATCGTTTCCTCCGTGTGATTTTATATGACCAAAAATATAATTCGGTCATATAAATATATATGGTTCCCAACCCTTTGTCAATAGTCGCTGTGACTTTGATCGATCAAAAAAAGTTCTTCTAGGTTCGGATTTATCGATACCTTAGGGCACTTAATGATGGATCACTCCGCAGGAAGGTGCCGATAATCAGGGGCAAACAAATGACAAGTTTTATACCGATAAGATGATTAAATAATAAGAAAGAATGCCGCGCTGGTAGCTGTCCCATTTTCAAATACCAGAAAAATGTGCTATAGTTGATAAATACGAAAAATATTTTTATGCGACACTTTAACTCATTTTGATGAAATTTAATCAAACTGGCGTAACTATAGGGTTACAAGGATATATTAGAAGGATTTGGGAATATATCGTTTAAACGAGAAATAGTTAATTTTTAGTAATAGTCAACACCCTCAACTTTAGAATAATAAATATTGATTAGTTAGATAGCCTGCTCATGATTGAGCGGGCTATCGTTCATTTCTGGACCAAATTCGTAGAAGGCGTTTACAAGCTTATTTTGTATTTGCTAGAATGGATAGTAACTATCCGTACTGTTTTTAAAACCAGAAATGGTTGAATGGGATTAGATTTGTGAATGAAAGGGGGCTGCTTGATGAAATTTAAACAAATCGTGGTTTTTTCGATCAAAGATTACAATAAGAACAAGGAAAAAGATGGTTATTTCCCGCAGGATGGGACGATTATCAATGCTTTTGTGGGCTTCAATGGGTTGAATTGTGTTGCTGTAGGTTATGCAAAATAAGCTGAAATCAAAAAAGGACTAGAATTTTTCTAGTCCTTTTGTAGTGATTACGCATGCAATATTTCGACGATTTTTGCATTAAAATCAGGAAGAACATCTGGTGTACGGCTGGTAACAAGTTTGTTATCCACCACAACAGGTTCATCTTTGACGATTGCGCCAGCGTACCCAACATCTGGGCGTACGGTTGTATAAGCAGTCATTGTACGGCCCTTGGTAAGTCCTGTTTGAATAAACAATTGAGGGCCATGACAAATAGCAAATAATGGTTCATTCTTATCTAGGAAATAGGTTACGAATGCGACGAATCGTGAGTCGCTGCGCAGCTGATCGGGGGAAAAACCGCCAGGAATTAGTAACGCATCGAAGTCTTCAGGTTTTACCTCGTCAATCCCTTTATCGCTTTTGAATTCGGTTCCTTGTTTTCCTGTAATAGTTTGATTTGCTTCGAAGCTGATAATCGTTACTTCGTTGCCGTCTTTTTCTAATGCTTCTTTTGGAGAGGAGAGTTCAACATCCTCTACTAAATCGGTGACAATTGCTGCAATTTTCTTGGTCATTGAAATTCCTTCCTTTCTTTTGTGTACATTTTTACCCTAAAGGATAACTGGCAATAATTCAATTAATCTGTTTGTGGATAGAGTCACTCCTCCGAACTTTCTATTAATAGAGAAGATTCACAACAAAGCAGCAGCTATTTACAAAAAAAGATTTTCAGAGAAACTGTCTAAGAGAAAATTTTGGCAGAATCGTTGATTTGAAGCGAAAAAAGCGGATTATTTATCACCAATAAGCAGAGCAATCGTATTCACAAATTCCACGAGAATAAAAAGTTTTTTTGTAAAACTTGTTGACAGCGCTTTCTGTATTTGTTAAGCTAACGTTGAATTAAATAGACCAAGTGATGGATAGTGATTGTTTAAATACAAGCTAAACCTGATGAAGTGTACGATTTATTTGTCGTGCCCTCATTGGGTTTTTTTGTTGCTCTAAAATAGGAGGTGTTTAATAAAAAAGAACAAAGTTGTATTTGACAATGATTACAAAGGTATCTATCATTTTAAGTGAACAAAGTCAGTGGATATGATTTTTAGTAGCGAATGTCGCAGAACGGAGGAGCATTGAATGCAGATTCAGAAGATTTTGAATAACAATGTAGTCATCACGACTGATCAAAAAAATAACGAGATTGTCGCGATGGGGCGTGGTCTAGCCTTCCAGAAAAAAATAGGGGACGAGATAGCCGAAGAGGCGATCGACAAAACCTATCACCTTGCGAACAGTGATTTATTCCATAAGTTTCAAGAGTTGTTAGTAGATGTTCCAATCAGCTATGTAGAAATCGCCAATGACATTATTGATGAAGCGAAGGTTACATTAAAAAATCCGTTAAATGACTCACTCTATATCTCGATTACTGACCACCTATATGCAGCAATCCAGCGTGTCAAAGAAGGTGTTCGCGTTCGAAATTTATTGTTGTGGGATGTCAAACGATTATTCCCCGATGAATTTTCAGTGGGTGTAAGTGCTGTAAAGAAAATCAAGGAAGAGTTCAAAATTGATCTAGGTGAAGATGAGGCAGGAAACATTGCTTTGCATTTAGTAAATGCTCAAACAGAAAGTGATAATGAAGATGCCTATATGATGGCAGAATTGATGCAGGAAATCATTCAAATTACCAGCTATTATTTTAAAGTTCAGCTCGACGAAGAATCTGTCTATTTCTATCGTTTCACTACGCATTTACGTTTCTTTGCTTCACGTATCATGAATCGGCGGCAGCTGACAGATGAAACGGATGATGAACTTCTCTTGATTATTCAAAAGAAATATCAGAATGCTTATCAATGTGTGGAAAGAATTGCCGATTTTATTAGTAAGAAATATCATTACGAAATGTCAAATGATGAGAAATTATATTTAACGATTCATATCGCACGATTAGTACAAAAGGTCAATCAATAAAAATTACCCCAACCCACTTTTCACAGTTATCCCGGGTCGTTGTTTAGTGGAAGGGCATACATTACAAAAGACTAGTTATTTAGGAGGAAAAACAGTGGGTAAATATCATGATTTAGCAGAAAAAATTGTCGCAAATGTAGGCGGCAAGGATAATATTAGAAGCTTAACGCATTGTATTACACGTTTACGATTTAAATTGAAAGATGAAGGCAAAGCCAATGAAGAAGCACTGAAAAATATGGACGGTGTCGTAACTGTCATGAAAAGCGGCGGCCAATTCCAAGTAGTTATTGGCAATCATGTTCCTTTAGTCTATGCGGATGTTTTAGAAGTTGCGGGAATTACTGGTGAAGCGAGTGAAGAGGATGAAGGAGAAAAAGGCAATATCTTCAATCGCTTGATCGATGTCATTTCCAGCTGTTTCCAACCATTCTTGGGTGCCTTGGCTGCCTGCGGAATGCTAAAAGGGTTTAATGCGTTATTCCTATATTTCAAATTGTATGAGGCGGGAAGCGGAACGGATTTATTTCTAACTGCAGCCGGCGATTGTATCTTCTATTTCATGCCAATCGTTATTGGATTAACAGCAGCTCGCAAGTTTAAAGTAAGTGAATTTACAGGTATCGCAATTGGTGCGGCTTTGGTATATCCAACGATCCAAGCTTCTGCTTTAGGCGCGGGCAAGCCGATCATGACATTGTTTGCTAATACGATCTTGGAAAGCCCAGTGTTTATCAAAGTCTTTGGCTTACCGATTATTGCAAACAACTATACGAGTAGTGTAGTACCGATCATCTTAGTTGTCTGGTTTGCAAGTCACGTTCAGAAATTGGCGAAGAAAGTCATTCCTGAGTTGGTTCAAACATTCTTGGTTCCATTGTTTACCATTTTGATTTCAGTATTCTTTGGTTTCTTGATCATTGGTCCGGTAATCACTTTCTTGACCAATATTCTAGGCAGCGGATTCACAGCATTATATGAATTCTCTCCAGTATTAATGAGTGTTGTAGTTGGATTCTTCTGGCAAGCGTTGGTTATTTTCGGTTTGCACTGGAGCTTGATTCCATTGGCAATGATCAATCTGTCAACATTAGGCTTTGATACGATTTTAGCTGCTTCATTTGCAGCAAGCTTTGCTCAAACAGCGGTTGTTTTCGCAATGTTCTTCAAACTAAAAGACAAAAAATTAAAAGAGCTATGTATCCCTGCTGTTATCTCCGGAATATTCGGAGTAACAGAACCAGCAATCTACGGCTTGACTTTACCTAAGAAAAAACCTTTCTTGATTTCAATGATCGGTGCGGCAATTGGTGGATTAATCACTGGTCTATTTGGGGCTAAAAGCTTCATTATGGGTGGTCTAGGTGCCTTTGGTTTTGTCAACCATATCGATACAGCTTCAAATGACATTAGCAGCATGGTGACTCAGTTTATCGCAGTCGGTGTAGCGATGGTCTTCAGTTTCGTAGCGACCATGTTGTTCTGGAAAGACGATGAAGTAACAGAAAAAACAGAAGTTCAAAACGAAATGGGTGTCCGTAAAGAAATCGTGACTTCACCTGTTCAAGGCAGTATGATGCCATTAGAAACAGCAAAAGATCAAGCTTTTGCACAAGGGGCATTAGGTAAAGGTGTAGTGATCCATCCGACAGTTGGCGAAGTAGTTGCACCATTTGATGGAACTGTGATGACAATGTTCCCGACAAAACATGCGATTGGCTTGATTTCAGATAATGGGCTAGAATTATTGATCCACATCGGTTTGGATACTGTTCAATTAGATGGAAAATATTTTGAAGCACATGTGGAGCAAGGGGCAAAAGTAAAACGCGGCGATAAATTAGTCAGCTTTGATATCAAAGCGATCGAAGAAGCCGGCTTCAGTGTGGAGACACCAATTATCGTAACAAATTCAGCAGACTATCTAGATATTATTGAAGCAGACAAGCAAGAAGATGTTTGCAATAGTGATGAACTGTTGACCGTATTAGTTTAATTTCGCAAAAAAAGTTCGGGGCATTTGTCCCGAACTTTAATTTGGTCGAAAGGATTCAGTAAAGTGAATCATTGACTCTGGTGATTCAGCCATGATGGCGGAACTAGTTTTTCGTTTATCGACTAATTCGCTGATCGCGATTAAGTGATTTAGATTTTTTTGATAATCCTCTGCAAAAACACAGCTGTACAAAACATCCAGCAAGTAGCAGATGGAGGAGTTGATCGTGAAGTTGCCGATCTTTGAGTATAAGCGTTCGCGTGTGGTCATCCGCAAGACTGCTTGGCTGACAGAAGCAAGCGAGTTTTCGCCAATACTAGTGAGGGCGATGATGGGAATATTTTGCTTTTGCAGGATTTTCGCCAGCTGCATGATAAAACCATTTTCGCCTGTATAAGAGATTAAAATGGCGCAGGTATCTTCATGACTGTTGAAGGCTTCATAAGCATCTTCCCCCATCGTTTGGCTAGTGACGACATTTTTTCGAATGCGGCGCATTTTCAACGCAAAGTCTTGAGAAATGAGTAAATTGGCATTGCTGCCAAAGATTTTGATTTGCTTTGCATTCAATAGAAGCTGTTTGGCTTTTTGCAGATCATCATGATTGAGTAAACTCAATGTGTCTTCAATTGTGGACCGTTCTAATGAAGCCATTTTATTGGCAATGGTCATCAAGCCGTCATTACTTTGGAAAGGAAAGTTGGCATCAACATCCTCAAAGTAGGTTTGCAGATAAGTTTGTTCGGCAAGAAATTCGGTACGCAGCTCAAGCCAGCCCTTATAGCCTAATTTTTTGGCTACTCGGATCAAAGTAGAAGGATGCACGAAGTTGGCTTCGGCGATTTCTTTGATCGTCATGGGTTCGATGGCGGTTCCCTTGTCCAAAATGAATGCTACTAAGGAGCTTTCCGCGCTAGAAAAAGCTGTTTGTTTCATTTTTTCTGATAGTAACATGACGAGCCCTCCTTTTATTTACATTTATTATAGATTATTTGTGAATGGTTATGTGCTTGTTTTAGAGATTTCACAAAAAAAATCCACTGATATTTACAAAATAAATCGTTTTCAGCGCTTGTTTTGTAAATGATGATGGAATGACTTGTAAATAGATTGAATAAAGTTTTTACGTGAAAGATAATTAGAATGTAAATAAATCAGAAGGAGTCGATCGAATGTCAGCAGGAGTAAAAATCGCTACAATTGGTGGCGGAAGCAGCTACACACCGGAATTAATGGAAGGGTTCATCAAACGTTATGATGAGCTGCCAATTCGCGAGATATGGTTAGTCGATATTGAAGCAGGTCGTGAGAAATTAGAAATCGTTGGAGCGATGGCTCAGCGGATGTGGGATGCTTCCCCTTATGATGTAAAAGTTTATATGACTTTAGACCGTGAAGAAGCACTGAAAGATGCTGATTTTGTTACGACTCAGTTCCGTGTAGGCTTGTTAGAAGCACGAATCAAAGATGAGCGCATTCCAGCTTATTATGGCATGCTTGGACAAGAAACGAATGGCGCTGGCGGAATGTTCAAGGCTTTCCGTACGGTTCCGATTATTTTAGCAATCGTTGAGGATATGAAGCGTCTATGTCCGGATGCTTGGCTGATCAACTTCGCTAACCCAAGCGGCATGGTGACTGAAGCAGTTGTCCGTTATGGTAAATGGGATAAAGTGATTGGCTTATGTAATGTTCCAGTGATGGCGACAATGATAGAGCCTGAAATGATTGGCAAGAAAGCAGATGAATTGATCTACAAATTTGCTGGCTTGAATCACTTCCACTGGCACAAAGTAGCCGATAATCATGGAAAAGATGTTACGATGGATATCGTTAAGAAAATGTATGAAGGTGATGAGACAGGGATGCCGAAAAATATCCATGACATCCCATTCCCAAGAGAAATTTTGGAACAAATGAAAATGATCCCTTGCGGCTATCATCACTATTATTACCAAGAAGAAGAAACTCTGGCTCATGCGTTAGAAGAGTACAAGACAATTGGCACGCGTGCTCAGCAAGTGAAGCAAACAGAAACAGAATTGTTTGAATTGTACAAAGATCCTAACTTAGATTACAAACCAGAGCAGCTGGAACAACGCGGCGGTGCTTATTACTCTGACGCGGCGTGTGAATCGATCGCTTCAATTTATGCGAATAAAAACACGCAATTGGTTGTTTCAACGAAAAATGATGGTGCAGTACCAGATCTCCCAGCTGATTGTGTTGTTGAGGTCTCTGCTTACATCGGTGGTCAAGGTGCTCGCAATGTGGCCTTTGGTGAATTGCCAACAGCAGAACGCGGCTGGCTGCAAGTCATGAAAGCAATGGAATTATTAACCATCGAAGCAGCTGTTACAGGGGATTACAATACAGCGCTGCAAGCATTTACCATTAATCCAATGGTTCGTTCTGGTAAAACAGCCCAACGCATCATGGATGAATTATTTATCGCACATAAAGATTTCTTGCCAAACTTCAAAGAAACGATCGAACGTCTAGAAAAAGAAGGGATCGAAGTACAAGATGAAGTGGCGCGTGAATTAGATTTAGAAAAAGTATAGAAAGCAGGAATGGATAAATGGGATTTAGAAAAGACTTCTTATGGGGCGGCGCAACGGCTGCCAATCAATGTGAAGGCGGTTATAAAGAAGGCGGACGCGGACTAGCAAACGTAGACCTGGCTCCAGTGGGAGAAGATCGCTTTGCAGTTATCGCAGGTAAAAAGAAAATGTTTAATTTTGACGATGAACATTTTTATCCTGCAAAAGAAGCAATCGATATGTATCATCATTGGAAAGAAGATATCGCGTTATTTGCCGAAATGGGCTTTAAAACATATCGACTGTCATTAGCATGGAGCCGTATCTTCCCGAAAGGTGACGAAAAAGAACCGAATGAAGAAGGCTTGAAATTCTACGAGGATATTTTCAAAGAATGTAAAAAATACGGTATTGAACCTTTAGTGACAATCACTCACTTTGACTGCCCAATGCACTTAGTTGAAAAATATGGTGCGTGGCGCAGCCGTGAATTAGTCGGTTTTTACGAAAATCTATGTAACGCAATCTTCAATCGTTATAAAGGATTAGTGAAATATTGGTTGACCTTTAATGAAATCAATATGATTCTTCACGCACCATTCATGGGGGCAGGTCTTTACTTTGAGGAAGGCGAAAATGAAGAGCAGGTCAAATATCAAGCGGCGCATCATGAACTAGTGGCCTCTGCGATTGCAACGAGAATCGCTCATGAAGTGGATCCAGAAAATCAAGTCGGCTGTATGTTAGCGGCAGGTTCTTATTATCCATATACACCAAAACCAGAGGATGTTTGGGAAGGTCGGAAAGAAGAGCGTGAAAACTACTTCTTCATCGATGTACAATCTCGCGGAGAATACCCAGCATATGCTTTGAAGGAAATGGAACGCAAAGGGATCGAAGTGAAGATGGAAGAAGGCGATGCAGAGCTGTTGAAAGCTCACACAGTCGACTTTATCTCATTCTCTTATTACTCTTCTCGTGTAGCAACAACTGATCCTGAGCTGTTGGAGCAAACAGCAGGAAATATCTTTGCCTCTGTGAAGAACCCTTATTTAGATTCAAGTGAGTGGGGTTGGCAAATTGACCCGCTAGGATTGCGTATCACGATGAACGATTTATATGACCGATACCAAAAACCATTGTTTATTGTAGAAAATGGTTTGGGTGCAATTGATACTCCTGATGAAAACGGCTATGTGGAAGATGATTACCGAATCGATTATTTAGCTCAGCATATCCAAGCGATGAGAGATGCGGTTGATCAAGACGGCGTTGACTTATTGGGATACACGACTTGGGGCTGTATCGACCTTGTATCTGCTGGAACAGGTGAAATGAAAAAACGTTATGGCTTCATTTATGTGGATCGTGATAACGAAGGTAACGGAAGCTTGAAGCGCAGCAAGAAAAAATCATTTGATTGGTACAAAAAAGTTATCGAAACAAATGGTGAAGATTTAAGTAATTAATTTAGAGCTGAAACTTGTTTATCTGCAGGTTTCAGCTTTTTTTTGTTGAGGTACTTAATAGAAAGAGAGGGTGCGGCAGTAACTATTTGGCTGATGTGCTCTCCTTTTTTTGTTATCAGGAACGAATTATTCTAAACGTTTATTTCTTTTAACGTTTTTGAATACCCTTTTCTTTAACAATAAATAAGAAAAAATGCAAAAAAACAGCTATGGAGCGATTTTTTGTTGTAGTAACGGTTCATTTCTGACTTTTAATAACTTACCCAATTTTTTTAATAAAAAGTTTAAAAATTGGATTTCTGCTATTCTAATAGAGCAAAAAAGTGGGTTAGGGAGATAGAGAATGAAAAATGCTGGTTTATGGTTATTTGTGTTTGTCCTTTTTTCGATTGCGGCTGAGTTTGCTGCAACGGTTACAGTAGTTCAGGCAGAGGATAAAGGGATTCAATTAATAGAAGAAAAAGAGTTAAAGCTTTCCTATATATATAAGGAAGAAACAGATCAACTGCGTTTGGATTTTGAGCATAAAAGTAAGGAGGTGCGGCAACGATTAAAAATCAGAGTGACTGATGAGAAGGGAGAGGCTGTCGACTGCTCTGAAGCGGCCTTTATGGTCGAGAAAGAGGGCTGGCTGATTGAAGAGAATTTTTCGGCTGGGCGGGCTGGCCAACTGCTGTTTCATGTGACGTATGCTGTTGGCAAGCTGTACGTATATGTTCAAATGGATCGATGGGCTGCAGCGGACACGGAAGAAGCAACCATCGAAGAGAACATTTTAGAGCGTACGGAGCCCTATATTTTGGCAGCAGGAGCTGATGAACAGGAAACAATGGCTTCTGATCATACACAGACAAAAGATCATAACAGTCTCTTAAAAGAAGCAATTGTTGGGCCAAAACAGCTGGAGACTGAGCAGACTGGATTATCAGTTAACAAGACGCGTTCAATGTACGAGCCTCTTTATGTGAACAAGGCTCCGCAATACAAAACAGATAGTAAAGGGACTTACCCGGAGTTTGCTTGGCAGCCAGAAGGACAAACCAATGTGCTGAATCACCAAGGAGGCGATGAAAATCAAACCGATTGGGATAATGTAGTGCGCTGGGATGTAGCAGCGGATAGTCATGAACACTCATATGTCAAATATGGCGAGGATTCCGCTAACGCTAACATTCAGCTGCGGAAGTATGCACAGCAAACGGCGAAGGAGGATGAATTTAAGATCAAGCTGAATGTTCGAGGCAATACAACCTATAAGCCCGGTGTCGATATCCTCTTTTTGCTGGATAATACCGGTTCGATGTCCTCTGGCGGCTCGACTAAAAAAGCGGATAGTGTAAAGGCGCTAGGGAAGATTCTTGATGAATTAGAAAAAGTAGCCGATCCCAGTACTGGCGGTATTCGGATTGGCGGACATATCTTTGCCAGCTACGATAAAGCCATTGAGGAGACCTGGGGGTGGACCAGAGAGAAAACGCATCATCCATTATCAAGCGATCCGGCTGATTGGCGGAAAATCGAAACCTCGTATAAAGAATTGACCGCTGCCGGAGGGACGTTTACCCAAAGAGGGCTGCAAGAGGCACAGGATATTTTTAATGATCCAGAAACAGACACTGGGAATGAACGGCACAAGCTATTGTTTATTTTGACCGATGGTGCACCGACTTCAAGCTGGATGCCCTTAACCGCGGAAAAAAACGATTCAATCTTTTATGATCCGACTTTGGTCACTAGCTTTGCGAAGGGAATAAAACCAGCCTATTCCTCTGGCCTATCCTTAGGGGCAGAGGGAAATAAAAGTTTGTTTACCAGTCCTTTAATGATAGACGGACAAAAAATCACCAGCCATTTGACTACGACAAACTCGACGGCTTATCAATTGAAAAATGACGGAATCGAGATTCACAGTTTGGCAGTAAAAATCACTTCCTCTGGAAAAGATCATTCTAGCCAAGAGCTGCTTCGTGGTTTGTATAAGATGGCAACAAAGAAGGCCAATGTCAGCGAAACGAATGACCAGCAGTCGGACTACTTTTTCTATCATGCTGAGAATTCTTCCGAACTGACGGAATATGTTAAAGCCTGGTATCAGAGAATTATTCGTACGGTTGATATGGGGGAGATCACCGATCCATTAGGAGATAGGGTCGATTTTGTGACGTCTGATGACAAAAAGCCAATCATTACCCAAGTTGATAACGGCGCTCCAAAGATCGAAGCCGCCGATCTGCCGATCCTTTCTACCACCGATAGACAAATAAAAGTAGAAAATGTGAATTTGACTGCCAATCAGGAAATTGAAATAGAATATACGGTAAGTTTAAAAACGAATGAAATCGTATCGAATCAATGGTATCAAACGAATAAGACTACAACGTTAAAACCAACGCCGGAACGAACGACAGATGTGATCGAGTTTGGCAGTCCTTCAGTGAGACTGCAAAAGACTGATTTTGTCATACCTGTGAAAAAAATTTGGGTGGATGATGAGCAAGGGACAGCTGATTATTGGAACTTGAGACCGGAAAAGGTCACAGTAACTTTACAGAAGTGGGACGGCAAAGCTTGGCAGGCCATTGAAGCAAGAGAGTTGAGTACAAGCAATAATTGGCAAGCAAAGTTCTCGGCTGTCAAAGGCAGCGAAGAGAATACCTACCGAGTAGTTGAGGATGTGCGAACAAAAGGGTACAAGGCGCCAACCATCAATCAAGACAGCTTCACCTCTGAGACGATCGCCGCAGAGGGAATTGAGATTACAAATGAGCTGCTTCGAGGGAGCTATTCGTTTAGTAAATATATGGAAGATGGAAAGACGCCGCTAACTGTTGATCTGCCTAAATTTACTATTATGCGCAGCGATGGGAAAGTCCTTGTACAGGAGGTGACGCCAAATAGTGAAGGAAAAGTTCTGCTCAATGATGTACCGATCGGTGTCTATATTGTGGAAGAAGTCTACGTACCAGCTGGGTTTCAAAAAATGACGAATTTTGAGCTTCATGTCACGGAAGATGCGTCTGCAACCGGTCTTGTATTCAAGGTGAATGACAGTATCGAACCGTACATTGCCATGAATACGTTAAAGGATTTCTCGCTGCAAGTGGAAAAAGTCGATTCGTTGAAAAATCCGCTGGAGGGCGCGAGTTTTAAATTAACTGGACCGAATTATGAAGAAACAAAGCAGGCGGGACCTGTATTTACTTTTACGAAGCTGCGCCCAGGAAGCTATACTTTGACAGAAGTTGAAAATCCAGAAGGCTATCAACGCCTTGAAGAGCCGATCCTCTTTGAAATAGCGCTCGATGGCAAAGTGACGATTTTACCGCATAAAGATGTTGTTGGAACAAGTGCAATTACTGAAGAGAGCAACCGTATTGACTTGAAAGTGTCGAATACAAAGGTCAAAGCGGGAGTACTGCCCAGTACAGGAGGAAATGGGATTCGCCTCTTTTATTTAACAGCGATCCTGTTGGTTGCTAGTGGATTTCTGCTGACAAGTTTTTCTCTATATCTTAATAGAGGAAAAAAGTAAAGTTTTGTCAGAATACTAAAAATACTGTTTATAGGAGTTTAAAAGCTGATAAAAAGCTTTTAAACTCTTTTTTTTTGAAGGGATTTAAAATTTTTAATTCAAATCTTTTAATTAGTTTCTGCAATTTGAGTATTTATAAACTTAATGTCTTATAAAGAAAAAGATTTAAATAACTCAAGGATATTAAAAACTTATTATTTAACAGGTTTTAAAGTGTTTACAATAACTACAAATAAAAAATTAACGAAAAAGCGTTTAAAAATAAGATTGGTTATCATATAGATATAAAGAAAAATAGTTAAAAAATTGGGCTTTTCTAACAAGCAAATAATACAAAAGGGCGGTTTTTAATTTTTTAGCAGCAATCTTCTTTCAAAAAATTAAATACATAAGATTATCAGGGCAAATGTTTTGACGTATTCATAA
>NZ_JAFLVR010000018.1 GCF_017315985.1 Candidatus Enterococcus murrayae | reverse complement strand
ATTAAAAGTCCCTACTAACATTATATTATAATAAGATTTAAAATAGAAGGAAAAAAATTTAAATGTTTAAAATAAATCGAATTTTCTTCAAAAAATAACATTTATTATTTGAGAAATCTGTTTTTTTGACAAATAATAGAGACTTTTTTTGCTGGTTATTTCCTTCTATTTGCCTTTTGACAAAATAATCGTTAGGCTAATAGGTATACAGTAAAAAGGGCAAATAAACATACTGCACAGTAAGAAAAATCATGTATAACGGGAGGTTCAATAATGATTGATATAAAAATGCTGGCGATGATCTTTTTTATCAATTTTTTCTATGTAACTCTCAACACACTGCGTTTTATGCTGACGATAAAAGGCTATCGTGTTCTGGCTCCCTTAATGAGTATGGTTGAGATTACCATCTATATTCTCGGACTTTCGATGGTCTTGGATCGTTTAGATAATCCTATCAATCTGCTGACCTATGCATTAGGCTATGCAATTGGCATTAGTGTTGGAATAAAAATTGAAGACAAACTAGCGTTAGGCTATATCATGGTCACTGTCATTTTACCGACAAATACGAATCAAGAAGCAAGCCTTCCTCGTGTTTTAAGGGAAAATGGCTATGGAGTTACACAATCCTACGGAGAGGGACTAGAAGGAGAACGAATGGTTCTAGAAATTTTATCTCCACGTAAAACAGAACGTCTGCTTTATACTTTGATCAAGGAAATAGAAGAGCGCGCTTTTATTATCTCCTATGAACCAAAATATATTTCCGGCGGCTTTTGGACAAAAAAAGTTCGTAAACGCCAAAAAAACAGCTTGAAGCCATAGCTCAAGCTGTTTTTTTCCAGATAAATTGAATCAATTGTTCCTCTAACTCTGGACTTTTAGTTATTGCCGAATGCCCGCCAATTTTGCCTGTGATCGTTAATTCTCGGTAGGTTTTCGCATGTTTCTGAAACAATAAACGGAGGGCAAATGCACTATGAGTAGAAACCGAACCGTCACTTTCTGACCCATCCTTTAAGTCCCCAGCTACATCAAGCACATCAATATTCGTCGGCAAACGACTCATCGCTTTGTCAAAATACTGATAAATTGGCGTTTCACCACTTGGACCTTTATCTGTTAACTCATAGGAAAAAATTTCCTCAGTATCTTCGGCAATTTCTAAATCATTAAATGGTGCAGCAATCGCAACGAAATGCTCAGTAACCGGTGTATTCTCTCCCGCATACTCGAGTAAATAGCGCAGTGATGAAACACCTCCCATAGAATGGCTAACTAAATTGACGCGGCGAACCTTTTGCTGATACAAATAGTGCATAACCTTATCGATCCATTTACTTTGAGTAATTTCATCGGTCACATCTTTTGCAAAAAGAACCATAATTGTTGGATTATCATTTCTGTTTCTCAGTTTCCCTTCCACAGATAGCTGACCATTCGCTTGCACTACGATTGTCATTTCACGCTTAGCGATATTCTTCCTTTCAAATCTTCGCAAAAGCGGTCCAAACGAAAAGGAATTTCCTTCATAGCCATGAATAAAAACTGTCGGTACATTTGAATAGTGTATATTCTTTTGCTCCGCCAGCGTCCCTGGACTGAAGTAGCGTACCTTTGCATAATAAATCCCAAAAAAAACTACAAAAAAACTGACAACCAAAACAATTCCCTTTACTATTCGTTGCATTTGCTCATGCCTTCTTTTTTATTAAATAAGAAAAACTTTCTCGTTTCCCTAATAATTCCTTTGCTAATTGACGCACAAAAAAGAATCGTGTTTCATTATTCATTTCTTGAACAACATTGCATGAAATATTTTCAGTATAAATTGGTATAGCCAATTGCCACTCAGGTCGCGACGTGACTACGTGAGTAGCTAATAAACTATCTAAAAAAATAGATTCTCGCTTTGGTTTCTTGCCCAACAGCACTCGGTCAAGGATCAAGCTTAATTGATTACTGAAAAATTCTGGATTAACGTCCCCAATGAGAACCGATAAAGTTGGAAACAAATTTGGTTGTTCACTATTCTCAAAATAGTTAGCTAAAGTTTCCGATAATTTTCCTCCACGATTAATTGTAACCAATTGAAAGTCCTCATTTTCCAATCGACTAATTGTCGGTAAAGCAAAATCTATTGCGATAGTACTATCCAATTTATCACTCCACAATTCATCTGCTAACCATACCAATAGTTCCTCATTTGAATATTGATCATTTACCTGCTGAATAAATGCTTTGACTAATTCACCCGTCGGATATTCCTTCAATACAGATAGTGAGAAATCGTAGCGGCGGTTTTGGCGAGAAATGATTTCATTTTCAATCAAAAGATCCAAATCTCTATCTAAATGACGATAATCCGGAAAATTACTTCGAATTTCACGCAAGATTACTGGCTCTTCTAGTTTAAAAAAATAGTTTACTAATTTCCGAATTTCCGGACACATTAAAGATTGCTGAAGTTTTTTGTTGTAAGTGTAAATTTGCATGCAAAATCCCTCTCCTATTAGAGTCATTTATCTACGTAGTTTTAATAGAGATTATTGTTTTATACATCTCTATACAATACTGATTTTAGTAGACTAACAAACTCTATCTCCGTTCGCATTATAATCCTAATAAAAAAAATCCACAAAAAAATGGACTTTTGACAGTCCACTTTTTAAAATAATCAAATTACTTCTCAAATACTTCAGTCAATTGAGGCACAACTTGCTTCTTACGAGATACTACGCCTGGCAAGAAAGCACGATCATTCTCAAGTTGGACTTTGAACGCTTCTGCAACCATTTCACGTGGTTCACCCGCTACTAATAATTCTGAATCAGAATCCAAGACATTTGTAACAAGTAATAAAAATAGGTCGTAACCATTTTTAGCATTTTCAGTTAACATCGCATCACGCAAAGCATCTTGGCGAGCAAAAACTTCATCTAAATCCACTGTATTGACCTGTGCGATTCGAACAGTTTTGTCAGCCATAGGAAATGATTTGGCATCCAAATCTAATAAATCTGCTTCAGATTTGTCTCCTAAGTTTGTGCCAGCTTTCAACAGCTCCAAACCGTAATTTTCTAAGTCAATATCAGCAATCTTGGCTAATTCATTCGCAGCATCAATATCCTCTTGTGTACAAGTTGGTGACTTGAATAATAAGGTATCTGAAATAATCGCTGAGACCATCATACCTGCGATTTTCGCTGGAACAGCTACATTATTTTCTTTATACAGTTTTAATACGATCGTTGATGTGCATCCAACCGGTTCTGCGCGATAGTAAAGCGGGTTTGCTGTTTGGAAGTTCGCGATTCGATGATGATCGACTACTGCTAGGATATTTAAATCTTCAATATCCGCCGCACTTTGTTGAAATTCATTGTGATCAACTAGCATTACATCATTCGTTTCAGTCGCCATTTTTTCGAGAGTACGTGGAGCTGTTAACCCAAAATGGTCCAATGCAAATTGTGTCTCTTCATTTGGTGTTCCAAGTGCAACTGCTTCTGCATCAACACCTAATTCCTTTTGCAGGTTAGCAAAGGCAATTGCTGCCCCGATTGCATCTGTATCAGGATTCTGATGTCCAAAAATTAAAACTTTTGCCATAGTTAATTCGCTCCTTTAAATTAGTTCCTCTTTATCATATCAAAAAAAAGTAAAAGAGCAACAATCAGTAGCTTTTTTCAACTATTTTTCTCAATATTTTTTTGTATTAAGGGTGCTATCGTAAAAGGTTACACAAAAAATCGGGTAAAGGATACTCCACCCGATTAAATGTTCTTTTTTAAATTTTACGTTTTAAATAGCCCTTATAATCTTCTGTATGCAATATTTTTTTTGCATTCTCAACTCGATCATCTGTAGGAGGTTCAATTCCTTCTAATGGATATTTCATTCCCATTTCTTCCCATTTATATTTCCCCATCGTATGATAAGGTAAAATCTCAACTTTATCGACATTATTTAGGCTCTTTATAAATTTATTTAATCGAATTAAAAATTCGTCATAGTCACTTCTGAAAGGTACTAACACATGACGCACCCAAACGGGTTTATTAATATCTGAAAGATACTTCGCCATCTCCAAAATATTATCGTTGCTATGTCCAGTTAATTCTTTATGCTTTTGGTTATCAATTTGTTTAATATCAAATAAAATTAAATCGGTATATTGCATCAATTCTTTAAATTTAGAAAAAAATGGTTCTTCAAAAGTAAATGGTTTGCCACAACTGTCTAATGTCGTATTGATTCCCATTGACTTTGCCTTTTTGAATAAATCGATCAAGAAATCGATTTGAAGCAAGGGTTCACCACCACTAACAGTGATTCCTCCTTTTTTACCCCAATAACTTTTATAGTTTAATGCTTCTTTTAAAATATCATCAGCAGTTCGTTTCTTAGCTTTAGGATCGTTTATTTTCCAAGTATCCGGATTATGGCAAAATTGACAACGCATCCGACACCCTTGCATGAAGACGATAAATCGTACGCCGGGCCCGTCAACAGATCCGAAGCTTTCAATTGAATGGACATTTCCGACAATAGGTTGTTCAGTCACAGTAGACATAAACAGTCCCCCTCTTCTATATGTAAAATTTCCTATGAAATTTTTGACACAAATCACTAATAATCACTGTTAAAAAGTAAGGCGAATAGACTACCGTCCATCCGCCCTAGTTCAGTATTCGGTTCTACTCAATGCTTACATTTTAGCATGGAATGTACGGCTGATTACATCCTCTTGTTGTTCACGAGTCAAATCGATAAACTTAACCGCATAACCAGAAACACGAATTGTGAAGTTTGCATACTCTTCTTTTTCTGGATGTTCCATGGCATCAATCAATTTTTCTTTACCAAAAACATTCACATTCAAATGATGTGCTCCTTGATCGAAGTAACCATCTAAAACATTCGTTAAGTTTTCAATACGTTCTTCTTCATCATGACCCAATGCATCTGGATTAATACTTTGAGTATTTGAAATCCCATCCAATGCATATTCATATGGTAATTTTGTCAGCGAGTTAAGCGAAGCCAATAATCCATTTTGCTCAGCTCCATAAGATGGGTTTGCACCTGGAGCTAATGGTTCACCTGCTTTACGTCCGTCAGGTAGTGTACCAGTTGCTTTACCATAAACTACGTTAGAAGTAATCGTTAAGATTGATGTAGTTGGTTCTGAATTACGATAAGTATGATAGTGTTCAAGTTTTTCCATAAATGTTTTCAACAACCATACAGCGATGTCATCTGCACGTTCATCATCATTACCATATTTAGGGAACTCGCCATCTATCTTAAAGTCAGTAACAATACCATCTTCATCACGAATTGGGAAAACTTTTGCATATTTAATGGCTGCTAATGAATCAACTACGTGTGAGAAGCCAGCGATACCTGTCGCGAAAGTACGCTTCAAATCAGTATCCATCAAAGCTAATTCAGCAGCTTCATAGTAATATTTATCATGCATGAAATGAATCGCATTCAAGGTATTTACATACATTCCAGCTAACCATTCCAACATATCGTCATACTTAGCCATGACAGAATCGAAATCTAGAGCATCATCCGATTCAATTGGACGGAAATCAGGTCCTACTTGTGCTTTAGATTTTTCGTCAACTCCACCGTTGATCGCATATAACAAGGCTTTTGCCAAGTTTGCACGAGCGCCAAAGAATTGCATTTCTTTACCTGTTTGTGTAGCAGAAACACAGCAACAGATTGCGTAGTCGTCTAGCCATACCGGACGCATCACGTCGTCATTTTCGTATTGAATCGAAGAAGTATCAATAGAAATTTTCGCTGCATAGTCTTTGAATCCTTCTGGCAAGCGTGAAGAATACAGTACAGTCAAGTTTGGTTCTGGAGATGGTCCCATGTTTTCTAATGTGTGTAAGAAGCGGAAGTCGTTTTTAGTGACTAATGTACGTCCATCCATACCCATCCCAGCAATTGATAAAGTTGCCCAAACTGGATCGCCTGAGAATAATTCATTATAAGAAGGAATACGAGCAAATTTGACCATACGTAATTTCATTACTAAGTGGTCAATCAATTCTTGTGCTTGTTCTTCAGTTAAAATACCCTTTTCAATGTCTCTTTGAATATAGATATCTAAGAAAGTAGATACACGGCCGATTGACATAGCTGCACCATTTTGCTCTTTAATTGCTGCTAAGTAACCAAAGTATGTCCATTGAACTGCTTCTTTAGCATTTTCAGCTGGACGAGAAATATCAAAGCCGTATGCTTCGGCCATTTCTTTAATACGTTTCAATGCTTTGTATTGATCACTGATTTCTTCACGTAAGCGAATATCTTCTTCAGTGAATTGTCCGTGTCCACAGTTTGCATGGTCCTTTAATTTCTCTTGCATCAAATAATCGATTCCGTATAAAGCTACACGGCGATAATCACCAACAATACGTCCACGTCCGTAAGTATCTGGAAGACCAGTGATGATCTTTGCACGACGAGCCGCACGAATTTCAGGTGTGTATACATCGAAAACTGCTTGGTTATGAGTTTTATGATAATCATTAAAGATTTCAGTATATTTAGGATTTGGTGTATAGCCGTAGCGCTCAAGAGATTCTTCTGCCATACGAATACCTCCGTAAGGCATGAAAGCACGTTTTAACGGCTTGTCTGTTTGAATACCAACGATAGTTTCTTTATCTTTCATGTTTTCATCGATATAGCCGGCACCGTAAGCATTAGCCGCAGATACAATATCTGCTTCCATATCTAATACGCCGCCATTTTCACGTTCTTGTTTTTGAAGTTCTTGCAGTTTCGCCCATAATGAATTTGTTGCCCCTGTTGGTTCAGCTAAAAAATCAGCAGTGCCTTCATACGGAGTGTAGTTGGCTTGAATAAAATCACGTGTGTTGATTTCGCTTTTCCATAAATGCCCCTTGAAACCTTCCCATGCAGACTTCTCAGTGTTTTTCTTTTTTTCCAGTTCATTTGTTGCAGTTCCCATTCAAAAGGACCCCCTTAGAATAATAAAAACTTAATTACTACAGCTTTACGAACAAAGTATAACACATAAATTCTTTTATGCAAGCCTTTCCTTGTGAAAGATTAATTAGAAAATGAAATAAGAATGTAATCGGTAGCAAAGCTTTATTTTTATAGGTTTATAAGACATTTTATAGTTTGATTTTTCTTGCTGAATACTGTGTCTCACTGATACTTTGTGATAAAAAAAACGGGCATCTGTTTTAATACAGATGCCCAACTGTAACATTATTATATAATACAGAAGGTCAGTCAGTAACTAATTCCTGTGTATGAACAACTGAAAAAAGTTCTCCTTCTTTCTTCTCATCAACTGCAAATGTTCCGTTTGAAATTCGATCACTAATAGCAACATCAGAAATTTCAAGTTCCTTCACGATTCCTTTGCTAGTTGTTAAAACAAGTTTCCCTTCTGTTTCCGTTGTCATATAAGAAAGTCGGTGTGGATTCTTTTTCAGTTCGCGGAAAATTAGCAAACCACGTTTTGCTCGACCTAACTGTGGTAACTCTTGTACTAGCATTCGCTTAGCGGCACCACGTTGACTTAGCAACAGAATTGGCGAATCTCCCTCAGAAGGTACTAAAGCACCTGCTACTACAAAATCGCCATCCTTAAGATTAATAGCTTTAACACCAGCCGCTTTTGATCCTACTACCGGAACTTCATCTAATGGATATCGCAAGCCAAAAGCACGATGTGAAGCAATAAACACATCTACATTGCGAATTTCATCGGTCAAAAAGACCGATACAATTTGATCCGTGTCACTTTTCATTTTCATAGCAGTCGTTGGCCGGCTGCGATACGTACGCCAAGGAGAAAACTCTGTCATACGCGTTTGTTTGATCATGCCTTCTTTACTCATGAAGATAAAGAGTTTATTGGCATCAATTTCTTTATATGGAAAAGCCGCAATTATTTCTTCACTCATAGATAAATTAGTAATCGTCTGAGAAATATGCTCACCGACATCCTTCCACTTCAACTCAGTAATTTCATGAACTGGTCGATAAATCATATTTCCATGATTTGTCAGAATCAGCAAGTGATCGAGTGTATTCAGCTTATCGATAAAAATGATTGAATCTCCATCTTTCATGCCGTGCTCATCTGGACGTGAAGCATTATACGAACGCAAGCTGCTGCGCTTTAGATATCCTTCTTTTGTTAATGTGACAATAACGTCCTCTTGAGCAATAAGCACCTCTGTTTCAATCTTGATTTCACTAATCTCATCCTCAATCTTTGTCAAACGATCATTTCCATAATTCTTTTTGATTTGACGCAGCTCTTGTTTCATGACTTTATGCAATTCTTTTTCGCTATTTAAAATCAAATGTAATTCTTTGATTTCTCCGGCTAGCTCAGCTGCTTCTTTTTCCAATTGAGTGATATCTGTATTGGTTAAACGATATAACTGCAAAGTCACAATCGCTTCTGCTTGCTCTTCACTGAACTCGAAACGCTCGACTAGATTATTCTTAGCATCTTTTTTATCTTTACTGCCACGAATTGTTTCAATCACTTCGTCAAGAATCGATAAAGCTTTCATCAATCCCTCAACAATATGTTGGCGCTTCTCTGCTTTAGTAAGTTCGTATTGACTGCGTTTAGTTATTACAGATTTGCGATGATCAATGTAACTTTCTAAAATGTGCTTCAAACCAACTTGCTGTGGTGTCATATTATCGATAGCAACCATATTAAAATTGTAGTTGATCTGCAGATCAGTATTTTTAAACAAGTAATTTAAAATGCCTTCTGCATTCGCATCTTTTTTAAGCTCTACTACTACTTGTAATCCAGTTCGATCTGATTCATCTCGAACTTCAGCAATGCCATCGATTTTTTTATTTAGACGAATCTCATCCATTTTTTTGACTAAAACAGCTTTGTTCACTTCATAAGGAATCTCATGAATAACGATTTGCTGCTTACCGCCTTTTAGAGGTTCAATCGATGTTTTTGATCGAAGAATTACTTTACCTTTACCAGTTTCATAAGCCTTTTTGATCTCGGCCTTTCCTTGTAGGGTGCCACCTGTTGGAAAATCAGGACCTGGAATATACTCCATAATTTTTTCTAATGAAGCATTCGGGTGATCAATTAGATAAATTGCTCCATCAATTACTTCAGTCAAATTATGCGTTGGAATCTCCGTCGCATACCCAGCAGAAATACCAGTTGAGCCATTGACTAGTAGGTTAGGGTAAGCAGCAGGCAATACAGTTGGCTCTTTTTCCGTGTCGTCAAAGTTCCATACAAAATCGACCGTTTCTTTTTCTATGTCTTTCAGCATCTCGCCACTTAATTGAGATAACCGAGCCTCAGTATAACGCATTGCTGCAGGCGGATCACCATCCATTGATCCATTGTTCCCGTGCATTTCGATCAAGACTTGACGCAATTTCCAGTCTTGACTCATTCTAACCATCGCTTCATAGATTGAACTATCTCCGTGAGGATGGTAATTACCCATAATATTTCCGACTGATTTAGCTGACTTTCGAAACCCCTTATCATAGGTATTTCCATCTTTATTCATAGCAAATAGAATTCGACGTTGAACTGGTTTTAAACCATCACGAATATCTGGTAATGCACGTTCTTGAATAATATATTTTGAATAGCGGCCAAAACGGTCACCCATTACTTCTTCCAATGTTAATTCTTGAATTGAATGTTTCGTTTCCATTAGCTGACCACCTCCTACTCATCAAACAGACTGATTATTTTAACTTCATCAGTTGTTTCTTCCGTTTCTTGTTGTTCGGATACTGGAACTACAGATGTTTCTTCTTTGTTATCCAGTAAACTACCTTCTTCTTCTAAAGTAAATTGCACATGTTTTTCGATCCATTTACGACGAGGTTCTACTTTATCTCCCATTAAAGTCGTAACACGCCGCTCAGCTTGAGCAGCATCATCAATTCGGACACGGACAAGGGTACGATGCTCGGGATCCATCGTTGTCTCCCACAATTGATCTGCGTTCATCTCACCAAGACCCTTGTAGCGTTGAAGCATATAACCCTTACCAATTTTTTTCGTTGCATCTTGCAGCTCGTCATCTGTCCAAGCGTATTCAATGACTTGTTTGCGTCCAGCACCTTTTGAAACTTTGTATAACGGTGGTAAAGCGATATACACTTTTCCAGCCTCAATTAACGGTTTCATGTAGCGATAGAAAAATGTTAATAGTAAGACTTGAATATGCGCACCATCGGTATCCGCATCGGTCATAATAATCACCTTATCATAGTTACAGTCCTCAATTGAAAATTCTGGACCAACTCCAGAGCCTATTGTATAGATCATCGTATTAATCTCTTCGTTTTTAAGGATATCTTGCATCTTAGCTTTCTCGGTATTGATAACTTTACCTCTTAATGGCAAAATTGCTTGAAATTTCCGATCACGACCTTGTTTGGCTGAACCACCAGCAGAATCTCCTTCGACTAAAAATAGTTCGTTTTTAGCAGCATTTCGAGACTGTGCTGGAGTAAGTTTACCTGAAAGCAATGATTCGCCTTTTTTGCGCTTCTTGCCATTTCGACTTTCTTCACGGGCTTTACGGGCAGCTTCACGAGCTTCACGAGCTTTGATTGCTTTACGAACAAGCATTTGGCTGTTTTCACTATTCTCTTGCAAATAGAAGCCCATTTGTTCACCAATGACACTGTCCACCGCTCCACGAGCAGCAGGGGTACCTAATTTTTCTTTTGTTTGTCCTTCAAACTGCAAAAGATTTTCTGGAATTCGAACAGACAAAACTGCTGAAAGACCTTCACGGAAATCTGATCCTTCTAAATTTTTATCTTTTTCCTTTAATAAACCTGACTTACGAGCATATTCATTAAATGCCTTAGTCATAGAAGTTTTCATTCCAGACTCATGGGTACCGCCATCTTTGGTTCGCACATTGTTAACGAAGGAAAGAAGGTTTTCCGAATAGCCGTCATTATATTGATAAGAAAATTCAACTTCAATCCCTTCACGTTCACCAGAAAAATAAACGACAGGAGTGAGTGTGTCCTTATCTTCATTCAAGTATTCTACGAACTCTTTGATTCCTTCTTCAAAATGAAAAACTTCCGTAACTTTTTCTTCACCACGCATATCTGTCAACGTGATCTTCACTCCACGCAACAAGAAAGCTGATTCTCGCAAACGCTCTGATAAAGTTTCATAAGAAAAACTCAACGTTGAAAAAATTTGAGCATCCGGCAAAAAATGTACAGTAGTCCCATTTGGTTTGCGGGTTTTACCAATTTTCTTAAGGGTTCCCTGAGGTTTTCCACCATCCTTGAACTCTTCAAGATATTCAACGCCATCTCGAACAATCGTTACATTTAACCATTCTGATAAAGCATTTACAACACTTGCACCAACTCCGTGCAAGCCGCCAGAAGTCTTATAGCCGCCCTGCCCAAATTTTCCGCCAGCATGAAGGATCGTGAAGATTACTTCTACGGTTGGGATACCGGATGCATGCATCCCTACTGGCATCCCCCTTCCTTTATCGCTTACTTCTACACTATTATCTGGATGAAGCGTTACTTCGATCTCGTTACCATAGCCTGACAAGGCTTCATCGACCGCATTGTCAACAATCTCATAAACCAAATGATGCAAGCCGCGACTATCAGTCGAACCAATATACATCCCTGGTCTTTTTCTAACCGCTTCTAATCCCTCTAATACCTGGATCGAAGCGTCATTATACTCGTTGTTCATCTTAACCAAGCCTACAACTCCTTACTTCTACTTTAACGTAATGATTTTCTCAAAAGAAAAATAATTTGTTTGTTCGTACTGGATACCACCGCACTGTTTGAAAAAAGGTTTCATTGTGATTCATCAAACGATAAAAATGGGTTGGTTTCCTTTTCTAAAGTACATCATTTGTATGATACGCTAAAAAAGCTCAAAAAAAAAGCCTATCCTGTTTCTGAAAAGGCATTTTAAGCTTTTTTTTTAATAAAATCAACTCATGCATTACGCTTTTTTGTTTAGCTCAATCTTCACGCAGCGATCCATGACAATATCGTTGCGTCCTTGATCCTGCAATATTTTGGCCGCTTCTTCACTACTTAGTCCAAGCTGTGCCCAGAACACCTTTGCATCTGTCTTTAAAAATTCTTTGGCTACAGATGGTAAAAATTCACTGCGTCTAAAAATATCAACAATATCAATTGTTTCCGGTATTGCAGTCAGTTCATCCACTACTAGAATCTCATTGATCGTTTGTCCAGCTAGTTTTGGGTTCACGCCGTATAGTTTGTAGCCATAGGATTTTAAAATGTCAGCAATTTGATAGCTCGTTTTTTCTGGTTTGTCGCTCAACCCAACAACAGCTATTACCTTTGCATCCTCTAAATACTGATAAATTTTTTCTTGACTAGGATTTTGAAAGCCCATCCGAATCCCCTCACTCAGTTTAATTTTTAATTATTCACAACGTTTAGTATATCATGAGATTAGAATTTGTTCACTCTTTTGAAATCTGATAAAATAGCCTTACTAATAAAGAAATGAGGATTCATATGAAAACCGCCATACTTTTAGTCCTTGCTTATCTTCTGGGCTCTATTCCATCTGGTATTTGGATTGGAAAACTTTTTTTTAAAAAAGACATTCGTGAATATGGTAGCGGTAATTCAGGAACTACTAATACCTTTCGTGTGCTAGGAAGAACTGCAGGGTTTGTTGTTTTTGCCATGGATTTATTAAAAGGTTCTCTAGCGACTGCTCTGCCAATTTTTTTCCATGTAGACATTAATCCTTTGTTGTTTGGTTTAATTGCAGTCATTGGGCATACATTACCTATTTTTGCTGGTTTCAAAGGCGGTAAAGCAGTTGCAACTAGCGCCGGGATGCTATTAGCATTTGCGCCTTTATTCTTTTTTTATTCTTTGGTTTTCTTTCTGGTCGTTCTTTATATCACTAGCATGGTTAGTGCGGCGAGTATTGCTTCGGCCATTTTCGTCACCTTGTCTTCAATTATTTTACCTTATGTTTGGCCGACGATCTTGCCGACGTATAATTGGTTATTGACATTGATCTGCTTTCTTCTAACTTGCTATATTATCTACCGCCATAGAGAAAATATTCAACGAATTAAGGCTGGGACAGAAAATCGTGTTTCTTTTGGTCTGAATAAAAAGGAGAAATAGATGGAGGAGCAACTTTTAGATTGGGCAATCGAGCTTCAGGCTTTAGCCCAGACTGGACTAACCTATACTCAGGATCCTTTCGATCACGAACGATTCGAACGTATTCGCACCATTGCTACAGAGATACTAGCGGTACAGTCACCAGTTCCAGTTCCAAAGCTACGGAAACTATTTGCTGACGAATCGGGATATCCTACTCCAAAATTAGATACACGAGCAGCGATATTTGAAAACGAAAAAATTTTATTGGTACAAGAAAAGGATAAGTGTTGGTCCTTGCCTGGCGGTTGGGTCGAGTTCAATCAATCCATCAAAGAGAATACTATTAAGGAAACACTAGAGGAAACAGGTTTAACCGTCGAACCTCTAAAAATTGTCACTATTCAAGATCGCAATAAGCATAATCTTCCTCGCTACGCTTATAGCGTTTGTAAAATTTTTGTTGAGTGCCGCCTATTAAGTGGCAAATTTATCGAAAACATTGAAACAATTCAGTATGATTGGTTTGATAAGGACTCTTTGCCTCAGTTGTCTGAAGCAAAAAATACGAAAAATCAAATTGATCTATGTTTTAAAGCTCATAAAGATACACAATGGAATGTACCATTCGATTAAAATTGTCTATGCAATTAAAAAGCCAATCCTAAAGGATTGGCTTTTTAATTGGCAACATTCTTAGCTAACAGTAATAGAAAATTCAGTTTTAAAGGTATCATTTACAGCTAATCGATTCATGCCTTCTTTATCTTCGAGTCGTCCATTACTATCTACGGTATCTGCGAATCCCCACCAAGGTTCGATACAAACAAATGGTGCCGCAGTCGGATATGGAGACCACAGTCCTACATAAGGAATATTGTTGTAGGCTAATGTGACACTGTGCGGAGACTCTTCGCTACCTAAAGTATAGGCGTTTAACCCGCGTGTTTCATAAATTAGAGCATCTTCTTTGAATAGCTCATGACTCAACTGAATATTTGTATTGGTTTGTCCAATTGTTTTTTGATCCAAATTTGCGTAGGGTCCCTCTAAAGGTATTTTCACTCGTGATTTTTGTGGAGAAAAAGCAATGAAGTAATCCTCAAATTTTAAATCATTGGTTAGTGGAATATTGAAAGCAGGATGACCTCCAAGAGCAAAAATCATTTCCTCTGTTCCCGTATTTTCAACATTAAAACGAATCCGAACACCCTCACCCCATATTTCATAACTGATCATTAAAGTAAAATCAAACGGATAAATCTTTCTTGTTTCATCATTACTTTCTAGCAAAAAAGTTGCTTTATCCTTTGTTTGCTCTACGATTCTAAATTCCTTGTCTCGAGCAAAGCCGTGTTGGCCCATCGCATAAGTTTTACCTTTATACGTATATTGATTATCTTTTAGACGGCCCACAAATGGAAATAGAAACGGTGCATGTCGGTTCCAGTATTTTGGATCTGCTTGCCAAATATATTCGATCTCATTAGCACGTAAGCTAATAAGCTCTGCGCCTTTTTCGTCTATCGTTGCTTGCAAAAAATCATTGCTGATCGTCACTGCCATAGGTACCCACTCCTTGCTTCTGCTAATTATAATTACTCATATCGTATTTTTAACTATCTAGATATTTTCAAGTTCATTGATTAAAGTGATAAAATTTTTCAGAAATCATGTGACATAAAGAAGTTAGACTAATGTCTTTACTTATGACGTACTAACTCATCCTTAAATAATGGATTCAGAACTTTTAAATATGTTCCTTTCATCCCTAGAGAACGAGATTCAATAATCCCAGCAGATTCGAGCTTTCGCAAAGCATTCACAATGACTGAACGCGTGATACCAATCTTATCTGCAATATTCGAAGCGGTTAGGCGCCCCTCATCTCCTTCTAATGCATCAAAAATTGCCTTTACAGCTTTTAACTCACTGTAAGAAAGCGTACTGATTGCCATCTGTACAGCTGTTTGACTTCGGATTTTTTCTTCAACATTCAAAAACTGCTGATATAAAACTTCCATCCCGATAACTGTTGCTCCATATTCTGCTAAAACTAAGTCATCATCATTAAAGGCCCCTTCTGTTCGAGCCAATACGATTGTGCCTAAACGTTCTCCTGATCCAAAGATTGGAATAACTGTTGTCAATCCATTCGGGTAAAGCTCTGCCCGTTCAGTAGGGAAGGCAGTCAACTCATTGGCTACTGGTATGTTGGCCTCCGTTTTGAAGACTTCCTTCATTTCCGATACATAACTGTCTGGAAACTGGCGATCAACAAGAAAGGAACGAACACGATCCGTATTGATATCAATTTTTTCGTTAAGTCCCAACAATTTCCCTTCAGCTCCAATGATGTAGGTCAATGAGCCTAGAATGTCCCCCAAAATCCGCGCCATATTGTTATAAGGTAATTCTGCAGTTGGTTCAAAGGCATTTTTCTGTTGCATTAACTTATTAATTTGGCGTGTTTTTTCTAATAATGTTTCCACTTTTTCCCCTCCATTTATTAAAGAATATAACGACTTAAATCTTTATTTTGAGCGATGGATACTAATTTCTCGTCCACATATGCTTCAGTAATCTTAATCTCACCCATTTGCATATCTGGCGCTTCAAACAATAAGTCTTCCAATAATTTTTCTAAAATCGTGTGTAAACGACGTGCTCCAATATTGTCAGTCTCCCGATTTACATCAAAGGCGATTTGTGCAATGCGTTCGATCGCTTCTTGCGTAAAGATAACTTCGACATTTTCAGTACCAACAAGAGCGATATATTGTTTAATCAACGCATTGTTTGGCTCTGTTAAAATTCTAACAAAATCTTCTGCTGATAGATCACTTAACTCAACTCGGATAGGAAAACGTCCTTGCAATTCAGGAATCAAATCGCTAGGTTTTGAAAAGCTGAACGCTCCACTGGCAATAAATAGAATATGATCTGTTTGAATTGCACCATATTTAGTGTTCACTTGAGAACCTTCAACAATCGGCAGAATATCACGCTGCACTCCTTCACGAGATACTTCTCCGGAATTTTGTTGTGATTTAGAGGTAATTTTATCGATTTCGTCGATAAAGATAATTCCAGAGCTTTCTGCTAGCTTGATCGCTGCCGTAGAAATATCTCCTTCATTGACCAGTTGAGCCTGTTCCTCTTTCACTAAAAGCTCTTGGGCATCTTTAACCGTAACTGTACGCTGAACTTTTTTCTCTGGTGTTAGTGCACCAAGGGTATCAGAAAGATCAATTCCCATTTGCTCTAATCCATTATTCATCGGCATAGCCTTTTTGGGTTCCGCTAACTCGATCGTTACTTCTCTTTGATCTAATAATCCTTTTTCTAACTGTTCAAGTACAGTTTGACGATTAACTTTGATATCCTCAGTTACTTCTTCTTTTGGCTCAGTCTGCCCTTGACTGAAAATATTCATCATTTGTTCGTATGGATTATTACTTTGTTTCTGCTCTTTTTTTATACCTGGAACTAGTACTTTGACTAAGCGCTTGTTGGCTCTTTTTAACGCTTGAGAATAAACCTTTGAATATTGCTCTTTTTCAACAATTGTGATTGCGTTCTCAACCAAATCACGAACCATTGATTCTACATCACGACCAACATAACCAACTTCTGTAAATTTAGTGGCTTCAACTTTAACAAATGGTGCTTTAACGATCCTCGCTAGGCGCCGAGCAATCTCCGTTTTCCCAACACCAGTTGGTCCAATCATTAAAATATTCTTAGGTGCAACCTCCTGTTGCATCGACTCTTCTAACTGCATCCGACGATAACGATTCCGTAAAGCGATCGCTACTGAACGCTTTGCTTCATCTTGCCCAATGATGTATTGATCTAAATCGCTAACGATTTCTTTTGGTGTTTTATTAATTTCAGTCATTTTGATTCTCCTCACCGATACAAATATACAATTTTTTCTAACAAACCGAATTCTATTAAACTACATTTCTTCAACGACAATATTATGATTTGTGAAGACACAAATATCTGCAGCAATATTTAAGGCACTTTCTGCCATTTCTTTTGCACTCATTTCAGAGTTATGCTTTTTCATGGCCCGAGCTGCTGCTAACGCATAATTCCCACCTGAACCGATCGCTAAAATACCATCGTCTGGTGCGATTACTTCGCCATTACCAGAGACTAACAGCATCTCGTCTTTGTTCATCACAATCAATAAAGCCTCCAAATTTTTCATAGCCTGTTGTGTCCGCCACTCTTGAGCTAGCTCCACGGCCGCTCTTTGAAGATTTCCGTTGTACTCGTTCAGTTTGCCTTCAAATTTTTCTTCTAGAGTGAACGCGTCTGCTACACTTCCCGCAAAGCCTACAACAACTTTTCCATTATAGATACGACGAACTTTACGGGCGGTCCCTTTCATAATAACTTGTTCTCCCATTGTTACTTGACCATCACCAGCCATCGCTAATTTCCCATCTTTTTCGATCGCGCAAATTGTGGTTGAATGAAATTGTGATTCTGACATTTTGTTCTCTCCTTTGTTTAAATAAACTTTAGGCTCTTGGATGAAATGAGCGATAATTTTTTTGTAAACTTTCCTTTGTTACATGAGTATAAATTTGAGTAGTAGATAAATTAGCATGTCCTAACAATTCCTGCACAGTACGTAAGTCAGCACCATTATTTAATAAATGTGTAGCAAACGTATGACGTAACATATGAGGATGAATATCACTAGCTAAGCTGCTTTTTTTTATGATTTGATTAAGCACGTATTCAATTCCAGCTGATGTGATTTTTTCTCCACGATGATTGATAAACAGATAGTCATGGTCTTTACCAAAATGATTCATCAACCTCTTGCGCCCATCACGAATAAATTCTAGAATTGCATCTGCTGCATAAGAGCCTAATGGAACATATCGATCTTTGTTTCCTTTTCCATGAATCAACAGGACGTTATTATCAAAATCAATAACAGATAATTTAAGATTGGCACACTCGCTGACACGCAGGCCTGAACCATAAAGTACTTCTAATAATGCACGATTTCTTTGATCTAAAGGCTTCACGCCATTTACACTATCAAATAAGGATTCGATTTCTTTTTCATAAAAGAAACGCGGTAATCGTGCCTGTTTCTTTTTTAGATGAACGTAAGAAAAAGGATTTTCTTTAATTTTTTCATGCTTTAAGAGATATTGATAAAATGAACGTAAACTAGCGATTTTCCGACTAATCGTATTCCGACTATATTTTCGATCATTTAAAAAGGCTAGATAGACACGGACATCCAGATGATTTACTGAAATCAACAAGGGTTCACCTGAGTCTCTCAAAAAATCACAAAAGTCATCTAAGTCACGCTGATACGCCTCTTTTGTTTTATTAGAATAGCCACGTTCAGTTATTAAATAGCTCATAAACTCTTCCATTATCTCTTCATTCTGCAAACTTTTTCTCACCTCACAAACATATCACAAATGTAGCATAAGAGCTTTTTAAATACAATTGAATTGTCAGAATTTATTGACTTTTCACGAATATACTAACAATTCTTTACAGATATTTCATAATTGCTTTCAAATCAAAAATGAAATCGATTTATTTTGTCCAAATAAAAAAATTTCATTGCCTAAGCAATGAAATTTTTTAACCATTCATTTCAGCTAACGCATTTAACGCTCTAGTTGCCAATGTTTCGTAACGTAGCTTCTTATCACGTATTCGTTCTGGCAAATCAGGAAATAAGCCGAAATTTGCATTCATCGGTTGAAAATGTTTACCTTCCGCATGGGTGATGTAGTAAGCCATCGAACCAAGCGCAGTTTCACGAGGAAACTCGATCAGTGCTTCATCTTTCGCTAATCTAGCAGCATTCAATCCAGCCACCAATCCACTACCAGCACTTTCTACATATCCTTCAACACCCGTCATTTGTCCAGCAAAAAATAAGTTTTCTCGCTTTTTACTTTGATAGGTAGGTTTAAGAAGTTCTGGTGAGTTCATGAAGCTATTGCGATGCATAACCCCATAGCGTAAAAACTCGACGTTTTCTAATCCAGGAATCAAACGGAAGACACGTTTCTGTTCTCCCCATTTTAAATGAGTTTGAAAACCCACAATGTTGTACATAGAGGCTGCTGCATTATCTTGTCTCAACTGAATGACCGCATAAGGGCGTTTACCAGTCTTTGGATCTTCTAAACCAACCGGCTTCATTGGTCCAAACAGCATTGTTTTGATACCTCGTTTTGCTAGAACCTCAATTGGCATGCAGCCCTCAAAAAATTTTTCTTTCTCAAACTCCTTTTGCGGAGCTACTTCTGCTCCAATCAAGGCTTCATAAAAAACCATGAATTCTTCTTCAGTCATTGGACAGTTCAGATAGGCAGCTTCCCCTTTATCATACCGAGATTTCAAATAAACTTTCTCGCGATCTATAGTAGCTCCATCAAGAATGGGGGCTGCCGCATCGTAGAAGTAAAATCCATGTGAACCATTATATTCCGCAATCTCCTCTGCAAGGGCTTCAGAAGTTAACGGTCCTGTAGCAATAATAGTAATGCCTTCAGGGATATTAGTTACTTCTTCAGAGATGACTGTAATCATTGGATGTTCTTTAATTTTTTTTGTAATTAATGCGGAGAAATCATTACGATCAACGGCAAGAGCACCACCTGCAGGTACTGCTGTCTCATCTGCAGAGGTAATCACCACAGAATTTAACCGCCGCATTTCTTCTTTTAACACGCCGACTGCATTCGTCAGGCCATTGCCGCGTAAGGAATTGCTGCACACAAGCTCCGCGAAATTTTCAGTATGATGTGCGGGGGTAGATTTTACTGGCCGCATTTCGTATAAATTAACAGGTACACCTGCTTCTGCTAGCTGCCATGCAGCTTCGCTCCCCGCTAAACCAGCACCGATAACATTAACTGTTTTTACCATCTATTCCTCACTTATTCAAAATTATTTTTGTACTGCTTCTTCATAATCACCGTTAATACAAACAACTTGTTTGCCACCTTTGACTTTTTTCTCAACTAAGTATCCATCACATTTTGGACAGCTACGGCCGACTGGTTTATCCCAAGAAGTAAAGTCACAATCTGGATAGCGAGAGCATCCATAAAACAAACGATTTTTCTTTGATTTTCGTTCTACCACTTGTCCTTTATGGCAAACTGGACATTCAACACCAATTTCTTTAATGATTGGTTTGGTGTTCCGACAGTCTGGAAAATTGCTGCATGCATAAAATTTCCCATAACGTCCCAACTTAATCACCATTGGATGACCACAAACGTCGCAATCAAAACCAGCTGGTTCATCTTTAATTTGTATTTTTTCAATACCTTCTTCGGCCTTTTCAAGCTCTACTGCGAACGGTTTGTAAAAACGGTCCACCACTCTTGTCCATTCTTCCTTACCTTCTTCAACCTTATCCAGATCATTTTCCATCTCAGCAGTAAAGTTGACATCTACTATTTGTGGGAAGAAATCAACAATTAAAGTATTGACGATTTCACCAAGCTCTGTTGGCTCAAAACGTCTTTGCGTCAATTTCACATAATAGCGACGTTGGATCGTGTCTAGCGTCGGTGCATAAGTTGAAGGTCGACCAACGCCATTTTCTTCAAGCGTTTTAATCAATGTGGCTTCACTAAAGCGAGCCGGTGGTTGAGTAAAGTGTTGCTTCGGTTCAATATTGACAGATTGAACAACATCGCCTGTCTCAAGTTCAGGCAAGATATTTTCTTTATCCTCTTTGCCATCATCACGCCCCTCGATATAGACCTGCATAAATCCTTTGAATTTGATTTTAGAACCATTGGCAATAAAAATCACACCGTTTTGTTCTAATGTCACTTTCATCGTATCAAGAATTGCCGCGGTCATTTGACTAGCGACAAAACGTGACCAAATCAATGTGTAAAGTTTTAACTGATCTTTATCTAAATATTGCTTCATCTCATCAGGTGTTCGTTGAACACTAGTAGGCCTAATCGCTTCGTGAGCATCTTGAGAGCCTTGTGGATTTTTTGCTTTACGAGCATGATGCTGTGAATATTCTTTGCCATAGGTCTTTTCAATGAATTCTGCTGCCTCGGTCTTTGCTGTATCTGAGATACGAGTCGAGTCCGTACGCATATACGTGATTAAACCAACAGTCCCTTGTTTTCCTAAAGCGATTCCTTCATACAATTGTTGAGCAACCATCATAGTTTTTCTAGTACGGAAATTTAGTTTGCGTGCAGATTCCTGCTGCATGTTACTTGTGGTAAAAGGCAATGCCGGATTCCGTTTTCGTTCCTTTTTCTCAACTTTGGTAACTTCATAGTCCTTGCCATCAATTCTTGAGGTAATTTCTTTCACAGCTTCAGCGTTAGGAAGTTTTTTCTTTTTCCCATCAACGCCCCAGAAATTAGCCTTAAATTTTTTTGCTTTTTTCTTGAAGTTTCCATCAATACTCCAATATTCTTCTGGTACAAAATCACGAATTTCTTGTTCCCGATCAATGATCATCTTCAAAGCAATCGATTGAACACGACCAGCACTTAACCCTTTTTTGATTTTTTTCCAAAGAATTGGTGAAATAGAATAACCAACTAGCCGATCCAATGCTCGTCGTGCCTGCTGCGCATCTACTAAAGAGACATCAATTGAACGAGGTTCCTTAAAAGCTGCTTTTACTGCATCTTTTGTAATTTCATTAAATACTACACGATTTTTATCTTTTAAGTCTAATCCTAATAAATAAGCGAGATGCCAGGCAATAGCTTCCCCTTCTCTATCCGGGTCACTTGCGAGATAAACTTTTTGTGCTTTTTTAGCTGCCTGCTTCAAACTTTTGATAACATCGCCTTTGCCGCGAATAGAAATATAATGAGGTTCATAATTATTTTCAACATCGATCCCCATTTTACTTTTTGGCAAGTCGCGAACATGTCCAACACTTGCTACCACTTTGTAATTTCTTCCTAAATATTTTTCAATGGTCTTTGCTTTTGCTGGTGATTCCACGATAACTAGGTATTTATAGGCCAAATGCTTTTGCCTCCTCAATTTTTTCTACTATTATATATCGGTAACTACTGACAAATCGTAGCCTATAATACGCTATTCAAATTTTGTTTGTCAAGTCAGGTCTAGTGAATTTTATTCCACAAATCATAAGAATCAAAAATATCTTGTGTTTTTTCTACACAAATTGCCCCATCCTGAATCAACTGATGACAACCGCTAGATCGCCCATCTAATATTGAACCTGGTACTACAAATACATCCTTGCCATAATCTAAAGCTTGTTGTGCTGTGATCAACGAGCCGCTTCTTCTTTTTGCTTCTATTACCAAAACACCACTGCTTAATCCAGCGATGATTCGATTGCGCATAGGAAAGTGAAATTTTGCCGGCATTGTCCCGTTAGGATATTCACTTAAAACTAAATGATTCTGACTCATTTCAATTTGTAAGTTTCCGCTAGTTTTAGGATAACAAATATCTAAGCCAGTTCCAACCACGCCAATTGTTTTTCCTTGATTACTAATAGCGAATTGATGAGCAAAACTATCAATCCCTTTAGCCAATCCGCTGACTATCGAAAATCCCCGTTTAGTAATGTCTGGCATCAATTCTTTTAAAACCTGATAACCATAATTCGTGGCTTTACGAGCACCTACGATTGCCAGCATATCTCTTTTTAATAAGTTCAAATTGCCTTTATAAAATAATACCAGCGGTGGAGTTGGAACCTGCCGTAATGACTCTGGATATTCTTCATCTTCGATAGTAATAAACTGGTGTGTACTTTCGATTTCTTTTAATCGGTCTTCAGTCCATTCGTTCCAATTGTTTGGCTTAGTAGTTTGTGCTAATAAACGTATTTCTAGCTCATCAAACTGCCACCATTGATGTCTCTTAGCAAATCTGTAAATTTGCTGTTTCCCGAATGTACCGATTCCTTTAGTTAAACTTAAACGTAACAAAAACTTATTTTTCAAAAAAATCCCTCTTTTCAGCTCTTTAACAAAAAGATACTAAAAAAAGAAGGATTTCATTTTATAAATTTTTAATTGGTGCAAAAGTTTTTCGATGAATTGGTAAAATCCCTTCATTTTCAATGGCTTTTAAATGCTCTTTCGTTCCATATCCAGCATTTTTTGCAAATCCATACGCTGGAAAATCTTTCCCATAATTTGCCATCCACTCATCTCGATAAACTTTTGCGATGATACTTGCAGCAGCGATGGATACGGAACGCGCATCACCCTTAATAATTTTTTCTTGTGGCAACCCATTATCCAAAACCATCGCATCTATCAATAAACAATCTGGAGCAAGCTCCAACTGATCGATTGCTCGCTGCATAGCAACTTTAGTCGCTTGATAAATATTTAGTTGATCGATTTCATCAGCTGTTGCTTCACCAATACCAATAGCTCGTGCATTCCTTTTAATTTCAGCAACAAGCTCTTCACGTTTGTGTGCTGAAAGCTGTTTTGAATCGTTTAATCCTAAGATTTCATGCTCATCATTCAAGATAACCGCTGCTGCAACTACAGGACCAGCTAGTGGTCCACGGCCAACCTCATCAATACCGCAAATCGCTTGAAAACCCAGGGCTTTTTTTTCATCCTCAAAAACTGACATATCCTGATATTTTTGAACTAAAGCAGCTTTTTTTTCTTGCCGTCTTTGCCATTGAGCTAGAGCTTGCTGCACACCTTTGCGTGAATCCTGCTGAAATTCCGCCAAACGAGGGTCATCTGTCGAAATAATTTTATTGATTTCAGTCTTTATTGCACTGATTGATAATTTTTCTATCATTCACTCAGCTCCTCAAATCGATCTAATGTATAACGTCCTAGCCTACCCTGGCGCAGCTCAAGGATTAGCATCTCGCTTGCTCGTTCATAGTCATCCTTAAACCCGCGTTTCTCAGAAATTAATAATAATAATTCTGGTAACGACATAAATAAATCATCGTCTGTTAATTTATAGCGTATCTTTAATTGCTCTGGATAGAAGCGGCAAAAAATCTCTAATTCATAAAGTGCTAAATCATCCAGATGCAAAAGATCATCCTTAATTGCTCCCGTCAATGCTAATTTTTTTCCAACAGCAGGATCTTCAAATTTAGGCCACAAAATTCCAGGTGTATCCAGTAATTCTAGTTGAGAGCCAAAACGCAACCACTGTTGTCCTTTAGTGACGCCTGGACGGTTACCCGTGCTAGCGATTTTCTTTCCTGCTAAATGGTTTAATAAGGTGGATTTTCCTACATTAGGAATACCTAAAACCATTGCACGAATAGCACGAGGTTTCAATCCTCTTTCTTTATCACGGGCCATTTTTTCTGCCAAAACTTTTTTACTAGCGGGTACAATTTGTTTGACACTTCTATCATCTTTAGCGGTCAGTGCAAGTATGTGATGTCCTTGATCTCGAAAATAGTTTAACCATAAATTTGTTTGATTAGGATCTGCTAAATCAGATTTATTTAACAAAATCAATCGCGGCTTTTGCTGTACAATTTGGTCTAACATCGGATTGCGTGAAGATAATGGTAAACGAGCATCGATTAATTCATACACGATATCGACAAATTTTAGCTTTTCAGCAACTTCCCGTCTGGCTTTAGCCATATGTCCAGGAAACCATTGAATAGTCATAGTAAATTCCTCCTTGAAATAGTAATATTAGCCTTAGTTTTCTGTTTCATTAAAGTATACGTCCCGTAAGCATTTTAAATTTTGTAAAATCCATTAGATTCAATGAACTCTCATGCCACCTTTAAGTTGACTCGCTTTTCAATTATAGTTTGAGAGCTTTTATTTCCACACGCTATTGTATCATAACTATCTTTTTTTGCGCTCTCTCTCCTCCATTTTTTTACTTGAACATACTTTTCAACTATTTATATTCAGTTTGCTTAAATGTCAATACAATTTTTGGAATACTCAATTATAATAGGGTAGAGGGGAAATAAATTCCGCCCCTCCCATTGCACCGTACGTACGGATCTCGTATACGGCGCTACATCTGTATTGTTCACGATTGCGCATTCGCTGTTCCTCCTCTATTCGTAGATGATCCCAGAAGCATCCCCACTACTTTTCCCATCAATCGTTACGTTGCATTGGGCTGGGGTATCCTCATTTTCGGATTCTCTGGGCATTTTCACATAGCGAGTCACACTATACAGTCATTAAGTCCTTCATTGCCTTCGGTTTAGCAACTACTATGACCTCAGCTGACTTCTTGTGGTGAACCTTTTTCGACCGTCATTAACGATTACTGATTTTAAAGCCTCTCGTGCTTAGGCGTCCACAAGATCTCCCAGGGTAAGACACTTATCTTTCTCTCCACAACCTCTTGATTTACCGTCTTGGTTTTACGTTTACCTTTTGGACTTTGGTTTGCATTGCCACCTTATCCACCATTTGGCCTCATCAAGTTTCTGTTCGTAGGCTCGTAAGATTCGCTACACCACTTCCTTCACCCCATCATCACTGATTTCGGCTTGTGGTTCACTACGCTTGGCGGTAACTACCCGCGACTGGACTTTCACCAGCTAGATAAGTGCCATGCCTGGCACACAATAGAAAAAGAGTGACAAATTTTTATCACTCCTTCTTTGCATTCATTAATTTGTTTAGAAAATAAATCGTGAATCTTCTTTAAATTGTTTTCGTGATGGATTGCCCTCACATCGAAAAACTTGATTATTTTTTAAATCATAGATAGAAGACCAAACCGTATCCTTTCCCGTTTTACGATCATATTGACAGAGAAAACCTAAATCCCCACCCAATAATTTTTTTGCTTCAGGTATACTCATGGTTTGACCATGTTCGGCTAAATATTGTTCCAATGTTCGGTAGCGTTTTTCTGCAAACCAATCGTCGTCCAATGATATTTTAAATGCTTGCATTTCTGGCAAGTGAAAACTATTCGTAGCACAAAGAAAGCCTTTTTCATTTAAAGAACAATGAACCAATCGATCATTTGTAAATTCAACCAAACAAGCTTCACCAGATAAGTCTGCCATTACTAATGTTCCAGCGGTACATCGCGGAATTCTCTTCAGTAATTCCAATGCTTGTTCAACATTCTGACACTTTTCCAGAATCATCCGCAAAATCATTCCAACATTCATTCCTGGTTTGATACTATCAGGAAAAACTGATGTAAGAGCAATTGCCAATCCACACTGATTTATCCCATCCTCCATTTCTACAAATGCTGTCGTATTTCCCGAAAATGAATAGGAATCAGGTCCTTTAAATGTGTATAAACAGTTCATATACATTTTTTCTATAGCCGTCAAAAAATCGCTGTTTCTACCAAGCAAGTATGTTCGTTCATTTTTTACAATAAAGCTTGAACAGTTTGTTGCCCGAACAAGTCCATACATTGAAAAAAGTATAGCATACAACAAATTTGGATCTATTAGCTGACCTTTAGCTATTCCATTAATTTCTTCAATGACTCCTGGAAAAAAATCTTTATAATAGGGCAAACATTCTTTTGAGAATGCTTCCATCTCTTTAGTGATTTCAAAAGGAATATTATCCAGCAAGTATTTATTATTCTTTCTCAGCAACTCTCCCCATTTTCTTCCTATTTCATAGTGAGTTCCTTTGAATCGTGCATGATACATGACCTTATCTCCTTCTCAGTTAATTAGGAGTCGACTTCCTATATCAAGAGTAACGTAATAAAAATTTAACTTCAATTAAAAAAAATGAGAACTTTTTTCAATTTTTATACAAACAAAAAAGATGGGTGCACCCATCTTTTACGAAATAATTTTTATATGTGTCAATGGATAATATACAGCCTGGGCTTTACCTAAAATATCTTTGCTTCGAACTGTACCAAATGAGCGACTATCTTTAGAGATTCTCCGATTATCTCCTAATACAAAATACTCATTTTGGGGCAACTGATGCTCTCCTAAAAGTTCATCTAATTGAAAATCCGTCGTATAAGGAGAAACTTGATGATCATGATTTCGATTGTTAGTTAAAAAAGACTCTGAAACCTTTTCGCCATTAATATAAAGTTGATCTTTTTCATATCGAATTTCGTCACCTGGCAAACCAATCACGCGTTTTATATAAATTGTCCCATCTGGTTGTTGAAAAACAATTACATCAAAACGCTGAACTTTGCTGAACTTTTCCATTAAGACCATATCTCCCTGTTTTAGGGTCTGATCCATCGAATTTCCCGTTACGGGAACAGGAATCAATAAGAACCCGCGAACTACTACTCCAACAAAGAGAGAGATTAAGAAATATTTGACACCCAACCATAAATGGTTTCTTGTAAAGAAATTTTTCAATTAGTCCCCTCCCTGTAACTAAAAGCAGTTAATTAAGCTCCATTGCTTACTTTTTCAGAGTTTCTACAGCTTTAGCATAGGCGACATCATTAGATTTAACAAGTTCAAATACTTTTTCTTGTAAAACATCGATTGTCTTATCATCCAATGCCCCCGTAGCAGACAAGTTATTCTCCGTCTGGATTTCTGCTACAGCATCTCTTGTAGCTTCGTTGAATAAATTACCTTCTGTCGGATAGCCTAACGCTTTAAGCATAGTATTAATATTTTTTACTGCATCACCAGAATCTCCAATACGCCAATTTGATTGCTTCGAAATAGGAGGAAGCTTGGCATATTCTGGATAGTCAGCTTCGATAGTCGGCGCAACACCTTTTCCTTCCACTGAGGTCCCATCTGGAGCAAACCATTTCATGATCGTTAACTGAACATAATTATTCTTTCCAATCTGAGTGAGACTCTGTACGCTGCCTTTTCCAAAGGTATTTACGCCAATTATCGGATAATTTTTATTTTTGACTGCTGCAGCTAATAACTCAGCTCCATAAGAACTTTCTTGATCAACTAAAAAAACAGTAGGCTCTTTAACCTTGAATCCTTGATCAATCTTTTTACCAGCTTTGTCGATTGAAATAACTTTCTTGTTATTTGAAAATTGAGCAATAGTGTCCCCATTGTCCAAAAAATAACTCGCAATACGTTCAGCTTCTGCCATTAATCCGCCAGAATTCTGTCGTAAATCGATAACAAATGACTTAGTACCTTCTTTACGCAAGCGTTCGATAATTGTACGAAATTCTAGCGCTGTTGTTTCGCGAAAGTTATCGATTTGAATTGATCCAATCGTTGGGTCTTTCTTATCAAGTTCTCCTTTAACTGTATCTTCAGGTACAACATCTCTCTCGAGCGACACTTCAAACTCCTCGTTGCCCCGTTGGATCAACAATTTGACTTGCGTGCCCTTTTTCCCGCGAATCATGCTAGATACTTGATCTAGAGATTTATCCTGAGTCTTTTTCCCGTCTACTTCAAGAATGATATCTTTAGCTTTTAATTTTGCCTTTTCAGCTGGAGAGTTTTTAACAGGTACTCGGTCAATTACAGGCAATCGATTTTCAAGTTGTAAGTTTGCTCCAATTCCTTCAAAGCTTCCTGCTACTTTTGCATTTAATTCTTGGGTTTCCTTTGCTGTTAAGAATTCAGATTCGGGATCTTGCAAGGACTCAGTCATTCCGTTCAGGGCTCCCTGAATTAGCCGTTCCTTATCAACTTTATCAACATAATTCGTACTGATTAAATCATACAAATCTTGCACATCATCTAAATCGCTTCGTTTAATTTTAACAACTGAATCATTATCCATTGCTTGTTTCTGTTCAATAAAATGAGTTACTATTGCCGTTATAACAATAGTACATACGATCGATATTAAAAAAATCGATACAGGTAGCGTTTTTTTCTGCAAGGCGCATTTTCCTTTCACCCTTTTTTTCATGATAGCATGCTAGAAAAAAAAGGAAAAGCCTTCTACAACTTTTCCTTCTTAATTATTTATTGTTTTCTAGATATTTATCCCAAACTTGATCAAAAAGATCCATCGAGTCTAAATAATCGACACTTAATTCTAAATAGTCTGTAATCTCATGATAATCCTCGGAGTGTTTTGGAAATGTGATATCTTTTGCTACTGCTCCGGCAAAAGCTTCGACAGGATCATGGAGATTGTGGCCCCGTTGAGTCAGAATATAGTGATAAAAGCTTCTTCTCATTTTTTTCACCTCGATGATTACTAATGATCAATTGTTTGTTTTCTTTTGTTTTGGTAAATATAAACTGAATTGAATATCATCACCTACAAGATCAATGTGGTTTGCTCTGATAAACAAACCGTTATTTAATTTGAACTCATTCAATTTCAAAACAATCGTTTGTTCTTCAGGATCAATGGATACCCATTTAGGAAATTTGTATCCGCGTTTGACTGTCGCCATCACTTGACTCACCGGCAAATTTAAAGAGCCAATCGACAAATCCCGTGCCTTCAGTTGAACATTGCCATTATCCATAACATATGGATCAAAATAAAGATAAAAGTCAACTTTTGCACCTAAAATTTTAAACTCGCCTTTTAACATAGCTTGATTTTCTAAGTAAAATTCATACTTAACATCTGAACCTTTTTGTAAATCGTTTAAAAAGTATTCCATCACGGTATTTAGCTTTTTCTTATTGGTATTCATTGATAAAACAGGTGATCCTTTAGGTACAGTCGTTTCACTGCTTGGCGGTAGGTTCGTTTCCCTTGCGGTAAATATTCTTACAGTAGAAAAAATGATCCCACCCAAAATGATACCAATTAAAACAAGAAAAGCAATTTTCCAACCGTTGATTTTTTTCTTCGTATCTTCCATTAATTGCTCTCCTTTATTAGCCATAAATCTTTCGTGTCCACTATTTTATCTCGAATAGCCGTCGCCATCAATTGATAACCCAAATTATTCGGATGAAAATTATCCTCATCATAAAGTGCATTATTCTTAACCTCAGAACTTGAACTTTCACTCGTCGACTTTGTATCCTTGTTTGCGATTCCTTTATATAATAGATCATTTACTGGAATAAAGAAGCAATTTGTTGTTTCTTTTGTCAATTTTTCAGTTTCATCATTCCAATTATCTACAACTGTCTGCATCGCTTTGATCTCTGGAAAATTTAAATAGTAAGGATTATAAATACCCACAACATAAATTGGTGCTTTTGGATTTAGCTCTCGCATTTCGGCTAAAATTTCACTAACCTGCTTGCCATATTTTTTGATTGACCGATCAAATTGCTTAGCAGTTTTTGCGTTAAGATTTTTTTGAAATGCCTGAAAAAGATCATTTCCTCCAACTGTCATAGTAATAATATCTGCACTAGCTAGACTATTCTGTAAATCAGAATCTTTTTTCACCCGTTTTAAGATTTGATCGCTACGTTCACCAGAAACACCATAGTTGTCTTTTTCAACAGAAGATAGTTCATATTTCTGCTGTAAAGCATCTGCGACCAATGGGACATATCCTCCACGCTTTGTTTCATCACCGACGCCTTCAGTCAATGAGTCCCCAACTGCAACCAGATGGACAGACTTCTTATAATTTTGATTTTCACTTCTTACCACGTGAATTCGAGGTTCAGCTTTAGGTATAGTTAAAAAGAGAACAAGTAAAGTAACCACAGCAGTCGCTAGTGGAATTAGTAATGTTGCAAAACGTTTCATTCATCCTGCTCCTTCGTAAAAAAACGCCTCTATTGCTAGAGGCAGGTTCAACTAATCTGTATAATACATGATAGCAAAAGCACCTGGTCCCGTATGTGTAGCAACAATCGGATTCGTGTGCAAAACTGGAATGTGCATATCTGGGAACATTTCCTGCAATGCTTGCTTAGCTTCATCAATAAAGTCTAGCTTACCGGCATAAGAAATACCAATTTGTTTCACATTTACTTTTGTTAACTCATCCATAAATGTTCCAAACCACTTACTGAATGTCTTCTTACCTCGGCCTTTTGTTATTGGCAACAATTCACCATCTTCAAGCTCCATGACTACACGCATATTAAGTACACTTGATATTACCCCGGCTACTCGGCTGATACGACCACCTTTTACAAGGTTGTCAAGCGAAGATATTCCAATGAATAGTTTGCTATGGTCCTTCACCCGCTCTACTCCCGACAATACTTCATCAAGGCTTGCTCCCGATTGAGCCAATTTAGCTGCTTCTATTACTTGAAACGCTTGAGACTGGTCGATAAAACCACAATCAATTACAGTTACATTACTGCTGCTTAAAAAGGTCGCTTGACGTGCCGCTTCTGCAGTGCCACTCAATGTATGAGACATATGAATGGAGACAATAGAACTCCCATCTTTTCCTAGTTCATCATACAATTCCGCAAAATAGCCGATCGGTGGTTGACTAGTTTTCGGTAGATTTTTGGCCCGTGCCATCATTTCCATAAAGCGCTCTCCAGTTAAATCATCATCATCTGGATAAACTACATCATCCATCATCACTGATAATGGGATAACAGTAATATTTAATTCATCTCGAACTGCTTTTTCAATCGTACAAGATGAGTCGGTTACAATTTTAACATTTGGCATTATGATCCTTCTTTCCATACCTAGTTTCAAATTAATTTCAGTATATCAAACCTCATGAAATAAATCATTCTTGAAACTATTTCTTTACAAATCCTGAAAAAACATGTTAAAAAGCTCCGGTTCTTCCATATGTCTCGAAATAATAACGATAAGGATTTTTTTCATCTCTTTTACCTTGTTTTCGTTCTAATAGCTGCCATTTATTCCAAAGTACCGTTGGAAAATAGGCGTCACCCTCAAAGCTAGCTTCAATAAAAGTTCGGTAGATTTTTTCACAATAAGGTAAGAATTCTGTATAGATGGCAGAGCCTCCCGCAATAAAAGTTTTTCCTTTATTGTCTCTATCATAGGCAAGAACTTCACCTAATGAATGCATAACTATTATATTTTCGGCATGATAATCCATATCTCGAGTTAATACGATCGTTTTTCGGTCAGGCAATGGTCGCCCTCCCATTCCTTCAAATGTTTTACGTCCCATCACCAAAGTGTGACTGAGCGTGGTTTCTTTAAAAAAGCGTAGATCATTTGGCAGATGCCATGGTAAGTGATTATTCTTACCAATCAAACCATTCTTATCTTGTGCCCAAATAGCGATCAGCATAATACTCCTCCATTTACATAGTCATGAACTCAGTTTTTAAATTTTAACCAATGGTTACCTTATAAATCCAATTAGCTGTCTTCAACAATTTCACTTAGATACTCCCAACGCATCATCTTTTCTTCTAATAGCTGTTCACTCTGATCTATTTCTTTTTGAAGAGCTTGCAATTTAGTAAAGTCATCCCCTTGATGATTCATCGCTTCTGTTAATTCAACTATTTTGTCTTCTAAAAAAGCAATGTCATCTTCTATTGTCTCCCATTCTTTTTGCTCATTATAGGAAAGCTTTTTCTTCCGTTCTTTTGGTTGAGGTTTTGTCTTAATAATTTTGTCATCCTTGACTAACGTTTGTTGGTTCAAGTAATCAACAACAGAACCAAAATAAGAAATAATTAAACCGTTACCTTCAAAGATTAACAATTTTTCAGCAACTTTGTCTAAAAAATAGCGATCATGTGAAACTGTAATTACTGCTCCAGAAAAGTCGCGCAGATAATCTTCCAAAACTGTTAAAGTAGCGATATCTAAATCGTTGGTCGGTTCATCTAACAATAAAACATTCGGCTGTTGAATCAACAGCTTCAACAAATAAAGACGCCTTTTTTCTCCGCCAGATAATTTACCAATCAACGTTCCATGCATAAACCGTGGGAACAGAAAACGTTCTAATATTTCTGCTACACTAATATGTGAACCATCTCGCTGCGTCACTTCTTCGGCAGCTTCTTGTAAATAGGCAATCATTCGCTTGTTAGGATCCAATGTTTCGTTTTGCTGAGTATAGTATGCTAGGCGAACAGTCTCTCCAATCTCAATCAAACCGTCATTTAATGGGACTCGTTCAGCCAAAATATTTAACAAAGTAGATTTCCCAGCTCCATTTTTTCCGGTTATTCCCAAGCGCTCTTTTGTTTGGATCAAAAGATCAAAATGATCTAGAATCGTTTTTCCGTTAATAGAATAAGAAGCTTGTTTTAATTCCAGAACTTTTTTTCCTAAACGTGTCGTGGCGATATTCATCTCAAGCTGATCATCATTATTCACTTGATGTAAGTTGTCTTTTAAATCCTCAAATCGATTAATCCGCGCCTGCTGTTTAGTTGTCCGCGCTTTTGCACCTGCACGCATCCAAGCCAACTCTTGCTTATATAATTGTTTTCTTTTACCCTCTTGCTCAATTGCGATCCGATCACGTTCTGCCTTCTCTACTAAATAAGCTTCATAATTTCCTTGATATTCATAGAGGTTACCAAAAGACAACTCAAAAATTCGATTTGTTACGCGGTCTAAAAAATAACGATCGTGGGTAACCATCAAAAGTGCGCCAGTATAATTTTTCAAATAGTTTTCTAACCATTGGATCGCGTCATAATCCAAATGATTTGTAGGCTCATCTAATAACAATAAGTCTGGTGCATCAATTAAAACTTGCGCTAATGCCACCCGTTTTATTTGCCCTCCTGAAAGCTCTCCAATTTTTTTATCCAAGGTATCTATGCCTAATTTATTCAGTATTGCTTTCGCTTCACTATCTGCTGTCCAAGCGTCTTGCTTGTTCATCGCTTCTTCAGCCAACGTAAACTTTCGTTGTGTTTCACTATTATTAGCGTTCGACAATTCCAACAAAGCCTTCTCGTATTCACGTACCGTTTGCATCAATGGATTATTACCTTGAAAAACAGCGTCTAAAACTAATAAATCATTGGAAAAATTTTGACCTTGTGCTAAGTAACCGATTCGATAATCACTGGCCTTATCAATCGCCGAAATATCCCCATCGCCACTATCCTTACCAGCTAAAATGGTTAATAAACTTGATTTACCTGTACCATTAACTCCGATCAATCCGATTCGATCCTTTTCATGAATTAAAAAGGAAATACGGTCAAATAAAGTTTTATCACCAAATGTTTTGTATAATTCTACAACTTTCAATTCTTTCATCTCGAACCATCCTCAAATTTCTCTTCGTTATTGTAACAAAAAACGCAAGAGAAGTGAAACTTCGCCGCTATAATATGCAAATAGTTTTTTTGTTTTATAGTTGTCTAATGTGCCGTATATTTGTAATTCATAGTTATTAGATCAATCATTCACTTTGCTACAACAACGAGATAATTTTTAATCACTCATTCGATTTTTTTCTGCAGACAGTTAAATAATTTACTTGCTACCTCATTTAATGGATAAAAAAGACAAGCTTCCTTATCGGAAACTTGTCGCTTCTTTTTTAGAATTGCTCACCATAAACTTCATCAACAGTTTTTGTTGGATCAATAACAATATATAGACTTTTTGTTTTTTCAGAAACTTTTGTTGATTGGTAAACGTTATCGAGACCTTCATTGTCTTTGTCCTTATAAGGAAAATAAACTGAATCAGGGTGACCTGCACGATAAATGATTTCCATTCGTTCAATATCTTCGAACTTACGAGCACGTTCAAACATTCCTAATTCTAAACCACCCAAATTAATGTCTGTTGTCTGAACATGGTCGCCTTCTTGATAAATTTCAATCTTAAATCCGGCACAAGGATGAATTTCTACGAACTCGCTACCATGAATTCTTCCAAAACTAGTCGTAATTTGTTTGATCCATAAATCACCAATGTAACGACGATCAATCGTCCATGTTTCACCATTACGGAAATAGAATTTTAACGCTGTCATTTCTCTTGCCATTTCTACATTCTCCTCACTACTAATCTAAAACCAAGTTTAGCACACCTTGAGTAAACGGTCACATGTTGTGCTTAGACTTCATTTTTTTTAGGAAAGTTGAAGTTTCAACAATCACTCTTTGATGCTTTGCTTCCCCGACTAATTGTTCCCCATCAAAGGCTTTTATAGAAAAAGAAATTTTATTAGTATTAGATTCATGCATTTCTGCTTCAACTTCAACATTCGCACCTACAGCTGTTGGAGCCAGATGTTTTAATTCCACCTTGACCCCAACACTTGTTTGAAAATCTGAAAGTTGAGGAGACAGTAACTCCTTTGCGCAATTTTCCATCAATGCTACTAATGCCGGTGTAGCCAAAACTTCAAGATCTCCCGATCCCATTGCTAAGGCTGTCTGATTTTCTAATACTCGATACTGTTTAGTTAGTTTTTTCATGACATCTCCTTTTTTAAATATCCTTCCGCATAATTCAGTAAATCTTCCTTTTGATTTTTTAGATTTCCTTCGATTACTTCTTGCTCTAAAACATTCAAGATCATACTGATCCATGGACCGCGCGGATAATCAAAATATTCCATTACTTCATTTCCCTTTAATGCTAAATCTTTTAGTGAATAAATAGGCAAATATTGATAAAGCAAGCGAATTTTTTCTAAATTGGGTTCGCGTTCGAAATAGTATAGAAGGTATTCTACTGATAACGCCAGTTCTCTACCTAATTGATACAGTGTCCAATTATCCCACTCATATTTCAATCGAAACTGCAGTGCAGGGACCATTTGAGTCACTTCTCGAATCAATTGATTCGAACATTTCCATTCTTTCATAAAGTGACGAATATCCGTGATATTCATATCAAGCATCGCCATCAATAATGTCCAAGCTTGACGCTCCGTCGGGATCGCTGGACCCCGAAGTTCAGAAAAATTTAAGAGTGCCTCGCCATAAGAACGTAACCCGGGACAATAGATGTAACATTCCGATTCTACAAAAGAACGCAAGCCTGCTTCTCGAAAGGAGCCCATCATCAGTTTTACAAATTCAACATTGATTCGTTCAGTCGAAATTTTAGCTAATAAAGAATGATATTCTTGGATGGCTTCAAATGTGTTGGGCTCTAAAGTAAATCCCAAATGACTGACAAAACGTAATGCACGCATCATTCGTAAAGCATCTTCGTGAAAACGTTCATAAGGATTTCCTACTGCACGTAAAACTTTGTTTCTTAAATCATCTAATCCGTCAAAAAGATCGATTATGGTCCCGTCGATACCCACAGCTAAAGCATTAATCGTAAAATCTCGTCGTTTCAAGTCTTCCTTCAATGACCGAACAAACTCCACATGATCCGGACGACGGTAATCTTGATAAGTTGACTCTGTCCGAAAAGTTGTGACTTCATATGTTGCTTCTTTTGTGATTACCATTACAGTGCCATGATCAATCCCCACATCGATTGTCCGGTGGAACAACTCCTTCACTTCTGCCGGAAAAGCACTAGTTGCGATATCTACATCATGAATCGGCTTATTTAGAAGAATGTCACGAACACTGCCACCAACGTAATAAGCTTCATAGCCGGCACTTTGTAATTTGCGTAAAATCGGCATTGCTCCTTGAAATTCTAAAGGAAAGGCTTCGAGTCTCATTCAATATCACCTTCAGTCAGACCATCCTTCCGTTCAAAACGAAAGCGGTCACGTTGATTGAATTTTTCCATATTCCGTTCAAAAGCTTCTGTTAAATCAATGCCCATAGAATTTGCCATAATAATTGTAACAAATAGTACATCGCCAAGCTCTTCTTCAACTGTTTTTGGTTTCTCAGAATCTTTCTTCTTCTTTTCGCCATAATGATGATTTACTTCACGAGCCAGTTCTCCTACTTCCTCGGTTAGTCGAGCCATTTGACCCAATGGAGAAAAATAACCTGTTTTGAATTGTTGTATATAATCATCAACTTCTTTTTGCATGATTTTCATTGTCTTTTCATTCATCAAACCACCTCAAACCTATCTTATCAAAAAACAGATTTGTTTCCTATCATGTTGTTGTAACTATCTTAAATTCATGCTATGTTGATTGAGGACTAAATTTGATTGTGACGAAGGTCTGATCAGTTTCTTGACTAAGTTTGTTTTATCCAATAAATCTCAGGAGGTGTCGTATGGAAACGACTATGTCTACACGGATCAAGGAAATTCTTTTTATTGTGGTAGGAACAGCCATTTATGCATTTGGTCTTGTTTATTTGAATATTGCGAATCACTTAGCTGAAGGTGGGGTCACTGGTATTACCTTGATCATTCGAGCTCTTTTTGGCATTGATCCTGCTTATACAACATTGATTATTAATATTCCATTGATTTTAATTGGTGGAAAAATTTTGGGTAAACGATCATTCTACTACACAATTTTAGGAACCGTTTGCTTATCTGTCTTTTTATGGATCTGGCAGAGAATTCCTCTACAAATCAACCTTGATCATGATTTGTTTATCGTGTCTATTCTAGCTGGTTTATTTGCTGGATTTGGAAGCGGTTTGGTTTATCGGAATGGCGGAACGACAGGTGGAGCAGATGTTATCGCTCGAATTTTAGAGCAAAAGATAGGTTTTACAATGGGAAAATCATTACTGGTTTTTGATATTATCGTTTTGATTTGCTCGCTGACCTATTTAGATTTGAAACGAATGATGTATACGTTGATCGTATCTTTTGTATTTAGTAAAGTAGTTGATATGCTTTCATCTGGAGGATATGCAGCTAAGGGTGTGATGATCATCTCTAATGAGAGCAATGTAATCGCAGAGTTATTGATGGCACATTTAGAACGTGGAGTTACCTATCTTCATGGAGAGGGAGGCTTCTCTTCAGAGCTAAAACGCATTGTATATATCGTAGTTTCTCAACAGGAAATTAATGAAGTTAAAAAAATCATCCACTCTGTGGACGAAAAAGCCTTCATATTGATCAGTAATGTACATGACGTTGAAGGTGAAGGTTTTACCTATTTGAGGCCGCAACGTCGTAGGTTTACTTTAAAGCGAAGCAATTAAAAAAATACCGCAGACAAAAATAAACCATTGTCTGCGGTATTTTTTATTCATGTAACGTTAATTTTAGCCTGTTTAATTCATCTGACAAAATTAGAAATGCTTCTTTGTCGCCGTCTTCTAAAGCCATATCAATTTGTTTTTTCAATAAATCAACTTGTGCTTCTTGTTCCTGAAACTTCAAATAGTTTTCAACCTCTGTCACAATCTCTTCACTAACGTTATCATTCCAAGAGAGTGCAGGATTGTCTTCGAGTACCGATAAATATTGAGCGTTTTGCCAAGAGTTCGGAAAAACACACTCCAAATATAAGGGCTGTTGCCAATGCAGACGAATTTCATGAAAAATTTGGTCACTGTTGGAAAATTGATGCCCTTCGATTGAGAACATCATCGGCTCTTCACGCTGAGTAATATCCCGAAAAACCAATCCTCTCTTTGTTTCCAAGGCTTGCTCTACAATATGGACATTTCGTAAAATTGCTTCATGATTAATTAAGTAATTCAAAATCCAAATCACTTCGCGGCGTTGAAAGCTTACATTATTGATCAACCATACGAGAAATTCACGTTTTTCACCTACATCGATCATTTTTCTCACCTCTCTATTCTTCTAATAATGACTGTACTTCTAAATCACTAGGTTCTAGTTGTAAATAACTCGTAAGAATAGCTCTTGCAGACTCTAATTGACCATCCTCGCGCAAAAATAGACCATAAGACTTTAAAAAATCCGGTTCATGAGCCAAATCTTCGTAGGCCTGCTTATAAAAAGTACGGGCAGCATTGAAATCTTCTAATTCATTATAGGCTTGTGCCAAATTCCATGAAGCATAAGGATTATCTTCTTCATCCATCTGACTAATCATTTCGATAGCTTTGTCTGGCTGCTCTTCATTGAGGTAGAGATTACTTAACGTCAACAAAGTTTCATCAGTTTTATCCCCGGAATCAAGTGCTTGTACTAACAGTTCCTCTGCCTTTTTGCTATCACGAAGTCGATACGCAATTTCGGAGGCTAAGTGCAACAATTCCACTTGATAAGGATTCTCTTTGATCCCTTCCTCAGCAGCAACCAATGCCTCCTCAAGTAGCTCCTCTTCTTTCAAACTATCGGCAAGATAGTAATAGCCACTTTGATATTGCGGGTCAAGAGTAATCAATTCTTGTAAATAATTGATGGCTTTCTGATGATCGTGTAATTGGTAATAAATAAAACCTATTTGGAATAAACGATCAGCGGTACGTTCCTTTTCTAACGCCCGTTCCAAGAATGGGATAGCTTCTTCAAAGCCCCCCATCATGCTATAGGCCGCTCCGATTCTTTCATCGATGGAAATATTGGCGATTTCCTCTAGCCCTTGCTTCTGAAGCAGACTGTAATCGTTGATTGCTTCCCCTAACTGGTTAGCAGAAAAATGTAATTCCGCCAAAGCAAAAGTAATCAGCGGCTCCTCCGGGGCAATGGTTTTTGCTTGTAACAGTTTTGCTTCACTGACTTCTGGAATCCCTAAAACTTGATACAGATCAGCTATTACTAATAGACTCTCTAAATAATTTTCACTTTCAGGCTGGATTCTTTCTAAGTACTCAAAGGCACCATCAATATCGTCATTTTCAATAGCAATTTCGGCTAATGAAAGATAAAAGATATCTTCTTCAGGAAAATCTTTCAATAGTTTTTCCAAAATACGCTTTGCTTCTTCTAGAAACCCTAAGCTTTGCAACTCTTCAGCCAAACTAGCTAAGATTTCCGGTTCATCCTTCCTTAATGCCTCTTCCAACATCCGATTTGCTTCTGTTAAATTCTCGTTCCTCAATGCTGAAAGCATTTTTTCACTATAACTTGACATCTATTCTCCCCTGATCTCTGTTACTATTTTTTGATACATTTCAAACGTTCGAAGTAACTCTTTTTGAGTCGGTATTTTACTTGTACCAACCACGCCGATTTGGATTAGCCCATCTAAAGGTTTTTCCTTTGCTAAAGCAATCACTTGCTGACCATAATCAGCTAATGAGATTCCTTCAGGTATCGTAATAGGAAACCCTAATCGCACCAACCATATCATAAAATTTTTGAAATTGAAATGAAGATCGCTTGCTATTACATTCCAAGCTAGTTCAAAAAGCAGGCCAAACATCGTCTTCATACTGCTTGACAATAGTGAACCATTCTCTGTTTGAAAGAAAGCTTTCTCAAAGGTTTTTCCAAAGCGACGAAGCTGTCTACTATTTTCCTGATAAAAATTAATAAGTGTTTCACTAAAAGCCGAAAAAGAATGTTGCAATAAAGCATCACGCGTTGGAAAATTCACATACAAATTTTGCAGAAATGTGTAGTCACAAACGATCCCACAATTAATCAATGTTAAAAGATCGACCATTTTCCCAGTTTTTTGCTGATCCGCCAAAGTATGATCAAACAAAATATTTCGTGGTACTTCTTCAATCTCCATTACTGTCATTAAATTTTTGTCTGAGACAATCTGATCAACAAATGATAAACTCTGGGCGAATGATCGTAATGAAACGGGCAAAAAACACAATTCTGCTTGAAAATTCGATACATGATGAGTAAATCCTAGCAGTTCAAGAGCCCCCTCATTTCCAATTCCAAGAAAAATCGTTTCTTTTTGTCGACTGAAACGATCAAGAAAGTGAATCAATTCTTGAAAATTTTCCATCGTATTGCAGTAGCGATTATTAGGTGTAATAAACCAATCATGAGAACTAGTTTTCGGAATAAATTGACGCAGTTTTTCTGCGAATAAATCATAATAACGCTGATTTCCACAAAAAAGAATTTGTTTATTTTGCAAATTCTTTTTGCGCATCATTGAAGCGACAGTTTCCCCATAAATGATCAAGGTCTCATTTTGCTTATTTCGATACAATACTTCCATCACAGTCACCCCGTTTTCTTTATTTTATACTACAAAAAAACCTCTCGCAACAAATCTGCGAAAGGCTGTAAGACATTTCTCTTTCATTATTATAAGAATAAAAAAAGAATCCGGATTTTAAAATTAATTAGTTGCAAATTCAATACTAATTTAGTTCTGTTCATTTAGTGACTTTGCGGAGCATTTTGTTGATTATGAGTTGATTCTCCATCATGATTTGAAGGAGCTTGCTGCAAATTAGATTGATTTGGCACACCCTGCTGTTGATTTTCCTGAGGTGTCTGTTGTTGATTATTTTGGCTCTGCTGTGGTGTTTGTTGTTGATCATATTGTTCTTGCTGATAGTTCTGACCTTGCTGCGGCGTTTGTTGCTGATATTGTTGTTGATTTCCTTGGTTCGCCTGCTCTTCTACTTTTGATAACTCTTCAAAAGTCAGCAAACCGTCACCATTCAAATCTGAAGGCGAATATCCTTCTTTAATAACCCGTTCTCCGTTTGACAAGACTCGCAAAACAGTCACCTGCTCTCCCCACGGCGTTGTCAATACCTGTCCAACACTTGATGTATCAATTGTTTCGGAGGCATCTGTTATCGTAGAAGAGATTGAAGTAGAGTTATTCAAACTTACTTCTCGCTTTGGAATAATCTCTTCATCTGAAGATCCATAAAAATACAACCCAACCAATACGATGATCAATAACAACGGAACTGATACCAGTAATATTATAAAGTTGCGACGTTTCCTTTTTTTATCTTCCTGCTCTAGCAATGCATCTGCTTCTAAAAAGGCCTGTCGCCACCTAGGATCATTTTGTCTTTGCCTAAGAAAATCATATGAATGCCAAGAATCATTTTTCTTGGCGTAGAAAAGTCGTTCCTTTGACATCGCTTCACCTTCCTTCTTCTTTCTAAAAATTTTTATATTAATCAGTATACCATTTTCTATAAGTTCACTATGCGGATAAAACAAAAAAGTAAAACGCTCTACTCCATTTTATCGTATGTAAAGCCTTTCGTAAAATAAAAATTAAGTTATAATTTAGATGAAATAGCCAACGAACGTAGAAATAAACATCAGAAATATCTATTTCTATTTTTCAGACAAAAAACCGTTATGACTATAAAGTCATAACGGTTTTAGCAGCAAAAATTATTTAACTGCGTCTTTTAGCGCTTTACCTGGTTTAAATGCAGGTACTTTGCTTGCTGGAATTTCGATTTCTTCACCAGTTTGTGGGTTACGTCCTTTACGGGCCGCACGTTCACGTACTTCAAAGTTACCGAAGCCGATCAACTGAACTTTTTCACCTTCAGCTAATGCGTCTTGGATAGTTGAAAATACAGCATCGACAGCAGCTGTAGCGTCTTTCTTAGTTAAGTCAGTAGCTGCTGCAACTTTTTCGATCAATTCTGCTTTGTTTGCCATGAATGAATTCACCTCCTGAGAAATGAGTAATGATGTGTAAACATCGACTGATAACTGAGTGGTCCAGTCATCAGCTAAGAAATATTGATTTGGTCAATATTCTGTTATAACGATAGCATAAGAACCTTGTGTTAGCAAGGTTTTTAGCAATTAATGGCATAAAATTCATGGTTGTTTTATCATTCAGAGAAATCTGTTGTCACCAAAATAAAAGTATGATAAAATACCTTATTTTCTCCTACGGGCGATTATTTTTATCGGCGTACCTTCAAACTCAAAAGCTTTGCGAATTTGATTTTCTAAAAAACGTGCATAAGAAAAATGCATTAGCTCTTCTTCGTTAACAAATACTACAAATGTCGGTGGTTTTACAGCAACTTGAGTCGCATAAAAAATCTTCAGCCTTTTTCCTCTATCAGTAGGTGTTGGATTAATCGCAACTGCATCCATGATAATATCGTTCAAAATAGAAGAAGGGATTCTTAAATTTTGATTCATGCTGACTTCTTCAATCATTATTGGAATTTTATTCAACCGTTGTTTAGTCATTGCTGAAACAAATACGATTGGTGCGTAATCTAAATAAGAAAATTCATCGCGAATTTCTTCTTCAAATTCTTTCATTGTATTGGTATCTTTTTTGACTAAATCCCATTTGTTGACCACTATGATTACGCCTCGTCCAGCCTCATGAGCATAACCAGCTATTCGCTTGTCTTGTTCACGAATCCCTTCCTCGCCGTTTAACACGACCAAAACAACGTCAGATCGATCAATTGCACGCATAGCACGCATTACAGAATATTTCTCTGTATTTTCATAAACCTTACCGCGTTTTCGCATTCCAGCCGTATCAATCATCGTAAATTCTTGGCCATTATCACCAACAAACTTTGTATCAATCGCATCCCGTGTAGTTCCTTCGATATCTGATACAATTACCCGATCTTCCCCTAAAATTGCATTTATCAATGATGATTTGCCCACATTCGGACGACCAATCAAACTAAACTTGATTGATTCATCTTCATCTTCCCCATTATCTGTAGGAAAATGTTTGACTGCTTCGTCTAGAACATCCCCCAGACCTAATCCATGACTGCCTGAAACAGGATATGGTTCTCCTAATCCTAAAGAATAAAACTCATAAATATCATTGCGCATTTCGGGATTATCTACTTTATTCACCATTAAGATTATTGGTTTTTTACTTCTGTATAAAATCTTAGCAACTGCTTCATCTGCGTCAGTAACACCTTCTTTTCCACTTGCAACAAGCAAAATAACATCTGCTTCATCAATCGCAATTTGAGCTTGTTGTTTGATTTGTTCCATAAAAGGCTCGTCACCAACATCAATTCCACCAGTATCAATGATCGAAAATTCATGGTCCAACCATTCACCCTTTGCATAGATCCGATCGCGAGTTACCCCTGGTGTATCTTCTACGATCGATATACGTTCGCCAGCAATTCGGTTAAACAATGTTGATTTTCCGACATTTGGTCGACCAACAATCGCAATTGTAGGATTTGACATAACTTAACTCCCCGTTTCTAATTAATGTATTAAATTTTTTCAAAAAAATTGAGCCCGATGCTCACAGTATCTATCCTAATATTTAGTACGTTCCTTTAGAAGATCAGTAACAAAACTCCCGTCATCTGTTAAAACAAACTGTAAAACCAGGATAATTTCAAATTATTTTAATAAATCTCCACAAAATCTATTTAGATTCAATTACATACTCTTCTACTATTTTTTTCAAAAGCAGAAGGTAGAACTAACGGCTGCATTCTTTTTTCAAATTCTCCTTAGTTTAACTAAGAAAACTTCTTCTTGCAAGAGAAGGAGCCATTTTCATCTAGTAAATAATAATAAAATTACACTTTGTGGCTCTAGTCAGTTCACCGTTCCAGCAAATAACGCAAATTTCTCCTTCGATTTAGGCAAAAAAAGACGTGCTCACGCACGTCTTTAATGGATAATTATTCTTCTTCTGTTTCATCACTTAAAGCGTCGCCCAAGATGTCGCCCATAGTAAAACCAGTATTTTCTTCAGGCAATTCATAGGATTCTTCTTCCACAGGTTCTGATTTAGTTTCCTCAGGTTTCTCTTCCAACACCTTGATTGAAAGTGCCACACGATGATCTTCAGGATGAACTTCTAATACTTTTACTTTTACTTGATCCCCTTCATGCAAAACTTCGTGTGGTGTAGCAATATGTTTATGAGAAATTTGAGAAATGTGAACTAAACCTTCTACTCCAGGAAAAATCTCAACGAAAGCACCAAAACTAGTCAATCGCTTCACAGTTCCTTCGAGTACAGAACCTGGTGCTGCTTTTTCCTCGATATCTGTCCAAGGTCCAGGGAGATTCGCTTTGATTGATAATGAGATACGTTCCTTTTCCGGATCAACAGAGAGGACTTGAACTTCTACTTCATCGCCAACAGTCAAAACATCTGATGGTTTCGCCACATGACTATGAGAAATTTCTGATACGTGAACCAAACCGTCAATACCACCAAGATCAATAAAGGCACCGAAGTCTGTTAAACGAGCAACTTGGCCTTTAATTACTTGGCCTTCATATAAATCTGCTAAAATTTCTTTTTTCTTCTCTGCTTTTTCAGCTTCAACAACTGCTTTATGGGATAGAATCAAACGATTCTCAGAAGGTTCGATTTCAATAATTTTGAATTTCAATGTCTTTCCAGTATAAGCTGAAAAATCATCAACAAAATGATCATCAATCATTGATGCTGGCACAAAACCACGTACGCCCACGTCAACGACTAAACCACCTTTAACACTGCTAGTTACCGGTGCTTCGATAATTTTTCCATCTTGGAAATCCTTTTCGATGTCCTCCCAAACTTTCTTCGCATCCAAGCGACGTTTAGAAAGGAGATAACTACCATTTTCTTTGTCTTTTCCGATAGAAGAGATAACGACTAAATCAAGAATATCGCCAACCTTGACTTCTTCATTGATATCTTCAACAGGTAATGTTGAAAGCTCTTTAGCAGGAACTACACCTTCCACCCCTGCACCTTCAATACCAACGATAACTTGTTTATCTTCTAAGGCGAGCACCTCACCTTTAACAATATCGCCAACTTGAACTTCATGCACACTTTCCATTGCTGCTTCCATGGAAACATTTTCGTTGTCCATCGAATTTTGTTCTAATTCTGTCATGTCGTTTGTCCTCCTTACCAACAATTCTACGTAAAATACACTACATATTCTATTTTAGAGTAATCCACATGAAAAATAAAGCGATTTCTTCTTTTTTTCTAAAAAATCGAAAGAAATTCGCTTTATTTATCGATTTTATCCAAAATTTAGAAACCTTTTGAACATATAACCTCTTTAATCTTCGTTACTACCTGATCGATCGACATTCCCGTCGTATCCACCAATTGAGCATCTGCAGCCTGTACAAGCGGAGAAACACTGCGATGCGAATCTAAATAATCACGCTTTGCAATAGCCTCTTTAATTGCTTCAAAGTCCATATCGATTCCCTTTTCTTGATTTTCTTTGTATCGGCGTTGTGCTCGTTCTTCGACACTTGCTACTAAGAAAATTTTTACTTCCGCTTCTGGTAAGACTGTTGTACCAATATCTCGCCCGTCCATTACGATTCCGCCTGCTTCAGCCAACTGACGCTGCGCTTCCACCAATTCGTTTCTAACTTTAGCATGAGCGGAAACTTCTGATACAGCTGCAGTTACATCGGGCTGACGAATCGCCTGAGTAATCTCTTCACCATTCGCAAATACTAGCTGTCCATGAACAGATTGTTTGAAAGTAATTGGATATTTTTTTGTCAGTTCAGCTAAAGCTGACTCGTCTGAAAATGCGACCTGATATTTGATTGCTAAGAAAGTAATAGCACGATACATCGCACCAGTATCAACATAAATAAAATCAAAGTCTCTTGCTAGAATCTTAGCTACTGTACTCTTTCCTGAAGATGCCGGACCATCAATTGCAATTGAAATTTTTTCCATGTTCTGCCTCTTTTCAATAAATAAACCGTAATCGCTAACGATTACGGCAAGATATTCAAATTATTTAACACGCACTTGTTGGCCTGGATCAAAGTAAAAACTATCCAAAGTCATACCATTAAGTTTCAAAAATTCATCAACACTCAACCCATAACGTCCAGCAATTTGTTTTGGACCTTCGCCTGCCTGAACTGTTCCATACTGAGCATTTGCATCACTTTGTGTATTGTCTTGATTTTGCTGAGTTTGTTGTTGTTGTGCCTGTTGTTGTGCTTGTTGCTGTGCTGCTTGTTGTTCTGCCGCTTGCTGTTCAGCCGCTTGTTGTTGTGACTGCTGATTTGCTTCAGACTCTGTTGTTGAACTACTTTCTTCGGTGCTGCTTTCTTCAGTACTGGATTTCTCTGTTGAAGATACCTTTGATACCTGCGTTGTGCTCTCAGGAGAGGCCGCTGGTTTATCATCTCCACGAGTAATCCAGAAAAAGGCACCCGCGGGAATCAAAATAAGGGCTAACAATAATGCGACCAGAATTGTCAAGAATTTCGTATTTCCGCCACCTTTGTTACCACCACTACGACGAGACTGGCTACGTGAATATGTTTCTTCTTCACTATCAGATTCGTAAATATGTTGATCCCACGGTTCATTGTTCGTATCGTTATAGCGATCTTTTCTACTCAATTTCTCTAACCTCCTAAATGCTATCGCCATGTATTATACCATAGCTCTTGAAAAAGTGGCGTTACTTTTCAATCTTTCTTAGCATTTTTAAAAATTTTTTGAACTATTTTTTGCCAAGTAAATGGTGTTTCGGACGGTATTTCTTTACTTATTTTTATTGCTAAAGTGGCCCCATCGTTATCACAACAATTTGAATTTTTCTTATGAAGCGTCTCGTCAAAATAGGATACTAAAAATTTGCGACGACAGTTTGCTGTTGAAATATAATCTAACATTTTTTTTAATTGTACTTTTTTTGTTACTCCTCTCTTACTTAATAAATCTAGCAAGCGTGATTCTTGATTAGGAAAAAATTGCTCCCATTTTTTAATCAGAGGATCTTCAAAAACGAGATCCGTTATTTTCTGTTTGATTTCAAATAATTTTTTTGATTGATTCGTTTGTTCTTGTAGAAAATGATGAATATGTTCATCGCCTTCTTCATAAAGTAGAATGGCTTGACTAGGTTGGCCATCTCTACCAGCTCGACCTACTTCTTGCAAATAATTCTCAGGTGAATCCGGTAAATCATAGTGAATAACAAACCGAATATTGTCTTTGTTAATCCCCATTCCAAAAGCATTTGTTGCAATTAACAACTGTAAATCTCCCGCTAGAAATTGCTGTTGCAACATTCGCCGTTCTTGACCGCTGAGTCCTCCATGATAGTAAGCAACAGCATGAGTTTGCTTAAGTAACTTGTACAGTTCCTCCACTTTTTTTCGTGTGGCGCAATAAACAATTCCTGAACCCGCTAATGACTCAACTAACTCTTGTAATTTCTTCAATTTATCCCCTTGATAAACAAAAAAACTAATATTCGGTCGATCAACTGAATATATAAACTCCTGTGCTTCGTCATTAAATAGTAAGCGCTGGATATCCTGGCGTACAGATTTGGTGGCTGTAGCTGTCAGGGCCAGAACTAATGATACGTTAACCTTCTTTATACCATCTGCTAGTTTTAGATATTCTGGGCGAAAATCAATTCCCCACTGTGAAATACAATGAGCCTCATCAACAACAACCAAGGACAATTTCATCGCTTGTAAAGTTTTTTGAACGTTAGCTGTCAAAAACATTTCCGGGCTCATAAAAATAAACTTATACTTCTGCGCTTCACTTAAGACCAATTGTTTTTCCCAAGATGATAGTACGCTATTCAAAGCGACCGCACGCTTTTCCCCAAGCCTTTGCAATTGAGTTACCTGGTCTTCCATTAAAGATATCAAAGGCGAAATAATGATTACAGTACCCTCAAGTAAATATCCCGGTAATTGATAACATAAGGACTTCCCCGTTCCTGTTGGTAGCATTCCAAGGACAGAATTACCAGATAGAAGAGACTCAATGATCTCCTGCTGCCCCGGTCGAAAATGATCATAATTAAATTTTGTCTTTAGTAACTCTATCAGCTCCATTGTTTTCTCCTCAAATAATAGAGTTGCGACAAGCGGAAAGTTAAGTAAGGCACCTCATAATCTTGATAATGAGCATGGATTACTTGTTCCTCGTTAAGAGCGCTAAAATCGACTCTCTCAAATCGTTCATATGGAAAATCTTTATCCATTAAACCCCATTCGATAAAATGGTCATTGATAGTCCCTTGTTTCAAATGACGCAACTCCAAAATTTCATTCATTGTTTTCCCTGCTAGAAAGAACTCTTTTGTCTTTAACATGCTTTGATTGATATTTTGCTGGTCTAACTGTAACAATAATCTTGATATTTCACCGTCTTCGATCTGTGCAAAAAAAAGATCAATCGCACGCTGGCGATAAAGGATATTCCAAGGAAACCCTTGCCATTTCTCAGGAAACAATTGAAAAGCAGTTTTACCTTGAAACCCATAGCCTGAAAATTGATTGGCTAAAAAATCCGCCTCTACCTGTGGCAAATCTTTTAAAATACTTGTTAATTCCTGATAGAAGTTTCTTATTAAATTAGGTTGTGAAGTTGCTAACCATTTTTTTATTTGCTGCGAGTAATACGGTCTATTTTCAATTGGAAGGTAATCATTTTCATTAAAGGATAAATTACTGATAACTTGTACCGCGAAGAGAATCATTTGCCACGAATTCTCTCGCATTCGACCATAGCGTAAATTATTCAGTCCGCTCAAATCAAAAAACTCACTTGTTAATAGCTTTTCTCCTTCTTTTGTCATCCTTCCAAAACCGTCATCAACTACAATCAACTTCTGATTTATCAATTGTTGAAGTTCTTTTTGAAATGTTTCTTCTTTTAAATTTGGCAGTGCCCCTAAATAAGCCAAATTCTTATAAAAAAAACCATGGAGCAATACTGAGCTAGTTCTTTTTCCCACTAATAAATGATATAAAGTGGAGGTTCTTAACTTGTAGCCAGTCTGAAATAACGTTAAAATAAAAAAAGTCATAGTAAAATCTCCTCTGGAAGGTGAAAAAATGAAATGCGAAATCATTCCCGAACGTTGTATTGCTTGTGGTTTATGCCAAACAATCGCTTCAGAAATTTTTGATTACACAGATGATGGTCTCGTTCTTTTTGTCGGCGAGCCTGGAGTAACTCATGAATTTATCCCTAAAGACCAGCAGGCTACAGTCATTGAAGCTGCCAAGCGCTGCCCGTCGCATGCTATACTATATCAGAAATAATAATAACACATATCAGCAAAAAAAATCTCAGACGCTTGGTCTGAGATTTTTTTAAGCACATTTATGCTGAATGATGTTGTGAAGTTAATGTTTTTTTTGATAGCCAAGGCAATAATTTTGCATGTAATACTAAGAAGACCGCACTGACGATTATTCCCTTCAAAATGTTAAATGGAACGATACCTACTAAAATATAGCGACCTAATCCCATCCCTAGCATTTGACCTGCAGAAAGTCCAAAGGCCTTTAAATAGAGTGGCGTGATCACAAAATAATTTGCAATGCTCATAAAAATCGTCATTGCTAAAATCCCTAATCCAAGACCCAATACTCGTTTCGAAGATGTTTTTTTTCTGAACATTAAGAATATCGGTAATGTATACAACGTTGATGCAAAGAAGCTGGCAAAATCTCCAATCATATTATCAATGGAAAAACCGCTCATAGTTAAATGTAGTAATGACCGAATAAACGCAGTAACGACTCCTGTTAATGGTCCAAAGATAAACATATTAATTAGGACTGGAATGTCACTAAAGTCTAACTTTAGAAAGGGAAACATTGGAACAATTGGAAATGCGATAAACTGTAAAATTAGTCCCATTGCTGCTGCTACTGCCACTGCTGTCATTTTTTGTAACCTTAAGTTCTTCATCTGAAATCCTCCGTTTCGGAATCATCTTCATCGAACTATTTGAGCGTTATTTTCCACAAAAAAACTCTATGCTTCAGAAAAAGCATAGAGTTACTTGAATTCAGACTCACTCAAATAAGCTCTATCTTCTTTATCCAGACTGTACTGTCGGTATCGGAATCAAACCGATTCGGCTGCTTACGCAGTTCGCGGACTATTACCGCCGGTCGGGATTTTCACCCTGCCCCTGAAGACGAACCTTAAATTATTTTTTTATTGTAAATTCACTATAACAATTTTACTATCAAAAAACAAGTAATTGATTTGGTTACCTTGCCTGGTTCATCAAAGTATTGATTTCCTTACTATTTAATCTGCGATACTCTCCTGGACGCAAGCCTTGCAAAGTTAAATCACCATAACGTTCACGCTTTAGCTTTTGAACAGGTAAACCAACTGCTGCTAACATATTTTTGACTTGGTGATTTCTACCTTCATGAATCGTTAACTCCACAATACTCGTCTCAGCTTTTTTATCCGTTGACAGAATTTCAAAACGAGCTGGTGCTGTTTTCTTGCCTTCAATTCGTATTCCCTTTGTTAAAGGTAATAAAGTTCTTTTCTCTGCATAACCCTTTACCTTCGCTACATAAACCTTATCAATTTGATGTTTGGGATGAGCTAATTTTTGTGAAAAATCTCCATCATTGGTTAAAAGTAAAATGCCAGATGTATCGTAATCTAATCGTCCTACTGGATAAATTCTTTCAGATACAGCAGAAAAATAATCCGTTACAACTTTTCGATTTTTATCATCAGCAACAGCAGAGATAACCCCACGAGGTTTGTAAAATAAATAGTAGACATGGTCCTCTTGATAGATTGGTACACCATCAACTTCCACAATATCTTTCTTACCAACCTTTGTTCCCAGTTCCTTGACAACTTCGCCATTTACCTTAACCCGCCCAACGGTGATATAATCCTCAGCTTTACGTCGTGACGCAATTCCCGCGTGCGCGATAACTTTTTGCAATCTCTCCATTATTGTTCATCCTCTTCTTTAAAGCGGTCATAGAATAGATCCAAAGGTTCATCCTCATCCGCTAAATCTTCTTCCATTTTTTGAACATCTGGTAATTCTTCCATATCTTTTAAACCAAAATAGTCCATGAAATAGGCACTTGTTCCATATAAGATCGCCCGACCTGGGCCATCCACACGTCCCTTTTCCTCAATTAATTGCCGAGCTACTAGCGTTTGGACAGCTCCACTTGATTGAACACCTCGAAGCTCGTCAATTTCTGAACGTGTTACAGGCTGTTTATAGGCAATAATCGAAAGTGTCTCTAAGGCTGCCTGGCTTAAACGATTAGCTATTGGAGATCGAGCAAATTCTTTTAGCAACGGAGCAAATTCTTTTTTTGTACTTAAAACAAAATGATTCCCCACCTCTAAAAGAGTAAGCGCGGAAGTTTCATTGCTCTCATAAGAATCCTTTAAATCAGTAATATTTTGATATATTTCTGGCATTGGCCTTTTCAAAGTAAAGGCCATTTCTTCTAGGCTTATTCCTTCTTCACCCACTACGAAAAGCATCGCTTCAACTTGACTTAATTGGTTCATACGACAGCTCCTTTAAATATTAAGATTGGTGCATAAGTTTCCTCTTGAGTCGCCGAAGCCTGTCCCTTTTTCATTAACTCTAAGAGAGCCATGAAAGTCGTAATCATTTCGTCTTTTGTATACTTAATAAAAAAAGACTCTAATGGTAATCCTTCAGACTCAGATAATTCTGCCAATCGTTGACCAATTTCACTTACCTTTTGATCAACAGTGATTGTTTCAGTAGTAACTGTCGTTTCTATCGGCTTATTCCGTTTCTTTCGTTGTAAAACATCATGCAGTGCTAAAAAAAGATCAATCGTATTTAATTGATTTTTTGGTAAAGGCAGAAGCTCATCTTCATATTCAGAAAGATCCATGGGCGCCTTAGTATAAAACAAACTTCTTTCTTCCTCTTTCTCCGACAAGACAGATGCCGCATATTTATACTTACGATATTCTAGCAATTGCTGGACTAAGGCTTCTCGGGGATCCTCTCCTTCTTCATCGTCATAGTCAAATTCTAGTTCTGGTTTTGGCAGCAGCATTTGACTTTTAATCGACATAAGTGTTGCGGCCATAACCAAGTACTCACCAGCCACTTCCAATTCTAAAGTTTTCATAGCATGAATAAAGTTCATATACTGCTCAGTTACCGCTGCTATGGGAATATCATATATATCAATTTCCAGCTGTTGGATCAAATGAAGCAGCAAATCCAACGGACCTTCAAATACATCTAACTTTAAACTAATTACTTCCATTTTTACCCTCGCTTATGCTCTTGCCATTTTGCTAAAAAAGCAGAGGTTGCTGGCGTTCCTATAATTTTTTGATTAGGATACATTGCTTGTAATTCATCCATCATAGCATAGCTGATCCCTTCGCCTCGGTAAGAAGGATTCAAGCTGATATCATGAAGGACAATTTCTTGATCTTCCAACTGGCTTACACCAATTACTCCTTGTACGTTATCAGATTTTTCATTGTAATAACAATAAAGTTGATAACGATCGTCTCCTTCATATGTATCAATCTCTTTTAGCAAATGCTGTTGATCCTTCAAACTTTCGTGAAAGCTTAAAAGCCCCATTGCAATTTTTCGTTGGTTTTTTCGATATTGAGTAAGCATTCTTTCTCCTCCTGTTAAGCACGCGGGAAAAACTCTTTATACACTTCTGTCATTCTTCGTTTAGTGATGTGAGTATAAATTTGTGTTGTAGATATATCGGCATGACCTAAAAGTTCTTGGACAGTTCGTAAATCTGCCCCATTTTCAAGTAAATGCGTCGCAAAACTATGTCTTAAAGTGTGAGGGGTAACATCTTTCATGATTTCTGCCTTGATAACATATTGCTTTAGATTCTTCCATATACCTTGGCGGCTCATTCCATGACCATGATTATTAACAAATAAGAAAATGTCATTCGGTGTTTTCTTAGTCAATAAAGGTCTAACCTCTGCAAGATAACGTTCTAACCAATGGATTGCATAATCTCCCAATGGAACAATTCGCTCTTTATCCCCTTTACCGACAGTTTGTAAGAGACCCATTTCTAAATGGATATCGCCAAGCTTTAATCCAATCAGCTCACTTACCCTCAACCCCGTCGCATACATCACTTCTAATATTGCCCGGTCACGAATTCCTAAATCAGTAGTGGTATCTGGTGCCGCAATTAAACGTTCTACTTCCGATAAAGAAAGTGTTTGGGGAAGCTTTTGAGCCTTTTTGGGGCTATCAATATGCTGCATTGGGTCGTGATCCGTATAACGTTCTTGACGCAAGAATTGATGAAAACGACGTAGGCTGGAAATCATTCGCGTAATTGTAGTAGACGCTTTACCGGCTTCAGTCAGACTTGTCAAAAAGGCCACGACTATGTATCGATCAACTGCTTGCCATTCAGCCACATTTTGATCATTCAAAAAAGACAAGTATTGTTGCAGGTCTCTTTGATAGCTGATCCGTGTATTTTCCGAAAGGCCGCGTTCAATCGATAAATAATGCAAATATTCTGTTATCTGTTCATCCATGTCCTCACCACTTTCGCTTTATCATAACAAAAAGTCCCTTGAAATGATAGCATGTATCTTTGCAAGGGACTATATAAATTAATACATTTTTAACTAGAAAACTCACGCATTCTTTTTTTCTTGACATGTTTGACAAATACCGTGGAATGTCAAACGATGATCCTTCACTAAAAAATGGTAGCGAGACTCTACCACTCGTTCCACATCTCCTAAAAGATCTTCTTCGATTTCCTCAATATTTCCACATTCAAGACACAAAAGGTGATGATGAAAATGCTCTGCACCTTCTTTGCGCAGATCGTATCGAGCCAATCCATCATCAAAACTGATTTTGTTTACAATATGCAGTTCAGTCAATATTTCTAAGGTACGATATACCGTCGCTAGGCCAATCTCAGGACTTTTCTTTTTCACTAGAAAATAAATTTCTTCAGCTGATAAATGATCTTTTTCATTTTCCAATAAAACGAGAACGGTTGCTTCACGCTGAGGTGTCAACTTGAATCCAGAATCATGAAGTTGCTTTTTAGTTTTTTGTAAGGCTAGGATTGCGTTCAAGAGAACCCTCCTCTATCTATTTTAGAATAATTGTAATTAACGGACAAAAACACTGCCGTTTTTCTTAGAATTATTATAGTTTATCACCTTTATTTATGCAAGAACATTCTCAATTAGCTCTTCAAATGAATCTCACCTTCAATTTGTTCGATCAATTTTTCCTTCAATAAATGGCCAATTGCACGTTTGAACTGCCCCTTGCTTATGCCAAAAGCTTCTTTGATTTCATCAGGTGCAGATTTATCCCAATATGGCAACTTATGCTCGTCATTTCTTTGCAGCATTGTTAAAATCATTGCGGCGTCATCGTTAATCATTTCATGGCTTCGAGGTTTTAATGACATATTTAAGACCCCGTCTGGTCGGACTCCAATAACACGTGCTTCTACAATTTCGCCTAGTCTAGGCTCTTGGTACCGTTCTGAAGGATGAATAAAACCAATATAAAAATCGTCTGTAATTAAATAAGAACCTACAACTTTCAATCGATAAATTGTTCCTTTTTTGTTTTCATTTTGCATTTCCGCATTTCCAATACGACTCAATGAATGAAAGATAGCTTCATCTGCTAATACGCCCCACATTCTATCTTTTTCATCAACGCGTAAACTAATCATTAATTGATCGCCTTTTTTTGGCCATAGCTCCTTCATACTAGGCATCTCGTCTAACGAAACTACCATATCCTTATCAGCTAATCCAATATTCACGAACACACCTAAATCGCGACGAACATCCGTAACTTCGCCAAAAGCATAGTGCCCGATTCGAACTTGTGGGATTTTTGTCGTGAAAATAGCGTCTCTTTTTTGATTCACATAGGCAAATCCTTCAACTGATTCACCTACTTCATGCGTTTCGCCTTCATCTTTTAATAATTGAAACGTAACACCATTCTTTTGTACCAAATACCTTTTTTCGTTTTCATCGATAATTAGTCCGGTAAAAACTTGTCCTAATAGTTCATTCATAATCATTACTCCTTATAAAAAATTGTCTTACATCATTATTAAAGCTGGGAAGACAGTATCTCCCCAGCCTCTATATGTTAATTTAATTTGGTCCATCACCTTTAAACCAACCTGTTTTACAGTTGATTGTTACCAAGTACATCGGCAAGTCTGAGTCCGAATATCCTTTTGTTAAGGAAGCTTGATTTGAAGTAGCATACAGATTATAGTATCCTTCACCATTTTCAACTTTTACTGGTTCTAAACTATAACCACCTTCAACAATATAACCACGCGAAATACAGGTTTGAATAACCTTTTCCTTAACTCCTGGAGCCCAAGCATACGCACTGCTGCTTGTGTCACCGACTTGATTATTATTACCAGTCGAAGAAGCCTTATTTTGCGCTTCCTGTGCAGCTCTTTCTTGCTCTTCTTTCTCTCGAGCAGCCTTCTCTGCAGCTGCCTTTTCCTCGGCAGCTTTTTTCTCTTTATCCTTCAGCGTTTGATCAACTTTGCTTAAATCATCTCTTTGTGACTGAACCAATGTTTGATTTGCAACTGCCTTAACAGCATTATTCGCTGTATTGTATTGGTCACGATTTACTGAATCAACTACATTTCCATCTTTCAATAAACCTTCAACAGCCTTTTTAGCAGTTTCAATCTTCGTATATTGTTCCTTGGCATTGTTAACAGCCTGATTCATCAAATCATCAAACTCTTTATCACCAGTATTAATTGATAGTTCCACTGGTTCAGCAGTGCTTAATAGTGGCTTTTCTGTGATTTTATCTCCATTAATCGCAACGCTTGTAAATAATTGATTGACTGATTGCTCAGCCTTTTGTTTTTCTACGAGCTCATTATATTCTTTTTTCAACTCATCATAACGTTTGTTGTCTTTATATCGAGACAATTCTTCATCAATTTTGCTAGTGTTGAGAGCGACTTTATCACTGGCAAGAAAAATTTGCTTATCATCCGTGTAATAGCTCGCAATACTATCTTCAATTGAGTCAAGCGCTTCATTTTCTTTCTTCACAGTTGCTATACGTTGAGCTTCAACTTCCTTTTCATGATGATAATAATAACCACCGCCTAAACCTAAAACCGCAATTGCTGTCAAAGTAATGTAAAGTTTCTTGCGATTTTTTTTGCGCGGCTCTTGAGGCTTATCAGAATCATCTAGCGAAATATTTTCCTCACCAGAATGCTCGACTGTTTCTTCTACATCCATATTCGCAGCCTCACTCTCTTTTGAAAGTTCAGGTGTCACTGGTTCGGTAGTTTCTGATAAAGTCTCTTCTTCAGCTACTACTGATTCTTCTGCTTCAGGGATATTTTTATCTGCAGGATCCTCTAGCTCTTCTTCTGGAACTGTTGAATCTTCAACACGATTTTGATCTTTTGCTTCTGAAAGATTATCTGCCTTTGTTTCCTCAATCTCATCGTTAACAGAGTCTGCTTCACTTGCATTCTCAGATTCATTTTTAGTTTCATCTTCATCATTAACTGATTTTTCCTGATCATCTTTATGCTCGCGAATATATTGTGCCAAAATCGGATTCATCTCAGGAGTTTCTTCAGTAGTTTCTTTTGAATTTTCTTCTTTCATCTTATCTTCATTATCCTTAAACATTTTTTGCACAGATTCAATAGGCATATCAGCTAATTCTGACCATTCTATCGTATCATTTTTTTCATTATTCTTTTCAATGTGTTCTTGATCGTTTAACTGTAATGAAAAGCCACACTTCGGACAAGTCGTGCATCCTTTGACTGGTTCAAAACCACAGTTAGGGCATTTTTGCAATGAAATCGGCTCCTTTTTTCAATCATATGCTTTAATCTATCATATGTTTAGGGATGTTCCAAGCAATTTTCGAGTGAATTAATCAAAAATAATAAATTCTATTTGGCTTTTGAGACATAAAAATCCCTTAGATTTTCAAATGCTCTCATTAGTTAGTACATCTTTCAACTAAAAAATACCTGCTCTCTACCTACATAAACATTATTCTACTTACTCTAGAAATAGAGAAAAAATCCCCGAGAAATATCTCGAGGATTGCAAAAAACTATTCTAGAAAATCTTTTAATTGTTTTGAACGTGATGGGTGACGTAATTTGCGCAATGCTTTCGCTTCTATCTGACGAATTCGTTCACGGGTAACTCCGAAGACTCGTCCGACCTCTTCCAAAGTACGTGTTCTGCCGTCATCTAACCCAAAACGTAAACGCAACACATTTTCTTCCCGATCAGTCAATGTATCTAAAACATCTTCTAATTGTTCTTTCAACATTTCAGAAGCCGCATGCTCAGCAGGACTGGTTGCTTCTTGATCTTCGATAAAATCACCTAAATGTGAATCATCTTCTTCACCAATCGGCGTCTCCAAAGAAACAGGTTCTTGAGCGATTTTCAAAATCTCACGAACTTTTTCTGTAGGTAAGTCCATTTCAGCACCAATTTCTTCTGGTGTTGGTTCGCGCCCTAAGTCTTGCAATAACTGACGTTGCACACGAATTAATTTATTGATCGTTTCCACCATATGGACAGGAATCCGAATTGTACGAGCTTGGTCAGCAATCGCACGTGTGATTGCTTGGCGAATCCACCAAGTCGCGTACGTTGAAAATTTAAATCCTTTGCGGTAATCAAATTTTTCAACAGCCTTCATCAATCCCATGTTTCCTTCTTGGATCAAATCTAAAAATTGCATTCCACGCCCAACATAACGTTTCGCAATACTTACAACTAAACGTAAGTTTGCTTCTGCTAAACGTTGCTTAGCTTCTTGATCTCCTTGTTCGATCAGCAAAGCAAGTTCAACTTCTTCTTCAGCAGTCAGTAATGAAACGCGTCCAATTTCTTTTAAATACATACGAACCGGGTCATTGATCTTGACACCAGTTGGGGCCGATAAATCTTCCTTTTGCGCGGCTTTTGCAGTTTCTTCATTCTGTTTCAAACTAGCTTTAGAAGGTTCACCATTTTCATCTACAACACTGACACCAGCATCCTCGACTTTTTGGATCAACTCATCCATTGCTTCTGCACCTAATTCATAAGGAGTGGCCAATCGATTCGTTAGCTCGTCATACACCGCTTGTCCCATTGGTTTCTTTTCCTTAATGAAGGCCGCTACAGCTTTTTCATACTCTTTTTTATTTTTTACATCTGCCATAAAATAAATGCCCCTTTCACTTCTAGGCTTGTTTTAACCGTTTCGTCAATTCGATAATCTGAACGGTCAATTCTAATTCCCTTTGCTGGTTTCCACTTTTTCTGGCCTCAAGCTGCTCTTTTTGTCGTTGTTTTATTTCTTCAGCAATGCCAGATTGGGAGATTACCCGCATCAAATCATAGATTTCTCGTTCATTACTATCTTCTGACATGGATATCATAGAGATGTCGATGGCTAACTGTTTCATCTCATTCTCTTTTAAATAGTTCAGGAAGTCGGCTAAAACAAAATTTCCATGAACCATCATATAACTATCTAAGTAAAGAAGCAATTCTTGATACTGATCATGAATAAATTGAAAATCTGTTTGAACTAATTGTTCACGAATCGAGGCTTCATTCATGCTGCGATACAATAACATACGTTCAGCCTTCTCTTCTTTGGTCAGTACTTTTTTTACTGGTTGCATCGGTATTTGAGAAACTGACGATTGCTTTTGCCGCCTCTCAGTGCGAAGCGTTTGACGAACCATCTGCAGCTGTTGCTTTAAGCTTTCTCTTGTTAAATGAAAATCGTTTGCTAACTGACCTAAATACATGTCTTGTTCAACGGGGGACTGGACCTTTGCCAAATCCTGCATCACAACATCTAAATAGTTCAACCGATCGGCTTCATTCTCTAAGTTCAATCCTTCTTTGCGATACTGCATCTTAAAAGCAAAAGGTGTTTGACGACCATGCTGCAATAAATTTTGTAGTTCAGCGACGCCATATTTCCGCAAATACTCATCCGGATCAAGCTTCTCTGGTACAGTAACAGTTACAAGATTTAAACGACTATGCGCATCTAAGATCGTTAATGCTCGATCTGTCGCAGCTTGTCCAGGGTCATCTCCATCGTATGCAATCACCACTTGACCAGTGACACGTTCAATCGCAGCAATCTGTTGTTCGGTCAAACTAGTTCCCATTGAAGCTAACCCAATCTTGATGTCCGCTTGCCAAGCAGCCAGTACATCCATAAACCCTTCAAATAGGATCGCTTCGCCTTGCTTACGGATTTCATTTCGCGCTTTGTCAAAATTGAATAGAACCTGCCGCTTGTTAAATAGCTCTGTTTCTGGAGAATTCAGATATTTTGGCTGGTCATCTCCAGAAAAATCTTTTGTTTTTAATAAACGGCCCGAAAAACCAATTGGCTTTCCCCGAAAATCATTTAAAGGAAACATGACTCGATGATAAAAGCGATCACTAAAACTGCCATCCTCACGGCGAATAAACAATCCGCTACGTTCCATCAAATCACTGCTCACCTTATCTTGCTGTGCAACTTGAACTAAAAAGTCTCTTTGACTTGGTGCAAAACCAATTTTGAACTCATTGATTAATTCATCGCTCAATCCACGTTCATGAAGATACTCCAACGCAGTTTCACCTACTTTGGTATTCATCAACAGATGATGGTACAAATCACGTGTACGTTCATGCAAAGCAATTAATTGCTGTTGTCCCGTAGTTGCCTGACTAGCAGGTTCACTAGAAAATTCGATACTTAAAGGAATTTGCTCTATATCAGCAACTTTTTTTACTGCTTCTGGAAAACTGATTCCTTCCAGCTCTTGTAAAAAGGTGTATACATTGCCTCCTTTGCCACAACCAAAACAATGGAATATCTGCTTATCTTCAGCGACCGAAAATGACGGAGTTTTCTCTTCGTGAAATGGACATAGTCCTAAATAATTTTTACCAGACTTTTTTAATTGAACGTATTGTCCGATAACTTCTACAATATTGGTTTTTTCACGAACCTCATCAATAACTTGTTGGGGAATTCTTTGCGCCAAAAACTTCACCCCAGTTCCTAAAAATATGATAACAGCCTTAAAAAATCGCCCTAATTCATCTTTCGATCAGCGCGATTTTTTTGACAAACTTATACAAGTATCATTTTAGCATATTTCTTTATTATTACAAGCTTTCTGCTCATTAAATTAACTATTTTGAAACCTTTGGAATAATGTAATATAGCGTTTATTCATTTGGACAATTTCAGCATAAAACATATTCCCCCCATTTTGATACAAATACCCGCCGTTATAAAATACTGATTGCATCTGCATGTAACGATACGTACGTTGTTGATCATTGCCGTATCCTGGCGACAATATATCTCGAGAATATTCCTCAGCTAGCTCTACATTGTTTTGACCACCGTGATCGTGGACATATTGAATATACTTCGTCCCAAAATTATACGCCTGAATGGCTGTATTAAGATCGCATCCGGCAGCTTTAGCCTGTCTGTAGCTTTCTGCAAAGTGTTTAACCCCGTTTTCAAGGCTTTCTTTTTGACTAATAATTTTTCCGCGGCTACCGTAGACACTCTCGGAACTTTGCATTAAGTCAGTCCCCTTGCCTTTTGATTCAGTATACATAATGGCTAAAATAACATCTGTATGATCCCCGACACCTGCTTGATCTGCTAAAGTCTGTACTTCGCTGCGGTAACTATTTACTGTTTTTGTATATTTATATGTTCGAACTGCAAAAATTCCTCCTGCTAAGAGAAATGCAAGAATTACAAATGTAATAATTATTTTCAAAAATTTCCCGATCATTTTCAACATAAAATCTGCCCATCTATCTTCTTTTTTCTTTATCCATACTACAAGAATCTACTAAACTTTTAAAAGCATAAATCGACAGCTTTATATTTAATTAATCATTCTAAAGTTTTCATTTCATCGTATAATTAAATTAATGTGCAAGACTTAAAAAAATCGTTATACTTATGTCTGGTAGGTGATGTTGTGAAAAATGAAAAGAAAATTGCTCAAATGAGTGATGGTTCAGAAATTTATTATGAGAAATACGGACAAGGTCCCGCACTTTTTTTACTTCACGGTAACGGCGGCAGCGGAAGATACTTTTCGAAACAGCTAAATAGTTTCAGTAAACATTTTAGTGTTTATGTCGTGGATAGTCGCGGACATGGACGTTCGACCAATACGCAAAAAGAAACAAGTTTTCAATTGATGGCTAACGACCTTGCTGCAATTATGATGTTGGAAAACATCGACCATGCCGACCTTCTGGGCTTTAGCGACGGTGCCAACTTAGCAATGGTTTTTGCACGTCTTTACCCTGAGAAAGTTGTACATTTGATTTTAAATGCTGGAAATACGGTGCCTAGCGGAGTGCGAACCATTCCACATCTTTTAAGCTATGTGCAATACGCCATCGTGTGGATAGGAGCGTTTGTCGATACAGGTATGCGCAATTTTCTGCCGATTCTACGTTTGCTGTTCCGAGATATTGGTCTTTCAACGGAAGATTTAAATCAAATTCAAGCACCCACTCTGGTTATTGTCGGAAAACACGATTCTATTAAAACGCAACATTCCATGTATCTTGCCCGCTCGATTCCAAATGCAAGTTTTGCAATTGTTTCAGGGCAAGGTCATATGTTTGCACGAAGAAATCCAAAACGCTTCAACCAAGAGGTGCTACAATTTCTAATCAACGAGGAGTGATTTGATGGTTAAGCTAGCAGCATGGTTTAAAGCACACATAAATAAGTTCAAAACAATTTTTTTAATTTCAGTTATTATTATCGTCATATTTGAACTATCAAGTATTGCAAAAACAATCTCTTTCGATCAGCTATCAACCATTTTTAGCAAGATCAATAGTTGGAATATCCTATTGATGGCATTGATTGGACTGATTTCGGTTACACCAATGATTGGCTATGATTTTACTTTAAATCGTATTTTGGAACAAAAACCAAAAAAGAGATATATTTTTGAGACTAGCTGGTTAGTTAACACATTGAATAATATTGCTGGTTTTGGTGGTTTTATTAGCGCAGGATTGCGTTCTGAATTCTATGGAAAACAGTCTTCTGGAAAAAAAGTCATCCAAGCCTTGTCAAAAATTTTAGTGTTTACTATGTCCGGCTTATCTATTTATGCATTAATTTCTTTTCTCTTAGTAATGTTTGATGACCATAATCAGTATTTGCGTCAATATTGGATTTGGTTAATCGGAGGCGGCTTGTACTTTCCAATCGTTTTTTGCCTTAGCTTGTTTGGCAAAGGTGAATACCTTGGTGATTTAAAGGGAGCACATCGCCTAGAATTGATTGGAACATCCTTGCTAGAATGGACAGGAGTATTGATAAGCTTCCTCTCTACTGGTCTTTTAATGGGAATCGATGTCAATATCCGCGAAGTTGTTCCGTTATTTATTGCAGCTACAGTTATTGGAATAGCCTCAATGATCCCAGGAGAACTTGGCAGTTTTGACCTAATGATGATCATTGGTTTGTCCGCATTAGGCACTCCAAGAGAAACGGTAGTCGCATGGTTGTTATTATTTAGGCTTTTTTATTATGTAATTCCCTTTGCTATTGGTTTGATTTTATTTTTCAAAAACCTTGGTACAACGATCAACACACGTTACAAAGGTATTCCAGTCAGCCTTTTGAGGGAGCTGGCTCATAAACTTGAAGGTCTTCTGCTCTATTTTACGGGCATCATGTTAGTATTGTCCGCGACTATTCCTGAAGCATTTATACGCCTGCCATTCCTGCAGCGTTTGAATCCGATTCATTCCCGTGTAATCGTTGTTTTTCCAGCAATCTTATTAGGTTTTTTATTGATTATTTCTGGCAGAGGAATCTCAGCACGAGTTAAGCGAGCGTATATTCCTACGATCATTATCGTAACGTTTACCTTCCTCTATTCTTTACTAGCTGGCTTCCGTATTTCCACTGGGATTTTTCTTGCTCTATTATTGCTATTTGTTATTTTTTCAAAAAACGAACTATTTAGAGAGCAACTTGTTTATTCTGCAGAATGGTTGACAATTGATGGAATTATTATGGGCGGTTTAGCAGTTTTATACATTATTATTGGTGTATATAATAGTCCAAAAATCCATCATCGCCATCGTTTACCTGAGTTTTTCTTGTTTCCCAGCGAACAAATTTGGATTGTTGGTTTTGTGGCGATTTTGATTGTTTCTTTCATCATCCTCTTATTGATCCGTTTCTTGAAAAATAGACGGGTCCAAGTTGGCGATGACTTGGATGAGCAACGGATTCAACACATATTAGAGACTTATGGTGGTAATTCTGATAGTCAACTAGTTTTTCTCAAGGATAAGAAGGTCTTCTATTATAATAGCGGAGAGGAAGATACGGTCTTCTTCCAATTATCCACCTTCAACAATAAGATTTTGATAATGGGAGATCCTTCTGGGAAAAAGGATGATTTTGAAGCTGCTACAGAAGCATTGATTAATGAGGTTGATCGATACAATTATTTACCAGTCTTTTATGAAAACAGCGAAGAAATGGTCATGATTCTTCATGAGTTCGGTTATGACTTTATTAAATTCGGCGAACGAGCACACGTTCATTTACCGGATTTTACGTTAAGTGGAAAGAGGATGAAGGGGCAACGAGCAAGTTTCAATAAGGTGATTAAAGAAGGCTATCAATTCGATGTTATCAAGCCGCCATTTTCTTTCAATACCATGGAAGCGTTGAAGGCCGTATCTGATGAGTGGTTAAACGGACGTAAAGAAAAAGGCTTTTCTCTTGGTTTTTTCTCAGAAGAGTATCTGCAACGTGCACCAATCGCAATTATTAAAAATCAACAGCAAGAAATCGTAGCATTCGCCAATTTTATGCCAACTTATACTGATAATGTTGGAACGATCGATTTGATGCGTCATAGTCCTGAAAAAGCACCCAGTGGAACGATGGATTTTCTTTTTATCAACCTTTTTCAATATATGCGTGATGAAATGGGAATTGAATACTTTGATCTAGGAATGGCTCCCTTAGCCAACGTTGGAACCTCTCGTAAAAGTTTTACCCAAGAACGAATCGCATACTTAGTTTATAATTTTGGTTCACGCTTTTATTCATTTGGGGGACTAAAAGAATATAAGGATAAATATGCGAATGAATGGGTTCCTGAATATGTTTTATACTCGCGTGACAGCTGGATCGGCTATGTTATGATTGCTTTACTAATTACTGATAATGCACCAATCCAAGGTGAAAAAAAATATCAAGGTTTTCGTCGTTTTATTTTCAGGGACTAGAAAATCTCCAATTATGAACCAATTTATTCTTGACAAGACCAAACAATCCCTCTAGAATAAACCACAATATAAAACTAATCAGTTTGGAGCGTTTTTATTATGAATCAATTAATCTCTGGACAACTGAATAATTTTTACTTTAGCTATTTTAGATAAGTTTGTATTCATATTTCGTGGATACAAACACTTGAGTTTGTATCTATGATGGCTAAAGCGATTAAAGCTGACTTTTTGCCACGTAGATGAGAATCTATTGTGGCTTTTTATTTTCGTATCACGGAGCCCATTGTAGATTTTCAAATCTATAATGGGCTTTTTCTATTATCTCGGTTAGCAAATACAAAAAATTGGAGGAATTTTTATGAATACTGTACCAAAAATTATGATTCAATCAGATGGTCTTAAAGCAATCGGCAGTTACGCTGCTTCACTGTGGAAAAAGAAAAAAATTGTCTTGATCAGCGATAAAGAATCCTTCGATACTTACGGCACACAAATACTTCAATACCTAACAATCTTTGGTTTCGAAGTACATTCATTGATTTTAAATGAGGTTCTCTATACAACAAATACCGCAAACCTAGTTTACAGTTTCTTAACCAATCAAAAAATGACCAAAACAGATGGAATAATTGGTTTGGGTAATGAAGCAGTTTGCCAATTAAGCGGCTATGTTTCTGCGACCTACCACGGGGGGATCTCGTTAATTCAGATACCAACTACTTTGTTCAGTCAGCTTACAATCGCTAAACAAAAACAAGCCTGCTTATTAAACGTAGCAGCAAGACACTTGCAACTGGTAACGACTCAACTTGATGGTGTTATAATCGACACGAATATAAGTGCTATAGTATCTCAAGAAGAACTAATTTCCATACAGACTTTTTTACTTAATTTAGGACTTTCACAAGATAGTAAATGTCGGTGCGAGTTAAGAAAAAAAGCTCGTATTTATGATCACCAATTGAATTACAAAGAAATACTTGATTCATTGCCCTCTAATCTTCCTATAGGAAAAAAGATGTATTTACGATCTGAAAAACAAGTAATAAACAGTCGAGCACTCTCACTCTTCAAGTCCCATCCAATTTCCTAAAAAATAAAGAGTCTAGGATAAAAAATCCTAGACTCCCTTTCAAAACGTGTATAACAAAACAAAAGGTATCACTCTTTTTGCAATAGTTCGTTCGTTTCAGATAAGATAAATTCTTTCCAGACTTCCTCTCCTCGGGAGTCTTCAAGCGGAGTATCCCCTTTTGCCTTGACACAGACAGCATATCCAGGTCGTACTAAATCATCCAAAACGACTTTTTCAACGACAATCCGATGGGTCCAATCACAACCGAAATCGTAAATGTATTCAATTTTTACACCTTTTTGGAAATCTTCATCAATCAATCGCTGTTCTTCTGAAAATTGCGGCATTTCTAAATCATCCGGACCAATCATTTTCGTACGATCTACAAAGAAACTATGAAGATGCCTGTCTTCCCACCCAAATGCAATTTGCAAAATCCTGTGTAAGCGTTCATACGTTATACCTGAAGGAATCTGCAGTCTTCGCCAAATTGGGGGTTTGTATCCTTTTAAATCTACTCGAACAAAGTAGCTTGTTACTTCGTTTTTATTTTTTTGCCCAGGAAACTTTAAAATATTATTAGGGATATTCTTTTGTGGTGGCTCTTCAAGATTGTAGTGTTCAACATTATAAGGATCTTCTACTTCGAAATTCCCCTCACGCCACTCATCCATAATGGCCAACTTCGTCTTCGACCAATAATTGGGATTACTCATACGAGTAAGAAAAGCTGTCTTATTGAGGTAAATAAAATATTGCATGTCTTTGCATTGTTCTTCAGTTATTATTTTTTCGTGATATAGAGCACTATAAAGATCAAGTAAAATTTGATAAGCATAAAAACTCTCATCAATAAATAGCGGCATATGCTTTGGTATATGATGAATCAAAGCATCCTTAACAACTGCTTCATCCAATAATTTGTTGCTCAGCTTTCCCTTATCGATAAAGCTCAAGAAAAATTCTACTGTGCGAACAAGGCCATCTGGTTCAGCGAGTCCTCCAGCAATAAAGTAATGCATCATATCTCTGGTCATCCGATCAAACAATTTGTCCAACTTATCCATGCGAACCTCCTTCAACACAAATTCTCTTCTTAATAATAGTAAAAGAAAAAAGGGATTCAATCAATACTGAATTGACTGAACCCCTGAGTTTATTTTTTTCCACCGAAGGCATCTTTTACTTTACCAAAAAAACCTTCTTCCTTTTGTTCACTAACAACTTGTCCGCCAGCTTCCGCAAATGCGCGCAAAGCTTCACGTTGCTTATCATTTAAGTTTTTAGGTGTAATAATTTTCACTGTTACTTGTTGATCGCCATTCGTATTTCCACGAAGTCTCGGTGCACCTTTGCCGCGAAGTCTAAATTTAGCTCCCGTTTGTGTTCCAGCGGGGACTTTTAGTTTCACGTCTCCATGAACAGTTGGTACATTGATCTCATCGCCTAAAGCCGCTTGCACAAAGCTCAACGGCAATGTGTAATAAATCTCCGCGCCATCACGATCAAAGATATCGCTCTGTTTCACCTTGAAGACCACATAAAGATCACCATAAGGTCCACCGTTAATTCCCGCTTCCCCTTGATCTGCTAGACGCATTTGTTGTCCGTCTTCAACGCCAGCAGGCACCTTTACTTTAACTGTGTGTGGTCGTTTTTCGTGTCCAGAACCATGACATGTTGGACAAGGGTCTTTGATTTCTTTCCCAGTACCATGACAAACATCACATGTTTGGCGGCTCATTACACGGCCAAGCGGTGTTTGATGCTCTACATTGATTGATCCAGAGCCATGACATTTATGACAAACTTCTGGTTGCGTGCCAGGTTTTGCTCCGTTTCCGTTACATGTATGACATGTTTCTTCACGATTATATTTGATGTCCTTCTCCACACCAAAAATAGCTTCTTCGAATTCCAGATTGATTGAATATTGTAGATCAGAACCTTGTCTAGGTGCCTTAGGGTCCGCTTGACGCGCACCTCCGCCTCCAAAAAACGATTCAAAGATATCTTCAAATCCAAAACCGCCTGCTCCGCCAAAGCCACCAGCGCCACCGAAACCGCCTGCGCCACCAGCACCAAAATTCGGATCCGTGCCAGCATGTCCATACTGATCATAAGCTGCTCTTTTCTGTGGATCGCTTAAAATTTCATAAGCCTCCGAAATTTCTTTAAACTTCTCTTCAGCATCGGCTTCTTTATTAATATCCGGATGGTACTGTTTGGAAAGCTTGCGGTATGCTTTTTTAATTTCATCATCCGAAGCGCCTTTTTGTACCCCAAGGACTTCGTAATAATCCCGTTTTGTAGCCATTGGCTTCCCTCCATAATTTCATAGAATCGTTAGTATTGTATCACAATCGTATTAGATACGATACTTTTCTTAGATTTTTTCTGTGATGCCGACCTTACAAACAAGTTTTTGAGTGATAGTCAGACGTTTCCACTTATCACTCTAAAGCTAAACGAGTTCGAAAAGCATTTATAAAGTTAGCAATCATTTTCGAAAGAAAAAAGGCCAAAGTGATGACTTTGGCCTTTATCAACGAATCAATTATTTGTCGTCATCGTTAACTTCTTCAAAATCAGCATCCACGACATCATCCGCGCCGCCTTGAGCTGCGTTTGGATCAGCCTCTGCTTGTTGTTGTGCTGCTTGTTCATAAAGTTTAACCGTTAAGTTTTGTACGATTTCATTCAAAGCATCACGTTTTTCTTTCATTTGTTCAATATCGTTTACTTCAACCGCTGCTTTTAGTTCATCTCTAGCATCTTCAGCCTTCTTAACTTCATCAGCGTCAACTTTTCCTTCTAATTCTTTCAATGTTTTATCAACAGAGAACAATAGAGCGTCAACGTCATTACGTAGGTCTACTTCTTCTTTACGAGCTTTATCAGCATCCGCATTTGCTTCAGCATCTTTCACCATACGTTCGATTTCATCGTCTGATAAACCAGATGAAGACTTGATCGTGATTTTTTGCTCTTTCTGTGTTCCTAGGTCTTTCGCAGATACATTTACGATACCGTTTTTGTCGATATCAAATGTAACTTCGATTTGAGGGATTCCACGAGGTGCAGCTGGAATATCGGTTAATTGGAAACGACCTAATGTTTTATTGTCAGCAGCCATTGGACGTTCACCTTGTAACACGTGAATGTCTACAGCAGGTTGGTTATCAGCAGCTGTTGAGAATACTTGTGATTTGCTTGTAGGGATCGTTGTGTTGCGATCAATCAGTTTAGTGAACACGCCACCCATTGTTTCAATACCTAATGATAATGGAGTTACGTCTAGTAAGACAACGTCTTTAACATCCCCAGTGATAACGCCACCCTGAATTGCAGCTCCCATAGCAACTACTTCATCTGGGTTAACCGATTTGTTAGGTTCTTTGCCAGTTTCTTTACGTACAGCTTCAACAACTGCCGGAATACGAGTAGAACCACCGACTAAAATAACTTCGTCGATATCAGATTGAGATAAGCCGGCATCTTTCAACGCTTGACGGACCGGAGCTTTAGTACGTTCAACTAAGTCAGCAGTGATCTCATCGAATTTCGCACGAGAAAGTGTTGTTTCTAAATGCAATGGACCAGCATCGCCTGCAGTGATAAATGGTAAGCTAATTTGAGTTGAGCTAACACCGGATAAGTCCTTTTTCGCTTTTTCAGCAGCGTCTTTCAAACGTTGCATAGCCATTTTATCTTTAGATAAATCAATGCCGTTTGCTTGTTTGAAATCAGCAACTAAGTAATCAATGATCTTATTATCAAAGTCATCTCCACCTAGGCTGTTATCTCCTGCAGTTGATAATACATCGAAGACCCCGTCTCCTAATTCAAGAATAGAAACGTCGAAAGTACCACCACCAAGGTCAAATACTAAGATTTTTTCATCTTTATCTGTTTTATCTAAGCCGTAAGCTAAAGCTGCCGCAGTTGGTTCATTGACGATCCGTTCAACTTCTAAACCAGCGATTTTACCAGCGTCTTTTGTTGCTTGACGTTGTGAGTCATTGAAGTAAGCAGGCACAGTGATAACTGCTTTTTCAACTTTTTCCCCTAAGTAATCTTCAGCGAAACCTTTGATGTATTGTAATACCATCGCAGAAATTTCTTGCGGTGTATAGTTTTTGCCGTCTGCTTCTACTTTATATCCAGCTTCTCCCATGTGACGTTTGATTGATGAAATCGTATGTGGGTTTGTAACTGCTTGACGTTTTGCTACTTCACCGACTTGGATTTCGCCATTTTTAAATGAAACAACAGATGGTGTTGTACGATTTCCTTCTGGATTTGTAATAATTTTAGCTTCTCCGCCTTCTAAGACAGCGACTGCTGAGTTAGTTGTACCTAAGTCAATACCGATAATTTTACTCATAGTTGAAAATCTCCTTTTTCATATATGTTTAGTTTAATTAGATGTTTATTATTGAGCTACGATCACCATTGCTGGACGCAACACGCGATCGTGAAGTTGGTACCCTTTTTGTAATACATTGACGATTGTATCAGCTTTATGATCATCATCTGCTGGTACAGTTTGAACTGCTTGATGCAGATTAGGATCAAAGCTTTCGCCTTCAGCCTTGATTTCTGTAATTCCTTCTTCTTTCAAGGCAACCGTCAAACTCTCAAGAACCATTTCAACACCTTTTTTCAGGCTGGCACCTTGATCGTCTGTTACTTCGGTCGCCAAGGCTCTTTCTAAGTTGTCGATCGAGGTCAATAATTTCTTTCCAAGATCTTGTGAACGGTAACGAACTAATTGTTCTCGTTCGTTTTTGTTGCGGTTAGACATATTCGCGATCTCAGCACGAGCTCGTAAGAACTTATCTTCCATTTCATTGAACTTTTTGGTCAATTCTTCTACCTCTGAAATTTCTGGGATGTCGATTTCTTCCGCTTCAATTTCTGCTGATTCGTTTTCTACAACTTTATCTGTTGTTTCATTGTCCTCAGCTTTAGTTTTTTCTACTTCTTCTTGTTTCTTTTCTTCTGCCACTACGCCTACTCCCTTTCTCTTTAGGAATCGTTTCTAGTGATATAAATCCAAAGAACGATAATAGTCGTCCAATGCATTTGTCAACTCGTATCGGAAAACTTCCAGCAATCCAAAAATCTTTGAATAAGGCATTGATGTTGGACCCAGTAATGCAATGGTGCCTCGTCCGTGTCCACGAATTTCATAATTCGCCTGAATCATACTTAATTGATCAAACAAATCATTCCCCATCTCCGTTCCAATTCTAACGTGAATGCTATTATCAGATGGCAACAGCAACTGCGTCAGTTCACCGGAATTTTGCATCAATGAGTACATAGATTTGACATGATTAACATCTTGATCCGGATTGAAATTCAATATATTCATTCGTCCGCTTACAAAAACCTTGTCCTCAAAGGCGTCATTCAAAATGACATCAAACAAATGACTAATTCCTTCGGTCGTTTGAAAATAACGATGTAAGATCATTGGAATTTCCGTTCTCAATTTTTGGTAGACATTAATTAACGGCTGCCCTACCAAACGATCATTGATGATACGAACCATTTTTTCCAAATCCTGACTGTCAACATTTTCAGGTATACGAAAAACTTGGCTCTCAACGTTTCCCTTGTCTGTAACAATGATCGCCAAAATTTGACGATCGTTTAATGGAACAATCCGAAAACCAGTCAATGTCCGATCTTTCATTTCAGGACCTAACGAAAACGCCGTATAGCTAGTAACTTGCGAAAGTATTTTTGCAGATTGCTGAATGATATCATCAATCTCATGGATATCTTTCTTTAACGATCTGCGTATCTGATCTACTTCTTGATTACTCACCTTTGCTGGCGTTAATAGGTGGTCCACATAATAACGATAACCTAAAGCCGAAGGAATCCTTCCTGATGAAGAATGGGTCTTCTCTAGCAGACCTACCTCTTCTAAAGCTTTCATGTCATTACGAATAGTTGCGGAACTTGCTTTTACGCCTTCTTCCATTAAACTTTTTGATCCAACTGGCTGTCCTGTGTTGGTAAAGTCTTGGATGATTAAGCTGAGAATCAGTTTTTGTCTTTCCGTTAACATTCTTCTCATCCTTTAGTTAGCACTCTTTCTTTTTAAGTGCTAACTCGATTATTAATATACCACATCTGTCTTATAAGTCAAGGGAAAAATACAAAAAATTAGCACTCTCGTACCAAGAGTGCTAATCGTTCTTCTGCAATAAAAATTTTTCGAAAACATCATTTCCTCGAAATAATCCATCTTTTGTTAAAAAGACTCGCGAATCTGTCTCTGCTAAAAGGTTTTGCTCTTTCAAGTCAGTAATAACTTCTCCATAGACATCCGTTAAGCTTCGACCAAATCGTTTCATGAATTTCGCCTTTTCTACTCCTAAAATTTTTCTTAAGCCTAAAAACATCTCTTCCTCAATTTGTTCTTTTTGAGTTAATAATTCTTCTTCGAGCGTTGGTAAATTTCCTTCACTCAATGCTTTTAAATAATGCTGAATAGGACCACGATTTTTATACCGCCGATTTCCAATATAACCGCTCGCTCCCGCACCAAGTCCAAAATAATTCCGATTGTCCCAATAAACGAGGTTATGTTGACTTTCAAAACCAGGTTTGGCAAAATTACTAATTTCATATTGCATACGTCCATTTTTTTCCATCGTTTCAATCGTTTCTGCATACATCTGCGCTTCTAAGTCCTGCTCTGGCAACTGCATCTTACCTCGACGAACCCAATTCATGAACATCGTTTGATTTTCCAATATTAATGAATATAGCGCATAGTGGGGTAAATCTAATGTCAACGCTCGCGTCACGGTATCTCGGAAACTCTCCAAAGTCTGCCCTGGCAAAGCATAAATCAAGTCAATCGTTACATTCTGAAAATCTTTTTCCTCTAATAAACGAATCGTTTCGTAAACATCTTTTGCAGTATGTTTACGACCAATTTTTTTCAATAATCGATCATCAAACGTTTGAACACCCATCGATAGACGATTGACACCATAGTTTTTCATAACATTCAATTTATCTCCCGTGAGATCGCCTGGATTTGCCTCAACCGTGAACTCGCCCTCTTTATAAGGTAAAATTTCACGCAGGCCGCTTAGCAAGCTGTCAAGCTGTCTTGCATTCAACGATGTTGGTGTGCCTCCTCCAATATAGAGCGTCTCCATTTTATTAACTGGATTTTGAATTAAAGCCAATCGTGCTTCTTTAAGCACCGCTTCAATATATTCATCTACGGGTTGACCCTCAAGAAAAACTTTATTGAAGTCGCAGTAGTAACAGATGTGCTCACAAAACGGTATATGGATGTACGCTGAAGTTGATTCTGCCATGTTGTTCCTCTTTCTTCTATATAAATAGTAATAACAGGTATTCTACCACAATAATCATTATTTACGGCAATTAGTAGATTGATTAAAGATATATATAAGAAAAAAGCCGGCTGCTAAGAGACGGCTCGTAATCAATACAATAAATCATAATAGATTTTAACTATTCCACTTGATAATTTTAAATCTCGAATTCTCTGATTCCATCACTGTATAGTTTCCTTGTTCTAGATCAATCTCCCAAAAATTGAGCTCAGAAAAATAGGTCTTTAAGATAGTACGCAATACACCTAGATGACCTACAAGCACAAAATCTTCTTTCTTTTGGAGCAAATCGTTAAAACAGCTTAATACACGATTTTGAAAAACTGAAAACTTTTCTGCATTTTTGGGAGTATATTCAAAGGGAGATAGCAGCCATTTTTCCCATTCCACCGGATACTCTGTATTAATCTGATCTGCGCTCATTCCTTCCCACAAACCAAAATCTTTTTCATCTAAATCTTCCAGTGAAATTATTGGTTGGTTCGGAAAGATTAACTTCGCTGTTTCAATCGTACGCCTTAATGAACTGGTATAAATAACCGCATCAATCTTTCCTTCTTTAAACTTTTCTGCCAACCAATTCGCTTGCTCAATTCCTGTTTCATTTAACGAAATATCACTTTTTCCATAGAATAAGCGGCGGCGATTATATTCTGTTTCACCATGACGAATCAAATATATTCTCATAAAAATCCTCGCATAATAACTAGTGTCAGTAAAAAAACCGCCTGTGAAATTGGTGAACAGGCTCCCAATGTATCCCCATTAAAACCGCCTACTTTATTTATAACCATTTTACGATAAATCATTATGACAAGATCACTTATAATAAAGCACACAATCCCCGCCTTTCCTAAAAAAAGAAACATTGTTAAAAAGGACAGGAGCTGACAGAATCCTATATCATATTTTTTTACATCTAAAAAAGTTGTACCTAATCCTTCTGCATTATTTCCAGCATATTTCATTTGATAAAACAGTAGACTGATTCCATTTTTCCCAATAAGATTTAACAGCAAAACAATAATAACTTGTAATTTACTAGTTATTTGAGGCAGTAATGAAAAAAAGCTAAATGTTATGAGAAGATAATAAAAAACGATAGCTAATACCCCATTGCTACCTACTCTGCTATCTTTCATGATTTCAAGCATCCGTTCTCTTTTACGCGACGAAAAAAGCCCATCAGCCATATCGGATAAAGCATCTAAATGAAACCCGCCTGTCAATAGGACATCAAAAAATAATACAAGTATCCACGCAATACTCGGAGTAAATAAAACTTGTAGAAACCAATACACAATAGCTTCTATGAATCCTATCATCAGACCAAATAATGAAAAGAAACGAACGCCAGAACGCATTTTCTTTTCTGGTTCAGTGATTGCTACGGAAATCGGTATTCGAGTAAAAAATTGAAAATACAGAATTATACTATCAATCATTTTATCTTCATAGGAATACCGGCTATCACTAAAAATGCGGTATTCGCTTCCTTTCCTAGCGCTTGATTTACACGTCCCAAGACATCTCTAAACCAACGAGAAAAAGGATTTTCTGGGACAATCCCCAACCCAACTTCATTTGAAACAACAACTAATTTCACAGAACTCTTTTGAGTTACCATAAAAATTTTATGCCATTCCGCAAGAATTTTGGCTTCAATCTCTGCTTTTTCTTCTTCAGACAGCTCCGCGATTTTTTTATCGATTAGTTGAAAATCGTCTCCGAATCGTTTTTTCATTAAATAAAAAAAATAATTTGTTGTTAACATGGTCGCACAATCCAATAAGTGTGCAGAAGCATGAGATTGGTCAATCAAATCTGCTACATTTAAAAAAGTTTCATTGGTTTGCCAATAGTTGGATCGTCTTTTTTGATGGAGAAATACACGATTTTTCATTTCCTCATCTTGAGCTGTACAATTCGTTGCAATATAACTAATTTTTGCTTTTCGATCAAGAAGTCCTTCTGCAAAAGCAGATTTTCCGCTGCGCGCACCACCAGTAACTAAGATGATTTCTCCCAAATTTAATCACTCCTTTTTAAACTCACCAATTTTTTTTATTTCAGCATAGCGAGCTAAAATATCCGCTTCTGCTTTCTTTTTTACTGCTAAAAGAATGACTGTGGCGGGTCCGGCAGAACAATCGATGCCATCCTCTTCACTAAAAATCACATGGTATTCAGAATTTTTTGCCATTAATTGTGCCTCATAACGAATTCCTTTCGAGCCAACAGGAAGCATATCTAAAACACCTGACTCTTTTTTTATATCCTTTACTAAAGAATAGGAAAAAATATTTTTTTGATTCTTAACAACCATTTCTCCAACATAAGGGTGCCCTAATTGTAAGAGACTACAGTCTTCTTGCATTTTAAAGCTTTCTTTTTTTGCTGAAGCCTGAGCAATCACTGTGATTCCTAAACTGGTTGTCTTTGTCAGCATGTTTTCTTCCGTACTGCCATTTAATGGTAGATGAGATAGTCCTGCTTTAGCCAACTCTGCTTTTATTCCATCTAACATTTGCTTTCCAGTCGGATTATATTCATTACCTATTAAATCAACAACCGCAATTGGAACTGCTCCATAACAAAATAATTCCATTAAAGGAACACGTAAGCAAAATGCAGCTGTTATTGCTGGATCAATAGTAACAACGTCTTGTTCCTTCTTACCAATTCCAGCACTTGAATCGCATGCAATCACTAAAGAACTTTCATTAGAAAAAGGTAAGATGGAAAGATCACGATATTCTTTTGTCATAGGCACGGCATACTCACTCCTCTTGTTCTATATCCTGTAACAAACATTCATATAAATGCGGCATATCATAAATTTTTGGCTGAATCACAACCGATTGTTTCTTTTTAATCGCTTTCGCCGTAACAGGTCCAATTGCGGCTATTTTCAGTCGAGACCAAAAATCAGCAGGCAGTTGTTGGAGAGGCTCCGTTACTTTGGAAAAGGACATCCAAGCAGAAGGGCTTGCAAAAAGCACATAATCCAGAACTTCATTAAGCAAAAAATGTCTCAATTTTTCTTGGTCCTCAAGATAAAACTCATTTCTGTATATCACCTGTTCCAACACATCATGCCCTTGATTTGTTAACGCATTATATATCACACGTCTAGCTTGAAATGAATGCGGCCAAAAAACCCGTTGCTTTCCATCTGCAAAAGTTAACCATTCTTTCACTAATCCTTCTGAAAAAGCTTCTTTTGGCTGGAAATCAACATCAAAACCTAGATTTTTCAATACTTTTACTGTTTGATTACCGATAGCAAGTATTTTGGCTTGCTTGTTTAAAAAGTTAAAATCAAAATACTTTACAGCATTTGCACTAGTAAAAAAAATCCAATCATAGTCCTGCTCCATTTTCTGATATGGTTGAATCACTGTTCGATTCAAAGGAATTGTAATTACTTCAATATTTTTTTCCGCAAAGGTATAATAAATATCCTCTGGCATGGCTATTTCTCTAGTGTATAAAAGTTTCTTTTTGATCGTTTCTGCACTCCTCAATCAACATAATTGCTCCTTGCTGGATCATTTTAGCAGCTACAGATTTTCCTAAAATCACTGGATCATTACCTTGCATTGTTTCCTTTAAAATAATTTGTCCGTTTTCACTACCAATCATTCCGGTCAGTTCATAAGTCCCATCCTTGGGGAAACAATACGCCCCTACAGGAAACGTACAACTACCATCCAAACTATTTAAAAAGGCACGCTCAGCATTTACAGCAATTGCTGTTGGCAGATGCTCCATTTTTTTTAACATGTGCAACACTTCTTTATTATCTTTTCGACACTCTAAAGCCAGTGCGCCTTGTCCTATGGCAGGCAACATGATTTCTGGTGAAAGCTCTTGATGATAAACCGTTTGATCAAGACTCAAGCGTTCCAGTCCTGCTAAAGCTAAAACAATTGCATCATACTGACCTTCATTCATTTTCCTGATTCTAGTATCAATGTTTCCTCTGATCGGCTGAATATCAAAATCAGGCCGAGCATTCAAAAGCTGTGCTTTTCTACGGAGACTGCTGGTTCCAACGACAGCATTTTTAGGTAAATTTGCCAAACTTCTATGTTCCCTAATGACCAGGGCATCCGTTGGTGAATGACGCTCCATAACACAAGCAAGCGTCAAGTCCTCATGGATATCAGTAGGGATATCTTTCAAACTGTGTATTGCGAAATCAATATTACCCGCGCGAAGTTGATACTCTAGTTCTCTAACAAAACAGCCTTGTCCACCAATCGACTGTAAGTTATGTGTCGCCAAGTGGTCTCCTTTGGTCTTGATTTTTATAAGTTCAACTTCTACATCTGGAAAATAGCTTTGAAAAACTGCTAAAGCTTGCTTTGTTTGTGTAGTAGCGAGCTTGCTGCCTCGTGTACCAACTTTCAGTTTTTTCATTTTCTTCCTTCTTTCACTAGAAAAGCTCTTTTTTATTCTTTTTTCTATTAAAAACTGAAATACTGTTTTCATAAAAAATCTCTGGTTGTCCGGCCTGACTATTAACCCAACGTGCCAAAACAAAAAAATAGTCAGATAAACGATTTAAAAACCTCAATGCTTCTTCATTGACTGCTTCATCGTACTCCAGTAAGCTTACAGCGTTTCGCTCAGCTTCGCGTGTAAAACATCTACAAAGATGTAAATTTACAGAGCTGACAGTTCCTGCTGGCAAAACAAAACGATCAATCGTTGGAGATTTAGACCAATAAAAATCAATTTTTTCTTCAAGCCACACAATCATTTGCGGCTCAACTTTATATGGACGCTTTTCATCAGGGGTTGCGAAATCGCTGCCGCAGTCAAATATCCATTGCTGTAATTGAACTAGTTCCGCATACAAATAATTCTCTTGTTCATTCAATGAAGCCACAGTTAAACCCAACTGGGCATTTAATGTATCAATAGATCCATACGCCTGGACCCGGGGAGCGCTCTTTTTAGCCCTTCCGCCCCCAACTAATTTAGTGTATCCTCGATCACCATAGCGCGTATAGATACTCATACGTTTATCTCCTCCTGATTCATAATTTGATAAATTTTTTCTAAATCAACATTTTTGCGGATCAAATCTGCTAATTTGTCATATTGTTGATTTTTATATTCTTTATAAGGTATAGCTACTTCTTTAATTAAAGAGAGCCCTTTTGCTTCTCGAACCTGATTCAATAGTTTTCTTCGCCAAGCACTATTATCAAAAACACCATGAAGGTAAGTCCCAATTACCAGTTTATCTGAACTTACAGCACCATCTTTTCTCGAAATTTTTTTACCGTTAGCAGTAATGAGCTCTGCAAAGTATTGCTTCTCATAGTTTTCTGATCTTCCCATATGGATTTCATAGCCGTGAATTGTTTCTTCACCAATTTTTGCTTCAACTCTAGTAGTTGTTTTTTTGGCTTCAAAATAAGTTTCTATGTTCAATAGAGCTAATCCTTTGAGACTACCATGTGTAGATTCGACTTGGTGAGGATCATGCAGCATTTTTCCAAGCAACTGAAATCCACCACAAATTCCAAAAATCATTTTTCCTTCATTCCGAACTCTTTGAATCTCTTTAGCCATCCCCGAATCTTTCAAGTACAAGCAATCCTCTAAAGTATTTTTACTGCCAGGTAAAATAAGAATGTCAGGACTTCCTAATTGATCACCAGGAAATACATATCGAATAGATACATCCGGTTCACTCTCCAAACTTTTGAAATCAGTAAAGTTGGATATTTTGGATAATCCAATCACTGCAATATCCAAATCTTTTTGCGGATTATACGATCGATTCACCTTTGTTAAAGCCACACTATCCTCATCTTCGATATTTAATTGAGCATATGGTATCACCCCAATTACGGGAACATCTGTCAAATCCTCAATCATCTTCAATCCGGGATCTAACAAGGCAATATCACCACGAAATTTATTAATAATAATTCCCTTGATCCGTGCTCTTTCAGCCGGTTCAAGTAAATGAATTGTTCCATAAATTGAGGCAAAGACACCTCCCTTGTCAATGTCCGCTACTAAAATTACCGGAGCATCAGCAATTTTAGCCATCCCCATATTAGCGATATCTCGACTATTTAAGTTTATTTCCGCCGGGCTTCCCGCACCTTCAAGTACAATCACATCATTTTCCTGCACCAGTTCTTGATATAAGCCAGTTATTTTCTCAATCAATTGCGGCTTGAACTCATGATATTCTACAGCATCCATGTCACAGAGAACCTCACCGTTAAATATAACCTGTGATTTTCTGTCAGAAGTTGGTTTTAATAGAACAGGATTCATGCGTACATCTGGTTCGATCCCGGCAGCTTCTGCTTGGAAAACTTGGGCACGTCCCATCTCTTGACCTTTCATAGTAATGTAAGAATTAAGAGCCATATTTTGCGATTTGAAAGGTAACGCTTTCAATCCATCCTGATAAAAAATTCTACATAAACCAGCGACTAGTATACTCTTGCCTGAATCCGATGCAGTTCCTTGAATCATCAAACTTTTCCCCATTTGTTTCACCTCACGTTTAACTTTGTTCGCATAAATTCCTGTTGATTTTTGACAAGCGGGAATCCTAATTGCTGATGTATCTTAACTAACCAAGGTTGCTCTAAGCCCGCTGATTCTAATACTTTTTTGTCTAGAAACACCTCGTCAGAACTTCCCTCCTTAATGATTGTTCCTTTGTCTAGTACATATAAGTACTCACAGATTTCATACATTAGATCCATATCGTGACTTGATAATATAATTTTAGTCCCCTGTTGGATTAGTTGAGAAATAATCTCTATCATTTGTTGTTTTCCAGAAGGGTCCAATCCCGCAGTCGGTTCATCCAAAAGCAGCCATTTAGTCTTGAGCATTAGAACACTCGCGATCGCTACTTTCTTTTTTTGTCCGTAACTCAAATATTGTACTGGTTTTTTCTTCAAATCATCAATTTTAAGTAAAGAAAACACTTCATTCATTCGGAGTTTAATCTGAGAAGAGTCAATCCCAAGATTTTTTAGAGCAAACGCAACATCGTCTTCAACAATTGAATAGAATATTTGGTGTTCCGGCTCCTGAAAAACAATGCCCACTTCTTGTCTATATCTATAGAGTGCTGCCTTTTTATACTCTAGTGGTTGATTTTCATAGATAATCTTGCCCTGATTAGGGCGCAGTAACCCCACGATTGCCGCAAACAGAGTGGACTTTCCTGAACCATTTGCTCCTAAAATACCGACAGCCTTATGATCACTAAAATCCAAAGACAGATGATGCAGCACATCTGCTTGATTTTCGTAACTAATACATAAATCTGCTACTTTAAACATTTTGATTCCTTCCTTCATTTAATTGTTACAGTGGAAAATCACCATCAAAAAATTTTATTTCAAGAGAAAGAATCATCTTATTAAATCGATCAAATGATTGGAAAAACAGTATTTTGATCATTAAACCTAAAGAATGATAACTATTTTTCAATCCTCTGTATCCAAAACGCATTTCTTGTGCTCTTTTAATTATCAAAAATTCATCTGCAAAAATGAATATGAAACGATACATTAGCATTGTCAGTTCAATTAATAATATTGGGAAACGAGCTTGTTTCATCACTACTAATATTTGATGAAAAGGCACCGTTAAAATAAAGAAATACGTACAGATCAAACAACTAAAAGAGCGGAAAAATAACTTTGTACCTATTGTTAGCGAAGTACTTGTTATTCCTAAATAATTGTTAAATACGGGGATCTTAAAAATAAACGCACTTGATTGCGAACTTATTGAAAACAAAATAGTTAAAATACTTATTGCTAAAAAAGGGGCAGGTATCAAGAGCCATTTGAAGTATCTCGTAACTTTCACTTTAGTAACATAAATTGTTGCTAAACCTATGATTAAGCTTATTATCCCTTGAATCATTGGTGTAGTTAAAAAACATATTATTAATAGAAAAAGATAGAAAGCACTTTTTATTTTGGGAGAAAGTTCAATCAATCGATTCTCATAGGCAATCTTATCAATGAGCAGCATTTTTCTTCTTCCCTCTGTAATATCCTAAAATATAGGTAATGATCCCAACCCCTAGACTTCCTTGAAGAGTGAATAATAAACTTTCAATTTCTCCACTTTTAGGTTCTAGCAATGAATCAAACCAAGGTTGATAGTTTGGTGCAATCTCAGTAATAACTTTCTCTGCTTCACCGTCCGAACCGCTGAATTCCCCATTTTGATTAACCAATAAGGCACCAGCTATCAATCCTATTACTGCTAATAAAAGAATAATGTTTAACGTCGTTTTTGATTTATTTCTTTCCATTATTCAAAATGCCTCCTTCCTTAAAAGGAAAATTCGCAGAAATTAAATTATAAGCAACAACCGTTAATAGTCCTTCTGCAATGGCAATTGGAATTTGAGTTAGCATAAAGACTCCAACAAATTTCGCAATTGCTCCCATGATCCCTGTTGAAGAGTCTGGAAAAACAAGACCTAATTGAAGTGCGGTTGTAAAATATGTTGCTAGATCTGCTATGAATGCGCATAGGAATAAACAAACGGAGGTTGGTGCATTTGTCTTTTTCAAAAGAAAATACACACCGTATCCGATGAAAGGTCCAACTACAGCCATTGAAAAAGCATTAGCACCTAAGGTTGTAATCCCCCCATGAGCTAGCAGTAGAGCCTGGAAAAGCAAGCAAATCGTTCCTAGCACACTGATGACTCCCGGTCCAAAGAGAACAGTCCCAATTCCGACACCTGTTGGGTGAGAAGTAGAACCAGTAACCGACGGGATTTTTAACGCCGACAAAATGAAGATAAAGGCTCCGCTGAATGCTAAAAGAATCTTATTGTGTGGATTGTCTGCAACAGCTCTTCTAATACTTATCAGACCATAAATAAAGAATGGAATGAATGCTGCATACCAAAACAAACACCAGCCTAATGGTAAAAAGCCTTCCATGATATGCATAGCATGGGCTTTTTGTGGTACAACTAGAACCAAAAGAAGTAATACTAAAAAGATTTTTCGTATTGTTTTCACTTTAGGCTTCATCATTTTTAACTTCCTTTCAACTCTCTATTCTTGTAGACAATCATGGTACTGAAATACGATAGTTGATCCGCCTCATTTAACTCATTTAAACCAATCATTACTTTCTCAGAATCCATTGAAGAATCACTGACTAATATCGTATGGTCCAATAATTCTAACTCTGTTAAAATTTTTAGAATCTTAGGCAATGCGGTTGAAACCTTCATCAAAACTATCGTTGATATTTGTTCCAATGCAGTACGGATAGTTGATTCATCAGCTGTTGCTGGCAAAACGGCATAGCTCTCTTCATCGATGACCAAAGGAATCTGTAAATTATTAGAAATCTGGCAGAAAGAGGATATTCCGGACACTGTTTCAGTCTCGATCTTGTTTGATAATCGCTCTAATAAGTAACTGTAAGTGCTATAAACCATCGGGTCGCCTAATGTGATAAAGGCAACATTCAACCCTTTTTTTACATCAGCAACAATTTCCTCTGTAATTTCGTTCCAAGCACTTCGCTTCTGTTCCCAATCATTTACCATCGGAAAATGTCGTTGTTTTATTGTTAAATCCGTACGTAAATAAGGATCAACAATCTGCAATGCAAGACTTTTTCCACCCTTTTTAGATTCAGGTGTATAGAGACAATCAACCATTTCAATGATTTCTTTCCCACGAATTGTTAGTAAATCTGATGCACCTGGTCCAGTACCTACTCCATAAAATTTAGCCATTCGTCATCCCTTCTATCATCGCTCCTACATGGTCAATAAATTGCTGTTGAATTTCCGGAGCCTCTCCCATTCCCTTAAGAATGGTTTCCACGTAAAACCCAGCTTTTTCTAATTGAGATTTCCAAGAATCTTCTTCATCTGATGCCATATCATTTACCGCATGATCTCCCGCCACTAGCATCAATGGATATAATTTTATTTTCTTGTAGTGGCTCTTTTGAAGTCGACTGATTAGTAAAGAAATTTCTGGATAACTTTCAACCGCACAAACAAAAATTGGTTTTTCCATTAACATGTGATCTAAACACGCATAAACTGTAAATGCTGAATGTTGACTGCCGTGCCCCATTAACATTAGAGCTTCATCTTCGGCAAATCCTTCTGACAGCAATTCTAACCATCCAACGATCTTCTGATAATCTCCCACATCACTTAACAAAGGTTTTCCGATTTTTACCAGTTTTAATTGATCCTTGTATCTCATCGCCTGATGTAATGCTTTTGAGTACTCACTTCCAGGAATAATATGCAGCGGTTGAACATAGATTTCTTCATAACCATCAGCAACTAGTTTTTTCATTTGCTGATCTACTGTCAAAACTGTCATTTTTTCCTGTTCTTTGATTTTCTTTATGACTTTATTGGAAGTAAAAGCGCGAAAAGTATCAAATTCGGGATACGCTTGAGCTATTTTTTTCTCTACGACGTCAATCGTTTTTTTTCTCGTTTCAACATAACTTGTACCGAAGCTGACTACTATTAATGCAGGCTTCATCACTCCATCTCCTCTTTGATTTTTTCTACAACACTTTCATAGCTAGGTTCATCTGTCAGAATCACAGGAATTTTATAGTAATTAAAAACATCCTTTGTTTTTTGTCCCATAACTATAATTTTTTTCTGCTTAACAATCTCTAACTCTTTATTATTTAGAGCCGTCAAGAATAACCGGGCTGATTTTGAATTGGGGAAGTACATGAGATCCGTTTTTTGCCATAATCTAGGAATCTCAACAACAATTTTTTCTTCATGACTAATTAACTTGGTACCTGCAATTTTTTCTTCTTTTAAAATATCAATTGTTGAAGAATCACCTAAAAATAGGGTAGTTGAAGTAATCTCCAACTCCTGTAAGCAAACAGTTAAATCTAAATAGTTATGATCTGCTAGAATACCTTTCTTTTCCAAAGTAGAACCTGTATGATGTCCCACTGTAATAAATCGCCAATCACTTAAGTTTCGCCAATCGATTTTATTTTGTTTCATCAAGCGTACAAACATTTCAATGCTTAGTTGATCAGTGAAAACTACCTGTTGAGCCTTACTAAAATCAATTATTCCCTCAGAAATTTGTTTACAGCTAGGTGGCAGTTCAATAATTTCTGCTCCTAAATCTGTTAAGCGACTAGCTATACCTTTCTTTTTCGTAAATGGAATTGTAATACTCGTTGAAAAAAAAGGACGCTCTTCAAAAAAATTTAACTCTTCTCTGCACTTTACAACCTGCCCAATCACAATCAGACTGGGTGGTTCTAGTTCAGCAGCCTGTGCCTGTTTGAAAATTGTTTCCAACGTTCCTACGACTGTTTTTTGCTGTTTACGACTGGCCCATTGAATTATTGCCACTGGAGTATTCTTGTCTTTCCCATTACTCATTAGTTTTTTTGTAATTTCCTGTAAGCCGGACATTCCCATCAAAAATACTAAAGTTCCCTCTGTTCTAGCAGCAATTGACCAATCTATAGCTTGACTCGAATCATTTAAATGTCCTGTGTAGACATGAAAACTGGCAGACAAGTTCCTATGTGTAATAGGTATTCCAGCATAGGTCAATCCCCCGATGGATGAAGTGATTCCAGGAATGACTTCAAAAGCTATCCCTGCTTCTTTTAAAGCCGATCCTTCCTCTCCACCTCGGCCAAAAACATAAGGATCTCCACTTTTAAGACGGACTATATTAAGTCCTTGGCGCGCTTTTTCAATCATAATTTCTTCGATCTTATCTTGCGGAACTGGATGGTAATTAGGTTTTTTACCAACATAAATTTTTTCACAGTCTGCTTTACAGGCATTTAAAATAGCCGGATTAATCAAGCGATCGTAAACAACCACGTCTGCTTGTTCAATTTTTCTTAGTCCTTTAATTGTCAATAATTCTGGATCACCCAGTCCTGCACCAACTAATGCAATTTTTCCAATCATTCCATCACCCCTTTATTCGATCAATCAGCTCTTCAATAGATGAAAACTTATTCGGATATTCGATCTGCTCACGTTCTAATACAATACAGGGAATGTTTAATTCATTACAGGCCTGAACTTTTTCTAAAAATCCGCCTGCTTGACCACTTTCTTTTGTAATCATTACGCCTGCCCGGTTATGGATCAGTAGTTCTCGATTTAATGATTTAGAAAACGGTCCTTTTATTGCCTCAATTTGCGCAGTTGATAATCCAAATTTTTCTATTGTCATTAACACATCAGCCGTTGGCAATACCCGAGCAATAATACGTTCTTTAGGTAAGTATTTTAGAAACTCCCCTAAAGTTTTGCTACCGGTGGTTAAATAGATATTCCCAGAGTTTTCAAGTGCCTTTTGACAAGCTGCCTTTATTGAGTCTACTGAAACCATCTCCTCAGCATGATATGATGGTCTTTCAAAACGATAATAGTTAATTTCTGTATCAAAACAAGCGGCTATTGCATTTTTTGATACCTCAACTGCATACGGATGTGTTGCGTCAATTACTAAATCAATTTTATGATTCAAAATGAATGAAATCATTTCCGTTCTAGTCAGCCGCCCCTTTATAATATGCTCAGCTACAGATTTTGCTAAATTCTCTCCATAGTCTGTAACCACTGATAAATAGAATCTGATGTCACACTCATTGAGTGCTTCAGCGATTTTCAAACTTTCAGAGGTGCCTCCAAGTAGTAAAATCATAGCTTGTAGCCTCTTGGAGTAATCATCCAATTATCAGAAATATAGGTTTCTTTATTACCGACTAATACAATCGTGGTCATATCTACCACCGTCTCATCTAAATCAGCGATCGAAGTAAGAATTACTTTTTCCTCTTTTCTTCCAACATCCTTAGCTATTCCAACGATAGTGTCTTCTGATTTATACTGTTGAATAATCTCTAGCGCTCTAGCTAAGTGATTAGGTCTGCCTTTACTTCTGGGATTATATAGACAAATCACAAAATCAGCACTGGCAGCTGCATTGAGTCGCTTTTCAATCATTTCCCAAGGTGTCATCAGATCACTCAAACTGATGTGACAAAAATCATTCATTAATGGAGCTCCTAGTAATGCGGCCCCAGCAATACTGGCTGTAATGCCAGGAATAACTTGAACAGCAATTTCCTCAGCCATTTGACTTGTAAGCTCTAGAATCAATCCTGCCATTCCATAGACCCCAGCATCTCCACTCGAAATAACAGCGACATCTTTCCCATCCTTTGCTATATCGATAGCCTTTTTACACCTATCAATTTCTTTTTTCATTCCTGTACTTATCAGTTCTTTCCCATCAACTAATTCTTTAATCAAACGGATATAAGTCGTATATCCAACGATCACATCGACCTTTTTTATAACCTCAATAGCTTCAAGCGACATCTTTTTCTTTTCGCCCGGTCCTAATCCCACAACATACAACATGCGTCGTCTTCATCCTTTCCCAATGCAAAGGTGACTCCATGACTTGCATAACGACCTGTCACCACTTGCCCATTACTTGCTAAATCTGCGGCTGATAAACTTACATTCCCAACGCCGGTTACTTGCTTTACAAAAGAGGACTCTGGATATTTACCCGATACAGTTGATAATTCCTCAGCTGAATATGTCTCGAACGAAACATCGAGCCATTCAGAAAATCGGACAATCCCAGGCTCTTCTTTTTTTAAATCTATACTGACCATTTTTTTAATACTTCGATAATGAACATTTACTGATTTACAAAAACTCAAGTATTCCTTTTGGATAATCGAAAAATCACAATCTTTTTTTGCTCCAATTCCCAACACATATCTCCTAGGAACAACCTGAATAATTTTTTTAGATAGCTTTTCTTCATATTTATCAGAAATAAGTAAGACAGCATCAAATAAATCGATAGCATCATTTTCTTTGATGACGGTTAATCCTCTAGTATCCTTTACCCACTGTTCATGTTGAATCAGCCCAACTTTTTTATGGTTAGCTAAAAGACTATTTACTTTTTTTGTTGTTTCTTTAAAATCGGAATACCATCCATCTATTGTTTTACTCAATATATCTAGTGCTGTAACTTCCTGAATATCTGTTGCAGTAGTTATTACGGGACAACTATTCAATTTTGCTGCAATTTCCAGCGTTAACTGATTTCCTCCGCCAATATGCCCTGATAACAGACTGATCGTATGCCGTCCCTTTTCATCTAGTACAATTACTGCCGGATCCTTTTGTTTATCTTCCAACACATCTGCAATACTACGGACTACAATTCCAGTTGCCATAATGCAAACCAGTGCATCATATTGTTTGAACAACAACTGAATGCCCGTTGTAAATTTTCCAGTCGGAAAAATGCTTAAGCCCTCTTCTACTTTGTCTTTAGAAACAAAAATTTGAGCATCCTTATTCCAAATTTGCCGAATTTCCTTAGCAAGTTTTATTCCTGTAGAAGTTAAAGCTAAAATCGCGACCTTACTCATTACTTATCACATTTCGATATTCGTGCTTAAAGTTGGCATCATAAAGCTTAGAGTAATTAAATTCATCCCCTAGAAACTCCCCAACCATAATCAAAGCTGTTTTAGTAATGTCTGCTTCTGCAATTTTTTCAGTAATATTTTCTAATGTACTAACAATTTTCTTTTCCTCTGGCCAAGTAGCCTTATAGATGACTGCTACCGGTGTTGTTAATTGGTACCCTCCAGCAACCAACTCTTCCACAACTTGTCCTATTCCTTGAATTGATAGAAAAATCACCATTGACGTTTGATGCTGAGCAAAAGAGCGTAAACTTTCTTTTTCTGGAACTGGGGTTCGCCCAGCCATCCGTGTAATGATCACGCTTTGTGATATCTCTGGAACGGTGTACTCTACCCCTAAACTAGAAGCAGCACCTAAAAAGGAGCTGACACCAGGTGTGCAAGTAAAATCAATTGAACGCTTTTTTAATTCTTCAATTTGCTCCCGAATCGAGCCATAGATAGAAAAATCACCTGTTTGCAATCGAACCACTTCTTTATTAGCTCGAACACCCTGTTCCATTTCATCAATAATCTCTGTTAGATTCATTGATGCACTGTTAAGTATCTTACAGTCCTTTGAACAATAGCTTAGAAGCTCTGGATTGACGAGCGAGCCTGCATAAATGACAATATCAGCAGCTTGCAACAGTTGATAACCCTTAAACGTAATGAGCTCCGGATCTCCCGGACCTGCACCAACAAAATGTACCTTTGTCATAGAATTACTCCTCTTTTCTCATTTCAATAATCATTACTGGATTTTGCGGTTTAAAATAATGCCCTTGCCCTAATTTTGTATAGTGCCCTACTTGTAACTGAATTGCCTGAAAAGAATAACATTCAGTTTTTAACCATTCGATGGCCTCAATGGCATTTTCTAGGAGAATGAAATTTAGAACTAAGCAGCCCCCGGGTTTTAACAATTGAAAGCTCCACTCTAATATTTCTGACAAATTCCCACCTGATCCACCTACAAAAATGGCATCAAAACTATCACTCAATATGATAGGCGCTTTCCCTAAGATACTTTTTATATTGGTCAATTGGAATTTAGTTTGATTTTTCTCTAAAACATTAAGTGCTTCTTGATTCGAATCAATCGTTGTCACCATTAAATTAGGGTACATATATGCCGCTTCAATCGCCATACTTCCCGTTCCTGTTCCTATATCTAAAAAGTTCTCAGCTTCACGCAGCTGCAGCTTAGCCAAACTGAGTGTTCGGATTTCTTCCTTTGTCATTGGAACATTGCCACGAATAAAACAATTATCCTTCATTAATTATCACCACTGCATTCATTTGATAGTTTTCATCGGGAACTTCCGATGCTCTATAACATCTGATCCTTTCATCAGAATAACTAAGATTCTCCCCAATATAGAAAGTTGCAACACTACCTTGACGTAATGCTTCCTGAGCTAATTGATAAGGTCCATTCGCTTTATCTGTAACAATTCCTACTTTCGGCAATTTAAACAATAAAGAAAAATCAGGTTTTCTGCCGTGGCTGCTTGTAATAAAACAGTCTTCTATAGGAATATTTAAACGATTGAACAGATAATGCAGCGAACTAATTCCAGGCAAGATGGTCAATTTTTCTGGTGGAAACTGTCTAATTAGCCATTTCCCAATGCCATAAGTTAATGGATCACCAGAAGCTAAAAGAACGATCTCAGCTTCTTGATGTTCTGTTAAAAACGTAGTCAGATCATCTAATTTATGCGGCAAACGATGACAACTTCCTCTCTTGCTCAAAGGAACTATCTTTAATTGACGCTCACTTCCAATAATTAAGTCAGCACTATCAATTACCTCTTTAGCTTTATCAAACAAATAATCCTGTGTTCCGCCAGGTCCAATTCCAACAATGGTGATCATTTCCATTCCTCCTTCAGTACTTCAATCGGTTTAGTTGAAGCCAAGTAACCTCTTTGAGAGGAGAATAAAACTACCTCAATAATTGGTTGATGCTTACGATATTTTAGAAGACTTTCAGAGCGATACTTTATTTTTTTAGCTATAATTGGATAGACTTTCTCATATCCTGCATCCGCAATAATATCCCCTGCTGCTTCAGTTGTCAGGCATCCTTGAATTTTCTTTAATTGCTCCACAGACATACCAAGTAAAGCTAAATTGGCAATTAAAATTTCTGCTCGCGCATCAGCATCTTTACTATGTGTAGAAAAAATACCAGCAGATACTTTGATTAGCTTACCTAAATGGCCGACCATCAGAACTTTTTCAAATTCCAAGCGCTGAACCTCTTTTAAAACATACCCGACAAAATTACTCATAGAAACAATCTTATCCTCACCGAATTTCAATGTTTTTAGAACAAAATCTTCTCCATAATTTCCTGGACATAGAATCACTGATCGATATCCTTGACTCTTTTTCATTTCCAATTCTAAGGAGATAGACTTTTTCCACCCTTCTTCAGACATTGGAGTAACAATACCCGTTGTTCCTAAAATTGATATTCCGCCAATAATTCCTAAGCGGCGATTCATCGTTTGGTTTGCAATACTTGCTCCTTCTGGCGCGAATATCACGACTTTTGCTCCTTGTTCAGGACCAATAATTTTCCGAACAGCCTCTTCAATCATACCTCTTGGAACTGGGTTGATTGCCGCCTCTCCTACAGGAATCTGTAAGCCGACTTCTGTCACCCGCCCAATTCCAGTACCACCATCAATAATAATTTGTTTTGTTGCGTTTTTACTAAGCTTTGCTCCAATCAACATACCATCTGTTGCATCAACGTCATCACCACCGTCTTTCACAACAAAGGCTTCACATGTATCTTCCTTCATTTCCAACGAAGCAATAGGAATGGTTAGCTTTTCAGTATTTGGCAACTCAATTTGAATATTTTCATGCGCTTCATTGTTGAAAAGCAGACCTGCTGCTGCAGTTGCTGCTGCGGTTGCACAAGAACCGGTTGTATATCCCTTACGCAACTTTTTACCATTGAAAAAAATGAATTCTTCCATCAGTTTTCCCTTTCTACTAACTGATATAGCAATGCATTGATTATTGCAGCCGCAACATTACTTCCCCCTTTACGTCCCCTAGCAACAATAGCTGGAACATCACTCTCAAATAAGGCTTCTTTTGATTCTTCTGCACCTACAAAGCCAACAGGTGCGCCAATTACGGCTATTGTTTCCAAGTCCTTTCTTTCAACAAGCTCTAACAGTTTGAAAATCGCAGTTGGTGCATTTCCAATAACAAAAAGCTTTGGCCCATCAATTGTTGCTGCTCGCTCTATCCCCGCCATCGAACGCGTCATTCCTTTAGCTTTTGCTTGTTCCGCAACTTCTGGAACAGCAATATAGCATTCATAGCGAATAGTCAATTTATCTAAAATTCTTTTATTAATCCCACTAAGGGCCATAGTAGTGTCCGTAAAAATAGTGCCGTTGCCGGCTAAGAAAAAATCCTCCAACGTCGCAATTACATCGTTGGTGAATACGAGATTTTTAAGATAATCAAAATCAGCACTTGTATGAATTACTCTTTTGATAATTTTTTCTTCTTTCGGACATGAAAAAAAATAATTAGGAAATTCTTGTTCAATAATTCCTTGAATAATATTAAAGCTTTCTGTTTCAATCATTTGAGGATTTTTTATATAGTCCACGTTATTCCCTCTTTTCACAAAAGATAATTATTAATTACAATTGATAGAACACTGAATACAATCAGACTTAAAACAGCCGTTGTATACAACAACGCATTCGTAGTTAAAATGTCTTTGGGCTGGGGTGAGCGAAGTGGTACGCCGATAGTCGGCTTATAGATTTCAACACCATGATAGAGATGGGTCCCACCTAGTTGAATTCCTAATGCTCCTGCAACTACCGCTTCAGGATAGCCGCTATTAGGACTTTTATGATTACGACAATCTCTTTTTCCAACACGCAAAGCATTAGATGTATTAAGTTGCAAGAATTTAGTAGCAACTAATAAGTATAGCCAAGTCATACGAGCAGGCAGGAAATTCCAAAGATCATCCATTTTTGCCGAGAACCAGCCAATTGCTCGGTATTTTGGCGTCACATAACCTACCATTGAGTCTAGGGTATTAACAGCTTTGTACATCATTGCCAAAGTGGGTCCGCCAATGAATAAGCATAATAGTGGTGCGATCACTCCATCACTAGTATTTTCGGCAATAGTTTCAATCGTTGCTTTGGTAATTTCTTCCTTTGTTAACTCATTCGTATCTCTGCCTACAATCATTGCGACTTGCTGACGAGCACTCTTCAAACTTTCATTTACTAATTTCTGATAAACTTTTTGCCCTTCTGACGACAAACTTTTAATAGCCAGAGTAGTGTAAGCCAAATAGATATAACACAAGTTTCCTAAAAGAGGATGTACTAAAAATCCCAATCTTAGAATAAGGTAAGTAACTGCACCCGATCCTAAAACTGTTACAAACCATAAAACAATGCCCCAACGATATCTTTCTTTCTCATTTTTTGTTTGAGTAAAACTCTTTTGAAACCAGTCGATAAAATTTCCAATTATTTTAATGGGATGCGGCCAGCTGTATGGATCACCGACAAGCAAATCCAGCAAAAATGCTATAATAACCAACCCGGTCATAGTCCAGACCTCACTTGCTCCAATAATGTCTGTAAGAAGTTCTCACTTTGATAGAAATGAAGATGAAGATAACTTCCAAATGTATTCTTCTTTTGATAACCGCCAGTCCAACGCTTTACCACCTCTTCATCTCTTTTCTTGGTCATTTTCAACACTGTCTTTTCTTGAGTATTGAAAATTGAATGATGAAATTCATGTCCAACGAGAGTTGAGCCTTTTTTTCCGATTAATGTATCTCGTTCAATTTCTCCATAACAGTAGCCAAACTTTCTCAAACCAGAGGTCATTTCACTGATTCCATCAAAAATCCCTACCATTGGATAACGTTGATCGTCTTCTTTGAAAAATGATCCTAAATACATCAGGCCCCCACATTCTGCCAATATAAAAGCTCCTTGCTCATGCTTGTCTTTGATACTTTTACGCATCGAGTGATTTTCAGCGAGTTGTTGGGCAAATTCTTCAGGATACCCTCCCCCGAAGTAATACAAATCAGCTTCAGGAAGTTGTTGATCCTTCATTGGACTAAAAGTACTAAGTTCCACCCCATATGAGGTTAATAACTCGAGATTATCTTGATAATAAAAGTGGAATGCCTCATCGAGTGCATAAGCCACTTTAAGCTCTGAGTATTGAGGATAATTTGGTGCCCTATACGATATTTTCTCTTCTGGCAGCTTTTCTAATAAACCATTGAAATCAAAGGTCTTTTCTAACGAAGCTGCTACTTGTTCTATTTTTTCATCTACATCATTAATTTCTCTATCTGGTACTAAACCGAGTTGTCTAGAAGGGAGTGCCACTCCCTCTTCACGCTTCAGATAGCCAAAAACAGGAATTTTTGTATAGGTTTCTACTGCTTTTTTTATTAATTGGTAATGCGTATCAGACGCAACCTTATTAATAATTACGCCACAAATCATGACCGCAGGATCAAAATCAGAAAAGCCCTTTACAACAGCTGCAACAGATGTTGAAGCTGATTGTCCATTGACTACTAACAGCACTGGACAATTCAATTGTTTGGCCACACCCGCACTAGAACAAAAATCCTTGCTCACTCCCAATCCATCAAAAAGCCCCATTACTCCTTCAATCACACAAATATCTACTTGCTGGGCCTCTTTCTCAAATAGTGTTTGCAATCTCTCGTCATCTTGTACTAAAAACATATCTAAGTTTCGTGAAGGTTTTCCAGTAATTCGTGTATGGTATTGCGTATCAACATAATCTGGTCCAACCTTATAAGGCTGAATTCGATATCCGTGATTTTGTAAAAGCTTCATTAAACCAAGCGTAATCGTCGTTTTGCCTGAACCGCTGGATACTGCTGCGATCATCAACTTTTTCATCATTTCTCCTCACTTCTATCAGTTGTACGCCACGATAGCAGCTTTGATGTACACTTACTTTTGAATAATAGCTGCTAAGTTTCGATCGTTGAATGACGTTCAAAACTTGATCGACTTCTTTTACTGATTCGATCATTATTCCTACTACTGATCCACTATGTGCAACGTTAACACCAAGCCAGTCATACTGCTTTTGAAGTTTTAATAGCTCAGAAAAATATGGTTTGGGTAAAATCTTTTGATTTAATAAAGCACTTTGAATGGCTACTTCTCCAAGCCGCTTTATTGAACGCTCCGATACGGCCGTTTGATAACGATGGTAGATCTTAGAAAATTGCTCACGTTGCTGATAAAAAAGCCGATCTGTTTCAATTGTATGAAATCCTTCAGTTGTGAGTGTCTCCTCTGGTTCTAGAACAATTACATAAAAATGAGGAGCCCACCCACTTTCTTTTCTAACCGTGCCATTCTTTTGTTCAAAGAAGGTGAGTGTTGGGAAAAGTATGCTGTCAGTTCGTTCGATCGCTAAGCAGATGTCTATAATCTCATTTGTCGATATTGTTTTCCCAAGATAGGCCGCGGCAGCCCGACAGGTGGCGGCTATATCTGCAGTGCTGCTGGCCATTCCTTTGGCTAAAGGTAAATCTGAAACAATCGATAGCTCAAAATTTTTACTATCCTCGTTTCGAAGATTAAAGTGATCAAAAGTCCTTTTTAAGGCCTCTTTAGATTTAGAGTGTGTAGATTCAAAGGAATGCCCAGCTTGAATGGTGACTCTAGAAAAGCGATCAATACCATAACTGACTAGTTTTTGTGAATCTCCGTACCATCCCTGAATCAGCTCCCCACAGGAACCTGGGCAGGATGCTGTCGCCCTCATAGTATTGCCTCCAATGCCTCAAGTAATTTTTGATTTTCGACTCTTGATTTAACAGCTATTCGATAATACCTTTTAGTCAATCCATTAAAGCTATTACAATTTCGAATCAAAATATTTTTATGGATCATTTTTTCTTGTAAGCAACCGCTCCCTGAATAGCGAAAAAAAAGAAAATTGGTTTGGCTGGGGAATAACTCCAGCTCCTTGTATTTTGATAATTCTGCTTCTAAAAAAAGTCGTTCGCTTATAATGTACTGCTTACTTTCCTCAATAAACTGAGTTTCTTTCAATGCTTGTTGCCCCGCTAATTCAGCAAATGTATTGATATGCCAAGGAATAGTTTTCTCATTAATTTCTGCTAAGATTGATAAATTACTTGTTAGTAAATAGCCTAATCGTAATCCTGGAATCGCAAACATTTTCGTTAATGAACGGAAAATGAATAAATTTGAATAATCCTTAATCGACGGGATAAGCGAATGCTCTTCTTCTGTGAAATCGACAAATGCTTCATCTACGATTAGCACCATTTTATTTTCGCGACAAAAAGCTAACAGATCGTCGAGTTCTGACTGATTTAATAACTGTCCTGTTGGGTTATTTGGATTACAAAGACAAATTCCTGTAACCTTTTGCTTTTTCGCAGCCTGTTTTAACTGTGAAATCGACCATTGAAAATTCGACTGCTCTAAGTAGAAATAACAAAATTCTGTATCTTGCTGACCAAAGGCCTCCTCATATTCCATAAAAGTTGGTGCAAGCAACATCAATTTCTTTACACTTAGTGTACGTCCCAACATGAAGATTGCCTCGGCTGCACCGTTTGAAGGGTATACATATCTCTGTGGAATTTTATGGAAATTTGCGATAGCTTGAATCAGTGAATGGTAACGAATATCCGGATAATGAATCAACATCTCGATATTGTCTGTTAGAATTTTCTTGATTTCCTCTGGAATACCTAGAGGATTGATATTTGCGCTAAAATCAATTAACTGACGCTTATTCTTTTGATATATTTCACTAATTTCTTGAATGTTTCCTCCATGCTTAGCTGTCATAGCAACGACTCCGATTTTTGATTATTTTAAAAAGACTGCTTCTTTATATTTTTGAGGAATACCTAAAATTACAACCTCGGACAAACATAAATTGACTACAGTTGCGAGTGTCAAAGGTACAAAAAGCATAAAAACAACTGGTCCCATCACTGGGTAGAGTAAAAGTAAATCAAGCGGTACATTGATTGTGTAGGCAACTAACATTGAGACAACAGAAGCAGCAATCTTATTTTTTGAAAACTTTCTGCGTGTCCAACTATAAAAGAACATGCAAGCAGCCATCAAAACTGCAATAACCAAGTGGATCGGTAAAGTATTAGGAAAGCCAGACAGTAATGCAGAGATCATATGTCCAAAAAACCCTAAAAATGCACCTGCGGCAGGTCCGAGTATGATTGCACCAATGAACGCTGGAAAAGAATCTAGTGCGATTGAACCCAAAATTTTGATATTCGCACCTATCACGCAAAGAGCCAATAAAATTGCCAGTGTTGCTAATTTTTTTGTTGAATATTTCATAATAATTCCCTCCTTAAAAATAAATACGACGAGTCCAAATAAGATGGGCTCGCCGTATTTTAATTTGTCTAAACTCATGAATAGACACTCAGCAAAATAATCTTCCCAATCCAATTATTTTTTAATCCCTACACAAGGTATCCTGACTTCGCATCATTTTACTTTCTCGCCTTCCCGAAAAGTGGCTGTTGAGATTTCATCCGCATATACAGTAGAAAGGGGCTGTTGAGGATTCTCACCTCATTCCCTTGTTTAGTTATTAAATATTCAATTTTCATTCTCATTATAGCAAACGTTTACACTACGACTGATCTTTTTCCTATAACTCAGCCACATTATGCTATTTTTCAAACGAGAGGACAAAATATTACTATGCTGACCAATAACAATCTAGATTCCAGCTATTTGTACAGCAAAGTTAAGCTATTATAGATGCTCGCTAACTGTAATTTTATTGAATCCGCTTTCTTAAATGGTAATTTACAAATCACTAAAAGACTATTCAATCCGAACAGTTCAGCCAAAATTTGTTATTTCTTGCGAAAACAAAGCAATATATTGTTATTGCTCCTACTTGCGTACTTAGAAGTGTTGATTTACCAATCATCTACTTCGCTTTTGCAAAACTATTTTATTCTTTTGGGATAATAATCTATCTTGTCTTTTTTTTTGAAAGAAAATAAGATATAGAAAAAGACTACCGGGAGCAAACGATGGATAAAATGAAATCTTCTCAAAATTTGATCTTGATTATCACTACCACAGTGTATTCATTTTCTAGCATGGTTTCAGCTTTCTTTATGCTAGGAAGTCAATCACTTATTTGGTTTTTTATCAGTGCTTTTTTTTACTTCATTCCTTATGCGTTGATCGTCGCTCAATATACCAAAAAATATGCCCATCGCTCAGGAGCGATCTATGATTGGTTAAAGGAGTCTCTTTCACCCAAAGCCGCCTTTACTACTGTTTTCCTTTGGTATAGCAGTTATTTTATTTGGATGATCAGTCTATTTATGAAAATCCTAATCCCTATATCTGTTCTTATTTTCGGCAAGGATATCACTGCTTCAATTGATTGGTTTGGACTTTCTCCACAGATTTGGCTAGCTCTTTTTTCAATTTTGGCGGTTTTGTTTATCACTTGGATGAATAAACGTGGTTTTCAAGTTATTTTTAGGTTTCTGCATATTAGCGGGTATGCGATGGTCGGCTTGCTAATTATTTCAATTATTGGAAATTTATTGCTGATCATAAAAAATCCAGATCAGGTAGCAGAAAACATCACTCATAGCATTACAGTATCAAGTTTTTTTCAAGAATCATCTAATCGTTTACTTTCCCAATTACCTTTTTTTATTTTCTCAATCACAGCATTTGGGGGATTGGACACCATTGCAAGCCTTGCAGATAAAACAAAGAATAGTCGAACGAGGTTTCCTCGATCAGTGATCATCAGTTCATTTGTTGTGTTGATGCTATATATCAGTGGGATCATTCTTTGGAGCTGCTCCAACAATATTGAGGAGCTGAGAAATGCGACCTCTCTTCATCTCGGCAATTTAATGTATGGTGTAATGGAACAATTAGCTAAGAATTTAGCTGTTTGCTTCAACTTATCTGCTTCACATAGTTATTTATTAACTCAGCTTTTTATACGCTATACTGCTTTGACTATGGGGCTTGCTTACTTAAGTCTACTTAGTTCTATTAGTTATGGACCTTTAAAAAGTTTGATTAAAAGTACCCCGAAAATATTTTGGCCGAAGTTTTCAACGCTTAATAAGAATCAAATGCCAGAGAATGCACTTTGGATCCAATCATTCCTTATCTCGTTATTTATTGGGCTGCTCGCTTTCAGTAACACCTTCCTATCCGAACTGTTTAACCAGTTGACTTATATGACAAATGTTTCTAGAGCGATTCCTTACTTCATCGTTGCTGCTAGCTTCCCATTTTCTTTGAGGAAAAGGATCATTTTAAAAGACTCATTGATTATTAAAAATAATTTCTTAAATTACTTTTTATCTCTCAGTGTATGTATTTGTATTTTTATCGCAATTGCTTTTCAAATCTATGAACCACTGAAATTAGGAAATTACTTGAACTTTTCTACACTACTTTTAGGCCCAGTATTTTTTGGTGTCCTTTCACACTTCATTTATTTTCGCTTGGAACAAAAGAAAGCTTTATTACGTCCTTCTAAGCAAAATGAAGACAATCGGTTGATGTAAATTAGAAACCTCTTGAATAAAAAAACTTGGAGACACTTTCTATAAATCGAAAAGTGTCTCCAAGTTTTTAGTTTAATCCCTTCACAAAACAGTTGATTGCATGAGATACAAAAGCGTCTTTATCTATTTTGTACTGATCCTCACTAGAATATGCGTGTAAAAAAGCAAAACCGATCATACTAGAAAAGATGACTTCCGCCGATTCTTTCGGATTTCCAATTTTCAGCTCTCCTCTTTCCTTCATTTTATTTAAATAATCTTGTATCAGCTCTGTAAAGGCGCTTGGAATTTTTTGGATATATGGCAGTGTTTCTTGATAAATTTCTTGTGATCTAAGTCCCATTGAAAAACGCACAATTTCTGGTGTTACTTGCTCAAAATAATTTTCCATGATCAGGCGCAAATCCTTCGTAATGTTCCATTGAAACTGTTTGAAACTATCATTGTTTACTGAGGGAATCCAATCCGCTTCTTCCAATGTTGCAAACAACAACTTTTTTTTACTACCAAATTGGCGAAATACTGTCGCCTCATTCACTTGCGCTTCTCTTGCAATGTCTTTCGTAGTCATATCACTGTAGCCTTTTTTAATGATCAGTTGTTTTGTTGCCGCCATAATATTGGCTCGAGTTTTTTTCATTTTACTGTCCTTTACTCCTTTGAAAGACTTGAGATGGCTACGCTTCCTCCGCGAATTACTTCCATTTCCTCTATAACAACGGATTGTCGTAGAGAGTCAACAAGCTCATTATTTTTCTTCTCACAGTTGATGCTTTCAATCAGCAGCTCATTTTCTGTCTGATCAATCACTTCGAACACTAGCCGCTCCTTCAGATTTACTAATAACTGATCCATCTCTTTATTATACTTCAGTTTTACATACATGACTTCTTTTGCATGAATCGAAATATTGCTGTAGTCAATCACTTGAATCACTTCAACCATATTGCTTAATTGATGTTTTATCTGTTCAAAAGTTCGATCATCACTGTAGAGACTGATTGTCATTCGTGAAGTGTCCACAGTCTCGGTTTCTCCGACCGTCAAACTATTTAAATTATATAATTTTCCTGAAAATAAGCCAGATACCTTCGCCAATACCCCTGCTTCATTCTCAACATAAACACTTAGCCATTTTTGCTCTGTTTTATTCATAAACGATCATTTCCTTTAAACTTTGACCTGGTGCAACAATCGGCATAACTTTTTGCTCTGCTTCTAGTATAAATTCGAGTACAAATGTCTCGTTTGGGAGTTGTCTCACATGTTTAAATGCTTCATCTATTTCTTCCTCAGTCGTTATTCTCATACCGTCAATCCCATAACTGCGTGCCAATGCTAAAAAATCAGGAATGTACGGTGTGTTTTTCTCTTTTAGAATCGTATGAGAATAGCGCTCTTCATAAAACATTTCCTGCCACTGCCGGACGTTACCTAGGCAGCCATTATTGAAAATGCAAATGATGATCGGAATTTTTTCTAGCATTACTGTAGCGAGTTCCTGCAGATTCATTTGAAACCCGCCATCTCCGGTGATTGTTAAAACATCCTTATCTGGGTTTCCCAATTTTGCACCGATTGAGGCAGGAAAACCAAAGCCCATTGTGCCCAAACCACCTGATGTCAGTAATTGCCTTTCCTTTGTAACTTCAAGAAATTGAGTCGTCCAAAGTTGATTTTGTCCCACATCAGTAACGACAATTGCGTTAGTAAAATGTTTATTGATTTTTTTTATGATAGCTTCTGGAGTTAATCCAACTTCTGTCATATGAATTGGGAAAGCAGTATCCATTTTTTTTATTTCTTGAAGCCGTTCACACTGGAGCTTCGGACTAACTAAACTTGTAACCTTAGGCAAAATTTCTTTAACCTCTCCAATAAGTCCTAAATAAGTATCAATATTTTTATTGATTATTGCAGGATCAATATCTAAATGAATCAACTTAGCAAGTGGGCAGAACGCTGTTGCATTTCCTGTTACTCGATCATTCAAACGTGTCCCTATTGCAAAAATCACATCGCTGTTTATGAGCGTTTGATTCGCCGCATAGCTGCCATGAATGCCTACATTGCCAATATAGTTCCTGTGATTACTTGGCAACGCGCCTTTTCCCATAATAGTTGAAACAACAGGAGTATTTGTTTTTTCAACAAAATCAAGTAATTCTTTATGCGCGTTTCCTCGATGAACGCCTCCACCAATTAATAAAATTGGTTTTTCTGCATTGTTCAAAGCCTTAGCTGTTTCATTTATTTTTTCAATTGGTGGAACTTGTCTTTTTTCTCCGCCACGAATCGATACAGTTTCTGGATAATTATCAGAACCAGGTTCTTGCTGAATGTTTTTAGGTATGTCTACTACTACAACACCTGGCTTTCCTGTTTGCGCGATCATAAATGCCTTCTTCATGATCGTTCCCAGTTCCTCTCTTTTTTTGACTGTTACCGCATATTTTGCTATTGACCGACTAATTCCTACCATATCAACTTCTTGAAAAGCGTCCTTTCCAATCAAATGTGTTGAAACTTGTCCTGTAATACAGACTAATGGAGAAGAATCATAACCTGCTGTAGCGATACCAGTAATTAAATTAGTTGCCCCTGGACCGCTAGTAACCAAACAAACACCGACTTTCCCTGTAGAACGAGCATAGCCGTCTGCCGCATGAATCAATCCTTGTTCATGACGTGGCAGGACAATTCGAAATTCCTCTTTCTGATAAAGAGCATCAAACAAATCAATCGCTTGACCTCCCGGATAAGCAAAACAAACTTCAACTTTCTCTTTAACTAATGCTTTTACAACCAATTCAGCTCCCGAAATCATTTTAACCGCCTCCTAATTATGCAAGTGTTAACTTGCATTTTAACACAAGTATGATGTTCGCTGTCAACCGTTTTCAAAAGAAAAGGATCGTCCACAAGTGAACGGTCCTTTTGAATTACCATTTTTCTAAATTTGTAGCCATGTCCCAAAATGCATACTCCATTTTACTGCTGATTACGAAAGCCTCAATCATTTGATGTCGCTCTTCCTCTGTACTATCTTCGTAAAGACGATCTAAAAGTGCACGCTCTTTTTTTATTTCTTTGGCCGCGTCTTCACCCGCATAGGTTTCAATCCAACGTTGATATAAAGGATGAGGAGAGCCACTCTCAATCAGACGAACACCAATTTCTTGATACAGCCACGCACATGGCAGCATTCCTGCATAGGCCGTCTTTGGTGTCCCATCAATTAGTTGACGATACATATGAGAAACATAATTGTAAGCAGTCGGTGCAATCGGCGTCTCTACTATCTCTTCCTCAGTAATAGCTAATTCAGTAAAAAATTCTTCACGTATAGCCAACTCGCCTAGTTTAAGATTTTCAGCATTCTCTTTTAGCTGAGCCTGTACCTCTTCATCATCTGTTTGCTCGGCAATATAATCATATAATTTGCTAAAATGTTCAAGATAATAGCGATCTTGCAGCAAATAGTAGCGAAAAACTTCTGGAGCTAAATCTCCTGATGCTAGTGATTGAATAAACGGATGCTCAAAACTTCCTTGCCAAAATGAGGCAGCCTTTTTTCTTGCTAACTCTGTAAAAGTCATTCGTTTCTCCTTTTCTGTAAATAATGGTGTACATTTGATCAAAAATACAAACTGCAATACTTCCTTAATTCGACATAAAAAACCTCCTTTATTCACGTAAGAATGAAAAGGAGGCTTCTATGCTTGAAAGGTACACTCAAGAAAACCCGACCAAAAAAAGGTCGGGTACAAATTTCCAAAATATCGCACATTCCCTGCGCCAGTCCTAACTGTTTCAGGTTCAATGGGTATAATCTCAGCTGTAAAAGCACCCCTAGTGTCATTCGATTGTTAAAAGTATAGCATACCTTTTTGAGAAAAACGATTACAATTTTACTCTATTCAATAATTAATCAAATATTCTCGATTCTTCTACGATCGTCGAGCTAGGGGTCAGAGTAGCCTCTGCGATTGTCTTTCCAGTTTTTTTTAGATAATCTTTTATTAAATGATAGCCAATTGTATAACCGGCATTTCTTGAAAGCCCTATAGGTTGATATCCCTGCTCTCTTGCAACTTCATCACCGTACATGTAAGCGCAGACTTGATCAAATCCGCGAACATCACGACCATCCTTCATCACTTCAATCGTATATTCCAATTCTTCTTTATCATACTCCTTCACCCATGGGCCGCGATACTCGACACCGTAAAGCTTTTCAGCGAAAACCTCTGCTAAACCTTCAATCACCAAATAATCCTCAACACTCACATCGCCATGATTAAATGGTTCATAAGTGAAACGAATATTGTGATTAAACTCATGCGCCAAAGCCGACTTCAGTCGTACCTGATTAAAGTCGTTTGGCACGACAATCAAAAAAATATATCCCGGTATTCCACCGAACCCACTGTAACCCTCACTAGCCATCAATATGCCATTCTCCGGATCGCCCAGTAGAATATTCACGATCAATTCTTCGAATGGAATCTGGTAGCCAATTTCATTGAAAAGTCGAGTACTTTCAGCAATGACTTGAGTACACTCATTAAAAATATTGGATTCCTTCAGCTGCTCTAACCTTGATTTAATTAAATCGACACTTTTTCGCGGTGTCCAAATACCTAACATTTCTGAAGCCATCAGCACATCATAGCCCCCGGGCTTTTTAGAAACAAGTGGTGCATTCAGATAGTGCCACATTTCTTCGAATGGCTTCATTATTTCATAGCGAAATGCCTGTTCATCAACAGTCTCCTGCAGACATCTATCATAAAAAGACAATGAATCAACAATCGTAACTTTAAACTCACTCATTTAGATCCCTCCTTACTTCTTATCATAATGCTTGACGTTGCGTGAAGGTCAATAAAAATAGACATCCTCTGAAAAATCATTTATGCAATCGTATTTGCAAACGATTTTATTTTATGTTAGCATTATCGCAAGAGGTGATATTATGGAACACGAATTGACTATTGAAGAAATAAAAAAGGGATATTCAAAAAATGGAGAATTTCTCTTTCACTGCCTGTATTGTGATCAAACGTTTGATGATCGTTTCGTTTATCCGATCAGTGACTCAAACAGTCAGTTCGCTCGAGCAGAAGGAGCTATGATCTACCATATGAAACATGAGCACAATGGTTCTTTTAACGCTTTGTTAAATCTCGATAAAAATCAAACTGGTTTGAGTGATACACAAAAAAATTTTTTATTGCTATTTTCTACAGGAATTAACGATCAAGAAATAGCAAATCAGCTAGGTATCACGACTTCCGCAGTGAGAAATCATCGCTTCAAATTTAAAGAAAAGAAACGTCAGGCGAAAATCCTTCTGGCATTGTTAGAGTCGATTGATGAAAAGGAGCATAGTGAACTTATCGCAAACTCATTAATTGATTCAGATGAACGGTTTGTCTCTACTAAAAAAGAGCGCGAGAAAGTCTTTGATGTCTTCCTTGATAAAAACGGAAAAGCGAACCAAATTCCGACAAAGGAAAAAAAGCGAATCATTCTGCTCCAAAAGTTAGCTGAAAACTTTACATCTGAAAAACAATATACGGAAAAAGAAGTCAACACGATTATTTCGAAGATGTTCGAAGATTATGTGACGATCAGGCGCTACCTCATTGAGTATGGCATTTTGGGTCGTACGGTGGATGGAACAACGTATTGGAAGATATAGTTTTTTGAAAGGAGCGATTGAATGGGATTGCCAATGAAAATAGATCATTTGCAAGTTACGGTGAAGGATATCAATGAAGTGGAATCTTTTTATGATGGGCTGATGGAAGCTCTAGGTTTTGATTTAAATAAGAAAATCAAAGTCTATTTGGAAGAGATGGATATGGATGTCATCGAATATCTCGATAAATCTTATGATTTTGGCATCTGTTCCGCATTAAAACAATATGAAGAAGAAACAATCCATCGAAGAAAGCCTGGTGCTGTTCACCATATTGCATTTAGAGCTTCATCTAGAAATGAAGTAGATCGAATCTATAAAACAGTGTTGGAACTTGGAGCCAAAATTTTGGATGAACCACAAATCTTTCCACAGCATGGGCCAAATTATTATGCGCTCTTCTTTAATGATCCAGATGGAATCAAATATGAGATCGTGAATAATGATGATCATTTTTAAAAGTCGACTAGCCGTCCAAAAAGACTAACTACTTTTTTGGATGAAGCTTTAAAAATGAAAAGTCGAACGTTCATATACTATCGTAATCGAAAGAATTATGAACGTTCGCTTTACTTTTGTTAAGTGTTTCTCGGAAAAGTCTTTTGTTTAATTATAGTACTTTCCGTTAAGTCTCTAATCCTTCGCTAAACCATTTTTTTGGAGACAAATCAAGTCTGCCTTATTTCCATTTTTGGATATTTTTCACATGAGTAATGTGAAAAGCGACTGCTGAATCAATTGTAGATCGAGTTTTCGAGTACTTGACTACTTTTCTTTAAATACTCTCCAGTAATCGTACCGCTTTCTAATAAGTCTTCAGGTATACCTTTGAACACAACGTTGCCGCCCTTCACGCCGCCGTCCGGTCCGATATCAATTATCCAATCAGCTTGTTTGATGATTTCGCTGTGGTGTTCGATGATTATTAAAGTATTTCCTTTATCTACCATCCGTTGAAATAGCTCATTCAGTTTTTTAATATCTGATAGATGTAATCCTGTCGTTGGTTCATCAAGCACAAAGACAGATTCCTTTTGTGTGATAGCTTTAGTCAGTTTTAACCGCTGACGTTCACCTCCTGAAAGTGTAGCCAAGTTTCGTCCAACCGGTAGATAAGTCAATCCTGTATCAATCATCGCTTGCAGTTTCTCATTCATTTTTTTGCTGCCGATATTTTGATAAAAGTGCTGCAGCTCTTTCGGCGTCATATTTAATACATCCAGAATCGTACATCCCTTCAATCGATAACTCAACGCTTCAGCTGAAAAACGATGTCCTCCGCAATCCTCACATTCATTTACGATCGGATCCATAAAAACTAACTCGACAGTTGTTTCTCCTTTCCCATGACAAGTTGGACAGGCTCCCGTTGAGTTGAAGCTGAACATCCCCACTGGGACGTTATTCGCCTTAGAAAAACTGCGGCGAATCTCATCATAGATCCCAAGGTACGTTGCTGGAGTCGCACGATTGGTTGCTTTGATCGGAGATTGGTTGATGATCGATAGTTCATTTGGAAATTGTTCCGGTAGAACTTTAGTAATCAAAGTTGATTTACCTGAACCTGCTACACCAGTAACGACAGTTAGAATATGTTTAGGTATTTCCACCGTCACATTTTTTAGATTATGCAAGGTTGCATTCTTAATTGTCATCTTTTCATGCCACCTGCGCGGCTGTGTATTGATCGGCAGCGTCTGACAAATTTCCTTTCCTGTAATACTATCTGATTGAAGAAGTTCTGGATAAGTTCCTCGAAAAATAATTTCACCGCCTTGTTTCCCTGCTAGCGGTCCAATATCGATCACTTCATCAGCGATCGCAATCACATCTGGGTCATGTTCCACAACAAAGACCGTATTTTCTTTATCTCGTAAATCTTGCAGAAGTTGATTGATTCGCGAAACATCGCGCGCATGCATGCCCGTACTTGGTTCATCAAAAATATAAAACATGCCATTCAATGCACTTCCCATATGCTTTACCAACTTTACACGTTGTGCCTCTCCACCCGATAAGGTTGGTGTCTTTCGGTCCAACTGTAAATAATCTAACCCAATATCAATTAGACGTTGAACCTGGTCCTTGATTTCATAGATGACTTCATGTACTTCGGGATAAGCTAATCGATTCAAGAACTCAAGTAGCTCATTCATATCCAGCGCTACACAATCAGCAATAGAATAATTATTAATTTTTACTGATAACGTTTGTTGGTTTAATCGACGACCTTCACAATCAGGACACGGCGCTTCATACAATAGTTCTTTTAGTTTTTCCTCGTACATTTTACTATGTCCAGATAAGTCCCGTTTTAAAATAATTCGTTCATAATTTCGACAAATTCCTTCTAATTTCGGATTGATAGGTGTTACCTCTTTTTCAGGATGCCCATAAATCAATTGATTCCACTGGGCAGTGGTCAATTCCTTCAATGGCTTATCATTATCAAAGAAATCTGCTGCAGCATATTGCTTCCAATACCAATTACCAACCGCATATCTAGTATCCAAGACGGCTCCCTGATTCCATGATTTCTCCTGATCAATCAATTTATCAATGTTGATCTGATTAACACGTCCTAGTCCGGAGCACTTCTGACACATTCCCTGAGGATGATTGAAGGAAAATTGACTAGCAGAACCAATATGTGGTTTTCCTATCCTTGAATATAATAGGCGCAACAATGAATAAATCTCAGTGATGGTTCCAACCGTAGACCGTTGATTTCCACCGAGTGGTGTTTGATCAATGACGATTGCTGGGTTAAGATTTTCAATTCGTTCCGCTTTAGGCTGGAGGAATTTAGGCATCCGATTTCTTACGAATGCAGAGTAGTTCGCATTCATTTGTCGCTGTGCTTCCGCAGCGATCGTATCAAAAACCAAGCTGGACTTTCCTGAACCTGACACCCCCGTAAATACAATGATCTGGTTCTTCTGAATCTCTAGTGAGAGATGCTGTAAATTATTTGTGTGAGACCAATTAATCTTAATGGCTTCATCGTATATCCCCCCTTATCTATCCAGTCTAAAGTCTGCCGCAACTGGAGAGTCAAGGAAGAGATGAAACTTTTCTTTTCACCTCTTCCTCTTCTTTAAAAAATGCTGCATTCTTAGGGGATTGTACTGAACGATAGGACATTTCCTTGTTCTTTTTTTGAAAATGACAGAATTATTTTACGTGCTCTCGTCTCATTTCTACTACTTTTTGTCGCAGCCCATGTCTTGATTACAAACAATGTTATTCTATATTGATAATTTGAAAAAACCAGCCCATTTGATGAGCTGGTTTTGCCTTACAAATAATTAGCTTTCTTTAATTCCTCTTGTGCAGCTGATTCATTTTTTTCATTAATTAAAATAATCGGTCCGGTACATCCCATTCCGCTTTCAGCATAAATATCTACTGCCCACAAAGCTTTCACCGCATCCTCTAATTCCATGATCTCGATTCCTGCAATTTCACTCGTAACGATTTCCTTAACGGGCGGTTCAATTTCCTTCGTCTTCACTGATGGTGCTGAAACTAGTTCACCGCAAATTTGTTTCAAGCCAGCTTGATCTGCTTTTTGATACTCAGTTTGACTAATTTTCGCTAACTTCCCCTTCGCCAGTTCATACGCGTATTCCAATGCCTTTACGACCACTGGTGCACCACTAGCCCGAGAAATAATACAAATATTGCGAGCATAATTACGACCGATCCCTGGACCATAACCAGCTCCCAAGGTCTCATAGGTGCCTCCACTGGAATAGGCTGAAAAAAGCTTCATCAAAATATTGCCAGTCAAACTATCACATACCACGACATCAGCACTGCCTAGCAATAGATCGTTTCCTCGTAAAACCTTCCCACCATCTTCTCGTTTACTTTCACCGAAAGCAAGCTCATAACCATTTTCCTGCAAAGCAAGTAATGATCGTTCAACTATTTTTGCTCCTTCAACATTTAAAATACCAACGGTTGGCTGTTTTATCCCACAGGACTTCGCGGCTATGATCCCATTGATAGTGTTTAAAACCATCGCTTCATTGCGAACACCGCTGGCTGTACCAGTTGTAGTCGCAATATACATTTCACGTCCCAACGCAGGTGTTATGACTTTACCAACAGTAGAAACTCCGATAGGAAAATTATAATGCAACGTCACACAGCCTTGAATTTTACCACTGTCTAACAGCTCTTCCATCAACTCAGCTGCTTCTTTTTGACAATCTGTGGTTGAGAAATGTTCAAAGTCTGCCGCCCACTCAACATCACTGCCGATCAAAACTAAATCAAAAAGATTCTTTTGCTTAATAGCAAGTGCAGCCTGCTTCATTACATCAAGGCCTAATTCACTACCATCAATGGTCAATCCGATCTTGATTTTTGCTTCCATTCGTCCAGTTTCCAAACTAGTTGCTAAATCCTCAAAAACTTTTTTGACTGTTTGCTTCACTTGATCAGACATAGCCCTCACCTCTACTCTATTGAAAAATTGGCCGCAAAGCTTCTTAGGGCCTGCGCAACTTCACGTTTCACCAGTTCTTCTAAATCTTGCTGATTCCCTTCAGCAGTTTTGCCGCTGTTTCGTTCAATTAAAATTGACACACCATCAAATAGATTAGTCATCCGGCCCAGAAATAGAGAGCCTTTTCCAACAATCATAGCACGCTTTTTATCACCCGCTATTAAATCTTCTGTTGCAAAACCTAAATATGGGATTCCACTTGGAATGTGTCCTTGTGTCGGTGCCCATCCTACAAGAGCCTTCTCCTCAACAAAGTCTTTCAGTTCTTTCTTCTCGATGTCTTTGCGTAATACACCAATGGCTCCAATCATTTTCAGATTGGCTAACGGTACATCCCCTGCTCCTGCTGGTTTTGTGATATCCGGATTTTGCATTTCGACAGAATACACATCGATATCTTTGATGGTTAGTTGCGCTTTCTCTAAAATGCTAGCGATTAAAGCCGTCGTCACCGCTTGTGGACTTGATCCGCTGCCGACCTCGTGCTTGCCAGTCAAATCGTGTCGCAAAATTGGATGAACACCATCATTTTCACCGATCAAGGTCGCAAAACCACCTAAAACATCTTCTAAAATTGGGAAATCTTTGCCAATATGTGACTTCCCATTCATTCCTAATTTGGCAGTGGCACCGCCTGCAACAATTACTACATTTTTGTGAGTGCCTGCCGCCACCAAAGATGCTGCTGTGATCAATGCATGAGTTGGTCCTGCACAAAAACTACGCATATCTGCTCCCGTTGCATGATCGCATCCGCAAAGTTCAGCGATTGATTTTGCAAAGTTGCCTCCGCCACGCTGATTCATATCTCCACATGCCTCTTCACTACATTCAATTACATAATCAATTTCTTTAGGATCAATCCGATGCTTATCGATCAATTGACGCAAAGCCAGCACTCCGCTGGCTTTCACTACCAAATTTTCTAACATCACATGAGCGTTCAAATTTGTATCAATCTGGTGAGCCGGACTTACACAACCAACTAATTCACGCTCATAGTACAATCCTTCTGCATGATTTTCTGCTATATCCTTTTCGATCCAATCAATTTTTTTACCATCTTTGATTTTTTCCACATCGGCTTTAAACAAGGGATGACTGTTCAAAGCCTCACGAACGGTTAATGCAAAATTTTCTTCCAAATGAACCAATTCAAACACATCAGCGATTTGAAGCAACCCATAAAACTCTAACTCCGGCATAATTTCACCAAATTTACCTTCGCGTTTCCCTTCAAATGGTTGATTGACCCATGGCTGAGGAATTTGCTTCAGCTCCTGATAGCTTAGGTTTCCGATAAACGTTTGATTTGGCGCATAGTTTACTACTTCATCGTAGCGACGAATGTTGTCATAAAGATTCGCTAAATATGGACTGTCTGATGTCGTAATCTTTTCAATTGTTTGAGTAGTTCCGTTATGTTCGATCATATCAGGCGTGTGGATCAGTACATAACTTGCCCCTCGTAAAGTCGAATAGTTCATAAACATCCCACCTTAAACATATTTCTGAATCATTTCTTCAATTGCTTCTTTAGTACAATCATCCTTAGCTACTTCATCGACTTTTTCGCCATTTTGATAAATCGAAATAACTGGTAAGCCTAGAATTTTATGTTGAATACAAAAGCGGCGAACTTTCTTCTGTGAAGTATTAAATTTCGTAAAACGGATTCTGTCTCCGTATTGAGTATATAAAGCTTCTACATCTGGCATCAGAGCTAGACAGTTTTCACAGGTTTCTCCCCACCAATCTACTAAGACTGGGGTATCTTGCGTCAATACTTCTGTGTCAAAATTATCTATAGTTAATTCAATCATGTTACTGCCGCCTCCCTTTTGATCTTCTCGACATATTTTTGTGCTGAAAATGCTGCTATCGCACCATCACCAGTTGCCGTCACGACTTGACGCAGGACTTTCGGCCGCATATCTCCAGCTGCGAAAACACCTGGTACTCGTGTACTCATCGCTTCATCCGTGATCATATAACCGTAATCACTTAATGGGATTTTTCCTTCATAAAGTTTCGTGCTTGGCACATTGCCGATAAAGACAAAGATACCAAATAGCCCATCATCTTCGTCCGCTTCAAAGCGAGTCAATTCACCAGTTTTCGTATTTCGGATCGTCATTGCTTCCACGATGCCCTCACCCTCAATACTTTCCACAATTGAGTCGAAAATATACTCGATTTTTTCGTTGTCTTTCGCCTGTTCGACAGCTATCGCATCAGCGGTGAGATTACTCAAATTTTGAATAATAGTCACTTTACGAGCGAACGTTGTGATAAACATTGCTTCCTCTACTGCTGAATTTCCGCCGCCAATCACAAATACTTCCATATCTTCAAAAAAGGCCCCATCACAGGTAGCACAGTATGAAACACCCTTCCCAGCCAACTCACGTTCGCCAGTACAACCGATTTCCCTTGGAAAAGCGCCATTTGCACAAATAACTGCGTGAGCTTTATAAATACTGCCATCTTTGCACGTAATTTTCTTAATGCCTTCTTCAAAATCCAAATCAGTCACTTCTTTACGCAATTGAATTTCCGCACCAAACTGCTGTGCCTGTTCTGTCATGCGTTTAATCAGCTCAGGTCCTGAAGTTTCTTCTCCAGTCGATTTGATTGAACCAGGAAAATTTGCAATTTCATGTGTCGATACAATTTGTCCGCCTAACTTTGTTTTTTCTAATAGTAAGACTTTAAGACGGGCTCTCGCATTATATAAAGCTGCTGTGAGTCCTGCAGGACCGCCACCAATAATGATCACATCATACATTTAGCAAGCTCCTTTCATCTCAATCGGCTGCCTGAGGGATGCTCCCTCAGGCAGCTAACAATTATTCGAATACTGTTTGTTCCTCCACAGGTATTGTCATCGCCTTCAAAGCTTTTTTAACGATTTCTCGGCGAAGCTTTTGCTCTTCCATCTGGCTTGTATTTGGATTTCCTAATGGATGAGGAATAGCGATAGCTGGTACAATTCTATTCGCTCCTACTGTTTGCGAGATTGGAACTACCGTACAAATGTGAACCACAGGCAAACCTGTTTTTTCAATTTCTTTGACCATCGTTGCCCCGCAACGTGTGCAGGTGCCTCAGGTGGACGTCAAAATAACGGCGTCAACACCATCTGCTAATAATTTCTGTGCAATCTCAGCTGCATATTTTTTCGCGTTCGCAACAGCTGTTCCATTTCCTACTGTCGTATAAAAATAATTATGCAGACTGCCGATCATACCTTCTTTTTCTAGTTCTCTTACTATATCTAATGGCAATACTCGGTTTGGATCTTGGTTTGCATAAACAGGGTCATACCCACCGTGAGCCGTTTCGTAACAATCTGCAGTCAAAGTATCAACGTTCTCAATGGAATACGTTCCGTACTTCGAGGCACTGCTCGATTCTATTCGATCTGGATTACCTTTAGGAACAATCCCACCAGAAGTCACAAGCGCAATCTTCGCTTTTCTCAAGTCACTTATCGCGGTGGCTGGCGCGACGTTATCAAATTCTGGCATCGGATACTCAGTCGTAAATTCTTGATCCTGCAACTTGCGGATCAGCATATCTACTGCTCTAGCAGAACCGCGTTTTTCATCCTGAAAATTCTTTCGATAACGAACAAAGTAACTGTCTTCTTCTGGTGAAACTTGTTCCTTTCTCAACAATTTCAACGCAAGACTCGCAATAACAGGTACTGCTTTTCTCATACCTGCCGCACTATTTCTAGTTGGCACGATATAAGCACCCTTTTTATACATTTCAACTCCAGGGTTTTCTTCATACATTCCGGTCACAGATGGAATGTCCAGCTCAGTCATAACTGATTGAGCAACTTCTCCACAAGCAATTCCATAGCGACCGGCATTAAAGGCTGGTCCGGCAATAACGATATCTGGTTCAAATTGTTTGATGCGTTCTAATACATCCTTTTTAGCACTATCCAAATTCTCATTAAAGAAACTGTCGCCGCACACAACCGTGCCGACGATTTCTGCTTCATCGCCAAATGAGTTCATAAAAGCAAGTCCTGGTCCGACTACTTTCGCTTCTGAGAATGGTTGGATATCCGCCTTTTCTTCACCACCAATCCCAGCATAAAACTGGTTGATGTAGTGAACAACTTTAAACTTAGTCATAAGACGCTCCTTTACTGATTAGTATTTAGCGTATTGATTCCTCATTTCCGACACTTCTTCAATGATGTCATCAACATCTAAAACCATTTCCATCATACCGATTTGCTCTTCAAAAACATTTGGGTCAACAACTTCTTTAAATTCTGGCTCTACAGCGTGATATACAGCTAAGCCTAGCTGTTCATTGGTTAATGGACCGGCATACGTAGGGTCACCATTTGTTACAGTTTCAGCAGCTAATCCAGCCGCCTCTCCTTCAGCAGCTCCGATCAAAACGATTACGTTCTCTGCTCCGAAGTTTTCTGCTGCCTCTTTTACTCTACGTTGATTTTCTAAGTCCATTGCCCCAGCGGCCGTTCAGACGAAACATTCTGTTGATGAGAATATTACGTCAGCTCCGGTACCTTCAATACAAGCCTCGATTGCTTGCCCTGGAATACCGTCACGGTCGCCAATCACTAAGACTTTTTTATTCTTTAAATTTAAAGTCATTAGTATTTCCTCCCTATTATTATTTAAATGCCCTTTGCAGACATTTTGTTAAAACCTAGTTCATTAGTCGCACCGGTAATTGCCTGGATTTCAACTTCAATCGTGCCGTCGTCTTTCAAGCTGCCATCAAAGCCGCCTGCGATTACATCGATATAATCGAATTGACCGATCAATCGATCCATTTTAGGTAATTGGATCGTTTCATTTGCATTTCCACCAGTTACAACTGCAGTTGCTAATTTATCTGCATCTGCCAACGACTGGCTAGCACCGTCTCTTCCAGCATACTCATCTGTTACAATTACTGTTTTGATTCCTTTTTCTTCGACTTTCTTACAGTTCATGATCAAATCTGTATCAGGATTTCCAAAGCCTTCCTGAGAAATAATAACCCCATCCAGTCCAAGATATTCACACAATTTCGCGACAAAATCACTGGAACGATGCTTATCCTTGAGATAAACTGTTTCATTGGTTATTACTACACCTAAGAAGTTGATTTCTTTTCCATGCTTCTTATACAAATCTGAAATCACCGGATTATTTAAATGATGATAGGTTGTATTCTTGTCGCAAGCAGATACACAGTTTCCACTGATTATGGCACCGTCCATAACTTCTGTTGGATAAAGAATCGTTGGCACTATATGCTTTGCGTCTGTTCCATAAACATACGTATCGTGCAGTAATCCTTGTGTTTGCAGCATGTAAACATAACCAACTTTTGGCAAATCAGGATATTGTTGAATTTGTTGCAGCAACGGTAATGTCTCAAACGTTTCGATTGTATCAGGTTTAACTTTTTCACCTAGCTTGCCAATGTAATCCGCAGTTTTTAGTCCTGCGAAACGAGCCGCCTCTTCATACAAATGAGGATCTAACCCTTTTTGTGGTTTTAGGACTAAACAAATTTCGATCAATTGGGAAAATGGTGTCAGCTCAGATCCAGGTCCCTGCATGTCCACAATTCCCTCTTGAAAACCGACGATTTTCCCAACGGTCATGATACCGCACCCTTTCAAAACATGAGTACGTCCATTGCCGACCACATCAACTTTATTGATAACTCCTGGGAAAATGCCTGCTGTGGACTCAACCTTGCATCTCGGCTCAATCACATCTTTAACAGGCGTAATGCGAACACTATCCCCTGGTTTGGCGATTTCAATCTGACAATCAGCTAACCGATCATCTGCTAAAACCAATTCCTTGATTTTTTTCGGATCGAGATATAGTGTGCCGTTGTCGATTTTCTCTTCTTCGCCTAAAACAACTTCTTTGATTTCGATGTTTCCAATTTCTAGTTTCATTTATTCACCTCAGTTCTGATTATTTGTAAGTCGCTGGATATTATTGACCCACCCCCATTCTCTCCAACGTACTTTGCGCGATATAAAAATCTACAAAAGCAAAATCTTCGAGCACTGCTAAGGACCAATTAGGGCGCTGCTTATTTTTGATAAACTTTTTGTAGACAGCTATCGCTGATTCAATATATTCTAAACTCTCAATATCGATATATTGAGAATTGGTCTCTGAAGCAAAGATCGTTTTATAATACGTCTCATTTGGTTTAATACTGCCGCTCAATGGATGTGACAACAGACAAATATGGTCATCGATAATTTGCTTCTTAACCACATTTAACACATCTCCATATTCCGCATCTTCTAAAAAAAGCATGACACCAATTTGTCCTAGTTTTTCTTTCACCATTGGATTGTTTGTTATAACGATCATTTCACCAACCGCCTTTTTCAATTGTGTTTTTATTCACATGATTATCTTTAGAAACCATAAAAAAGAAGACAACAACACACTGTGCCATTGTCCTCTGTTACTAGCCTGAGAGATTCTCCCCTTGCAGGGGATTGCTCCTTCGGCGCATTTCTGCTCTCCAGAGTATCATCCAATTACGGTCCGGTTACCTGAGATGTTCATTGTAAAATCAGCAAATTTTACAATTTATACCTTCGGTGGCAATAAAATTGCACTCTCCCGCAATTTTCTTTTGATTTATTCGGAAACGCTTTCTTTCAATTAGATAGTAACAAGCTACCTAAAGAATTACAACCCGACCTTTAAATATTTCTAGGTTAAATGGCAAACTTCTCACAAAGTAAAAAATGCTGCTTCCTCTATTTATCATATTGCTCTGATAGCCCGATCGTCTTTTGAGCTTACGCCAACAAATAATTGATGAACCTAAAAAACTATCAACTAAATAAACATTGATTTTGGTTGCTTCAAGTAATCAAAAAAGAAAAAATCTTTTTCAAAGAGGTTTTGATCGAATTTTTCTTTTCTTCGTTTTGTAAGCATTTCTCAATCAGAAGTATCCAGCAGCGTGCTATGATTAAAAGAAAAGCAGGTGATTTTTTGATAAACGAGCGATCAGAGCAAGTTTTCAACATTTCTGAGCTAGATCAGGAGCTTCAGAAATTTATTTTGAGAATGGACACAAACCTGACAATAAAATCCACTATTTCTTATATAATGTTGTTAGATTTTCGTTCTCAACATATCAACGAATTGCTAAAAAATGAGAGCGTCACCTCAAAGCAATTCGATCATGAATTGAAGGATAAGATTCGTACACAACAAGTTCACATAAAGAATGTCAATGATTCATTAAAAACAAAAGAAACTTTTGGTCAGAAAGTAGCAGATGGTATCGCAAAGTTTGGCGGAAGCTGGACTTTTATAATTATCTTTATCCTCGTCTTGGCAGCTTGGATTACATTAAATACCTTTCCCTTATTTTTCGGACCATTTGATAAGTTTCCTTATATATTGTTGAACTTGGCCTTATCATGTTTGGCTGCCATTCAAGCGCCAATCATACTAATGAGTCAAAATCGCCAGACTGAGCGTGATCGCGTCGAGGCGGATAATGACTATGAGGTAAATATAAAATCAGAAGTCGAAATTCATCTGCTTCATGAAAAAATAGATTATTTGATGGATTTAAAATGGCAGCATCTGATTGAGCTGCAACAGTTACAAATTGAACTTTTGCAGGAACTCACTCGACAGAACCAAATGATTCTGCAAAAAGATAAAAGCAATACTTAGTTAGTCAAATAGCCCGATAAATTCTTATGTCACAGAAATTTATCGGGCATTTAGAAAAAAGCAACCTGGCAATTAATTTTTTTTAGCAATGATATAAGTCACATTATAGTGACTGCGAGTTCTTTTTAAAGATAATACATTGTTTTATCTTCCAATAAAATATTCTCTTTAAATCCCTTCAACCCAGTCTTAATTTCAGCAACGCTATCTTCAAAAAGATCAGTCATTCCAAATTCTTTACCTAAATAAACATTTTCCAGTTGATTGTAAAATTTAGTGAAAGCTAATTTGTTTTCTATATCCTTTAAATCCATACCATAATAATCCAGTATTCTTCCAACAAACTCTTGATCAAAACCTTCCTCATAATCATACATCAAACAAACAAACTCCATATCAAGATCATAAAGCGCGATATCACCAAAGTCGATCAGACCACAAATTTTATCAGAAACTCGATCATAGTAAACATTACCCGCACCAAAATCATTATGGATCAGGCATTTGGTGTAGTGAAACTCTTGCTTCAACAATTTGTCATAAACTTCGTCTATTTCTTGTTTAACAGACTCATTTAAAAGTGGATACGCGGCTTCTTTGATGACTTCATACTCATAGGCAGCTTTCGTATTTTTGTTTACTTCAAGATCATTGACTTGTGTCCTCCATTCAATCCTGTGCAATGCTTTAAAAAAGGCTGCCAGCTCTTTAGCCATCTCCTCTTTCCGATCATCCGTGAGAGTTGCCAAAATCTCCGCATCTAAAGGGACCCCTTCGATTTTTTCTTGAGCTATAAACTTCAGTTGATTCGGCTGCTCAGACTTTCCAACATAACAAATCTCAGGAACCTTTAACGGGACTTGATCTTTTATTTCTCTCAATACGAGAGCTTCCTTATAAAGATTCTTTGCTGCTCTAGTGTGGCGAGGAAACTTAAAAACATAAGCGTCATTAAGCAAAAAGGCCTCGCTGTCAAAACCAGTTCCTAAATATCTCAAGTCTTCGATGATTAATTCAGGATATTCTTGTTTGATCTGTTTCATCACTTCTACTTTATTCATTGGTCACCTCTTTTTTCATTTGTTGATCAATTCCTAAATGGCAAATATAATAATCTTCTAAACTGAAGAACTCGAGAATCATTCTTTTAATGCCAGTATTCATTAACCAATCATACATGGAAAATTTTATGGCGGCTACCTTGAGTTATACAGAGCTCATAAAAAAGCTCACAAAAATGTTCTTGTGAGCTGCTCCCAATATTCAGCTAATCGTTCTTGGAACCATCTTAAGTTGACTTTATGATGACGTTTTGTATATCTCATCATTCACATACTTTGGCGATTGTCATACACGACCAATGAAGAGGTTTTTCCTCAATATTTGGCTGTCTTTCTTTTACTTAGTTATTTCAGCAAATTTTTTCATGAACGTTTGATAATCCAGCTTGCCCAGAGCAAAATCGCGACTTAATAAATAGATTTTTTCATTTGTCGTTGTTTCTCGACCATAAATCCTGCTAAGCTGTTCATCTTCATTTCCTAAAGCATGAGCAACATTAATCCTTTTTTTAAATGCTTCATAGTATCGAATCCCAAACTGTCTTTGTGATTCAGCATTAATATGGATACCGTCTGGATTCGAAGCCAGATTTTCAGCGCTTACCAAATAAGAATTTTTAGTCCCCTTCACAACCGTCTGGATCTCACGATTGATCTCTTTAAACTCTATTGCACTTTGTCCAAAGCCGCTTTTTCCAAGAAAGTCTGGCAGTTCACCAACAATGATCGGCAATTCTGGTAAGCTAAGCGCTTGTCGAAAATGACCAAAAACTGCTTTCAGTTTTTCTGCGTAATCCTTATATTGCCCGTTTAAACTGTCATTTTCTCCTTGATGCCATAGTATTCCAATTAATTCGCTAGTTTCCATCGCAAATTTTGCCTCACTAAGTGCATGTCTGGCCAACACCTGATCCTCTGCCCACTCATCAATCGAGCTGCCACCTTCAGCACAAGGGATCAAACCCAGCTTTTCAGCTTGATGATCCTGTGCCCAGGCTGCCGCAAAAGAGGCTGCTGGGCCGATGCCTGCTACTTCGCGGTCATTATGAAGTGGTTCTGCCATCATCTGCCACCGGCCATTACGCAAAACCTCAATATTTTCATTATAAATTGCTGGAGCATCATTTAAATAACCACGTCCAGCCATATTCGACTGACCAATCAATAAAAAAGACTTCATTATTCTTCTCCTTAATTTCAACACTTCGCATACTATAGTCTAATTAGCCTATAGCGTCAATAATTAGTTCTTCCAATAGAGATTGAAATTAATCGGAGAAGTCCAACCAGTCATGATTTTAGATTTTCAGAGATTCGTTCCTTCTTTCATCTTTTTTTTCCGTTCGCTGATTCTCAAATAGAGCACTAGCCCAAATAGACAATGTAAGAACAAAACCACGACATATATGCTCATCGATTTTGTTTCCCCGTTTATCAAATCTGTTAGTCCATAAAATGTCGCACTCGAAGGTATAAGATACGAAACAGTTCTAAAACTACTTTTTTCTGACGTCATTAGATAGAAGAGGATCGGAGGAGCAATAAACAAAATCATTACTATCTTAATATAGGCAATGCCAGCCATCATATTAGTTGAAAACTGGCCGATAAATAATCCTAATAGGGCAGCGACAAAAGCGGATAGAACGATTAGCACGAATAGCGGTAAAATATTTTTAACCTCACCTCGAATGCAAATAAACGCTGTGATAATCGTAGAGACTGTTGCACCGCAGAAACCTATGAAAATTTTTTGTTTGAGATATTCAGTTTTGCTTATTGGTAGTATTTTGTTAATCTGTGAGATACCGTCCTCTTTTTCTCCAATGATACTCATCGCATTGAAGGTACAGCCCATGAACATAGCAGTCACCATCGTAATTACGATCAATAATGATTTTATCCATTCCGTGTCTCCCGATGCTGGGCGAATAGTGGCAGTCGAGATAGCAGAATTCTTACTCTCAGAATACATTTGTGATAAATGAGCCGCTAGCTCCTTATACAATGTCCATTCATCTCCAGAAAGGATTGTCTTGATTTCGTCTTCTTCAAGTGTAACCCCAATTAATTGAGTTGCCGGATCCTTCACTGCATTATCTAAAGCAGTGCGATCCTTATATATAGCGACAGTACCAATTTTATCTAACCATTCTGCCATTTCCTTAGTTAAACTCCCTTCAACAATTCCGAATGAAGTCTCCCCAACAGTAGAGAAATTAACGTCTGAAAAGCTGTTCACAGCAAATCCGAAAATTATGGGCAGCAGAAAGGTCAAGAGACACAGTTTATCCCTCCGAATATTTTTTAACTGATAAATCATCCCTTTCATTCTACCCCTCCTTAACCATTTCCTGTGATAGTACTTTTCTTGCCAACAGAAACAGCAAAATTATAATAAGCAAACAAACGCCATAATAGATATTACTTGCTGCAGTCACTTGAAAATAGGCATTCTTCATAGCCATAAATAAGTGATACAGCGGATGGTAATGAATCCAATTCCATGTCATTCCTGTTTGTCCGGCTAAAAAAACAGGTGTTGTAACAAAAACAGCAAGGACTAAATACAATAAAGAAAATTGCTTGAAGTCTGGTAAGCGAATCGCACAAATAATTCCAATGAGAGTCATAATTAGCGACATAATCGTTGTTTGGAGTAAAACGGCTGGAATTACTCCAAAGCCCTCCAAATGACCAAGGTTGATCACTGTCAGCAAATAAGCAAACAGATTGTCAGCTGCAAGGAACAGGAACAATTTAGATAAAATGAACAAGCTTTTTGAGATTGGCATCACGCCATGGATTCGAATGACCCCCATATGCTTTTCCTTAAAGATGATCGAAGCAATTCCTAAAAAACCGACTGCAGCTAACTCAAAAAATAGAAACTCGCTGGTTATTTCTCGCCGATTTTTCATGTCTTTATTGTTACGCCCAATTTCTTGTACTGCAGGAGGCTTTTCATCAGTCAGCAGTGCTAAAGCATATGCCGCTCGAATAGTATCAATGCGAGCTCTGCCTGATGAATCCATTATTAGCAGAGGCTTCGAACCTGCAGCATTCACTCCTATTGCCTCTCCCTCAGTTGTTTGCTTCTTCAACTCCTCTAAACTTTTGACCTCCGTCACTTTTTTAGAGGGCGCAGAAATTTTGTTATTTGGATCATAAAGAAAAACAGGATAGGCTTTTTGATCAAGGTTGACATATACAAATTGAATATAGCAGGAATACAACAGTAAGGACCCCAAAGCTAATAGAAAAAATTTGCCAGATAGCATCATTTTGAAATCTTTTTTCAGCAGTGTGAAAAGAGAACTGATCATCATGATAACCGCCTTCCTGTATACTGGATAAAGATTTCTTCCATCGTCGGTTCTTGAGAATGAATACTCAGGATTTGATCATGAGGAAAATTCAGACTCTGATCTAATGTATTTATTTTGAGCGTTTTACTCTTTCTTTTCTTGTCCAATGTATACTCTATCGTTACCTGATGTTTACTGTTATGCTCTTTCAAATGCTTTGGTGCATCTATCACCGCGATACTCCCCTCCACAACGAAAGCCACTCGGTCACAGAGAAGCTCAGCATCCATCATATTATGGGTAGTAAGAAAAACGGTTGTTCCTTTTTTCCGCTCCTCCTCTATAATATTTCGAAATAGTACTGCACCAGATGGATCCAAGCCGCTCGTTGGTTCATCTAAAAACAAAAGGTCCGGACTAGTCATCAACGCTCTGGCCATACTTACCCGTTGCCGCATTCCTTTAGAGTACGAGGAGACAGGCTTGTGCAGATAGTCTTTTTTGAATTCTAAACGTTCTAGCAATGCCGATATGTCTTGTATTTGATCCTTTGGATAAAATGAAGAAAAATAGTTTAGATTATCTAACGCACTTAAGTTAGCGTATAAATAGGGAAATTCGAAAAGCACTCCGATTCGTTGAAAAAATTTCTTGTTTGTTCGGTAGGCCATATCTTGACCAAATAGAGACACCTCTCCGCCATAATTTTTCAAAATACCACTAAGTATTTTTTGAGTCGTTGATTTTCCTGAACCATTCGGGCCTAAAAAACCAAAAATTTCTCCTTCACCTACTTTAAAATCCAAGCCATGAAGCGTTTGTTTATTTTTTCCATACGAAAAAGTCAGCTCTTTTACTTCAATCATTATTCGTCTCCCCACCTATCATTCTGATTTCCCTTTTTCTGTCTTCCTGACCACCAATTTATGAACTTGATCTTTAAGGGCAGTGAAAGCAAAAAGATGACGGTAAAAATTATCCACCAATACCAAGCTAATCCTAGAAACATCGTAATTCCCCCAGTCTGATTGATCGCTTTTATAGTTCTAACTGTACGACTCTCTTGTAAAGCTGCTGTAAAGATGGGATGAAGGCAATGTAAAAAGCCGTACCTGATTAAAGTACGACTTTCCTTAAATTATTGCTTATTATCTATAGGAAGTGAAAAATAGAATTCCACACCAGCAGTCCGATTATTGAAACCAAAATCAGCTTGATGCATGGTAAGTATTTGCGCAGCAATAGTCAGTCCCAATCCTGATCCGCTCTTATTTTCCCCGCCTTTGCTGCGCTGAAATTTATTCCAACTGTCACTAGAAACATTCGGGCCATCATTATAAATTAAAAAATGAGCGTTGTCTTTTAAGGTTGTCAGTTCAATGTGGATTTTGCCGGAATCCGTCACAAATTTTTTTGCATTACTCATAAAATTGTGGAGAACTTGTCTCATTCGTTTTTGATCAGCGATGACAAAAATTGGCTGCTCCGGAAGCGAGTAGCTTAGTTCAAAATAGGTTGTCCTACTATCGATAAATTCTCGACCAGCAATCGCTTCTACTAATTCTACTAAATCAAACGATTCAACAGATAGACTCGTAGATCCAGCTTCTAATGCAGATAAATCTAACAAGTCATTTATCATTTCTGCCATTTTCTCTGTTTCTTCAATGATTGTTTGCCGGTAGCTTTCCTCTTGCTCTGGCGTGGCCTCGCCTAATCCTTCAGAATAGGCACGGATCACTCCGAGTGGTGTCTTTAGCTCATGTGACAACGTGTCTGCTAAATCTTTACGCTGTTCAAGCGCGTGCGTTAGATTGCGAGCAGTTTTATTCAAATTATTCGCTAATGTTCCCAGTTCATCATTCGTGTGGATTTTACATGGCTGTGAAAAATCTAAGTCCGCCATTCGCTGAGCTGCTTCACTTATTTCATGGACTGGGCGCGAAACGACTTTACGTAATATCGCGTCCCAGCTTACTATCAAAGCAATTAGTAATACAACAAAAATAATATCTCTCATCCACCCGCCAAAAGCAGAGGAAATAATATACGACAAAAGACAACCGCCAATCACTAGTTTTGATAAAAAGAATACCTTTTTATTTATTAAATAGATAGAATACCATTTATTTCTTCTAGTTTGTTCAGCCATCACTATTCACCTCGAATTTGTAGCCAGATCGAATCAATGTCACAATAGCTTGTCCCTGTGTACCAAGCTTTTGTCGAAGATTCTTAACGTGGACATCTACAGTCCGGGTGGTCCCCTCGAAATCATATCCCCAAACTCGATTAAGCAGTTGTTCCCTAGAGAAAACCTGTTTAGGATTTTGCATGAATAGCAATAGAAGCTCATATTCAGTATGGGTCAATTCAATCGATCGCCCTTCAACCCTTACCTCACGAGCCAAAGGATCAAGGATGATTTGTCCTGCCTTAAATAAATTTCCTATCTCTTCTCCACGTCCAGTTCTATTTAATAGCGCTCTTACCTTTGCCATCAGAACGTTGGGACTAAATGGTTTCGTCACATAATCATCCGCCCCTAATTGATAACCGTATAGCTTATCTGATTCATCAACCTTTGCAGTTAGAAAAATAATCGGCAGATCACTGATCTCGCGAGCCTGTTTACATACGAGGTAGCCATCCACTGTTGGCATCATGATATCCAAAATCATTAGATCAACCACATTATTTTTTAGTGCCATCAATGCCTCTACTCCGTCATCAGCTAAAAGAACCGAATGATTGTTCTTCTTAGCATAATCGGCAAGAATTGTTTGGATTTGTTTTTCATCTTCTGCGATCAATATCGTTGCCATTGGCAATCACTCCTCCGAAACCTGCGATTTTAAGAAACCGTATCTTCAATTTATTTTATCACAAAGAATTTCTAAGTAAGAAGGTCTTTTCACTTAACAGAAACCAACGACAAAAAATTATAAAAAAAACTCCTTATGAAAAGGAGTTCTAAAAAAATCACTCAAGGGTGGCAGCAATTTCTCCAACTTGTCTAGTTCCCAAATTGATCGCTAATTTTTTGTCTTTCATTTCTGGTAAAACCACGATCACAATATCATCTTTGTCATTTTTTGCTAAAAATGCTAAATCCACTTGAACTAATGGATCACCTGCCTTTACTTTCTGCCCTTCTTGAATGATTGAACTGAAGCCACCGCCATTCAATTCTACAGTATCCAATCCAATATGGATCAATACATCTAATCCATCTTCGGTTTCCATCGTCAGTGCATGCAGCGTTGGAAAAATAGATTTGATCCTTCCTTTTACTGGGGCACAGATTTTTCCATCGGACGGTTTGACTGCGAAGCCTTCACCCATCATTTTTCCACTAAAAACGGGATCGTTCACTTCTTTCAAGTCAACTACCATTCCATTTACCGGTGTCATGATTTCGTTAATTTTGCTTTTGAATAATCCAAACATTTGTTGCGCTCCTCTCTGTATTGTTTTAAAATTTTTCTTCATCCTACGAATGATCTTATTTCTTTTACTGTTAGTGTATAATACGAAAGTAAGGATTTCATTATTTTATTAGGAGGTGTGGGAATGGATCTAGAATTGGTTACTAAAGGAAAACAATTATCCGACAATGACCTTTCGATCTTGACTTACTTAGCCGCTCATGTAAACGAATTGGAGGGCGTTTCACTTAGAAAAATCGCCGCCACACTCTATACTTCTCCAGCGACAATCGTGCGCTTGGCCCAAAAAATGGATTTTTCCGGATATTTAGAGCTATTTTACTTTTTAAAAAATCAATACCGACCACAGAATCAATTCGTCGAGGCAACAGTCGATATTTCAATTCCTACAGATAAAATCGCGCCTTCTATTCAAGCTATGAAGCAAATCTATCAGAAAAACCAAGAAAAGTTTATCACGATTTACGCAACCGGATTTTCGAGCATGATTGCAGAATACCTCTATAAGAAACTATTAGTCAATGGTATCAAAACGTTATTTGTCAATGCGGCCGATTCATCAGGGATCATCAATAATAATATTGATAATATCAGTATGCTGATTGTTATTTCTAAATCTGGCGAGACCCAAAAGGTCGTTGAAAAAATGCATTTTTCGAAGGACCATGGGATACCAACTATTCTATTTACTGGAAATAGTCAATCACGGGCAACAGAAGCCGCGTCAATCATTTTTGAAGTCACTGATGAGCGGCCGCTAGATAGTCAAAATATCAAATACAATAGCTTTTTTGGTAAATTATTGCTGCTGATGGAATACATCGTCCAAGAATTCACTAAGACAAACTAGTTAAAATAGTCTTGTGCAATCTGTTTATAGGCAGCATGCTTGATTGGATCGGGAATAAAGACTTGCTGACTCTCTTCTATCGTTAATTTCGGCTGCTCCAATAAATAGTACAAACCAAAAATTGGTTCGTTTTGCTGGGCATAGTAACATTTCACACCAAAAACATCTGCAGCGAGTTGTCCTAACGCCGCTGTTTGGAAAAAGCCTCCGCTAACTGAAAGCTCTTGATCTTTAGCAACCAGCTCTACTAATTGACGAATATTCAGCAACACCCCTTCAATCACACTTCGCAGCATATCATTTTTGGTATGCTGTAGTGTCAAATCATAAAATCCCCCTTTTAAATCATTATTCCAATAAGGTGCTCGTTCTCCATTTAAATAAGGCCAAAAGCGTAATCCATTGGCTCCCACTTCAGTTTCTGCCAGTAACTCTGGTATTCGTTCATAAAATTTCGCTGGATTTTCGGCGAAATAGTTCGCTGCCCAAGCTAAAATGACTCCCCCATTATTTGAAGGTGCGCCGCTTATCAGCAGATCGTTCTTTAAATAGTAACAAAAATTTTGTTTCTTCTGATCCAATTGAATAGTTTTGGTCGTTTGACGAACTGCTGCACTTGTTCCAATCGTCAAACTTGCAGTTCTGCCGGTCGAATAATAGCTGGCATAAGCAGCCAACGTACCATCACTGGCACCAATAACGACACGAGAATTATTGGAAAATCCAAACAAATCACATCTATTAGGCAGCATTCTATACTCTTGATTAGTATCAGCCAGCTCCGCTAATTGCTCTTCCTTAATGCCTAAAAAATCAAGAATTTCTCCACTCCACTGTTTTTTTCGCAAATCAAAAAGTCCTGTGGCAGACGCTGTAGCATAATCAATGATCGGTTTTCCAGTAAAGTACTCCATCAGCAATTCTTTGATTCCATACCAATGCATGTCTTTTGGATAACTTGTTGATTCTTGAAAATACAATAGCTTCGCAAAAGTCGACATCGCGTGAATCGGTGTACCCGAAATTTCATAGAAATGCGAGGCTAAATCCGTTTGCTTAAATCCTTCAATACTTTCCGCGGCTTGAAGATCCGACCATAAAAAGAGTTGATTTCTGCCATCAGCAGGCATTATGCTGTGCATCGCCGTACTGAAGCTAATCAATGTGACTTGCTGACGTATTTTTTCAGGTATCGCTAGAATCCCTGCTTGCAAAATCGTTAAAAGCACAGTCCCATTTTGATACTTAATCTGATCATCTCCATAAGTTTGCAGCGGCAGCTCACTCGAATAAAGCAGCTCATTCTTCTGAATCACTCCTAATTTAATCGCTGTTGTACCAACATCTATTCCTAAAAATACTGACAAAATCATTCATCCTTTACAATGGCATGTCCGCCGAACTGATTGCGCAATAATGCGACAAGTTTCTCACTTATCTTATCACAATCCTCTGAAGCAAAGCGCGTCATAAGCGATTGAGTAATCACCGGTAGGTTCACTCTTAATCGCAACGCTTCCTCAACTGTCCATTTTCCTTCACCTGAAGAAGGGATAATCCCTGCTACTTCAGTCATTTCGCCATGTTCTTGATAGATTTTTTCCACTAGTGCCATCAGCCAAGAACGAATCACTGACCCATGATTAAAAACGTGAGCCACTTCAGCCATTTTGTAGTCGTAAGGACTATGATGCAATAAATTAAAACCTTCACCAATCGATTGCATCATCCCGTATTCAATACCATTATGAACCATCTTAAGGTAATGGCCGCTGCCTGCCGGTCCAGTATGAATGAACCCATTTTCAACACACAAATCAGTAAACAACGATCTTAAATTATTAAAAATCGACTGCTCACCTCCTATCATCATACAAGCACCATGCCTAGCTCCCTCCACACCACCTGATGTTCCCACATCAATGAAATGAATTCCCTTTGCCTGACAATATTCGTAGTTGTTTAGACTATCTTGATAATGAGAGTTTCCAGCTTCAATCAGAATATCGCCTTCACTTAACTTATTAGCTGTATCCATGACCGTATTATTAGTTAAATCTCCTGCTGGAAGCATCAGCCAGACGATCTGTCTGTCCATTTTGTTTGCTAACAGGCTATCGATATCAGGATAAAAGTCCCCGCCCATTTCTAATAAAGCGTTACCAACGTTAGGATCAATATCAAAGCCCTTTACCTGATACCGATGCCTTAATAAATTCTCAGCAATCCCCATGCCCATTTTTCCTAAACCGATCATTGCGATCTCCATCATCATTCCTCCTACTATTTTTGAAAAAAGGAACATAACAACACCTATTCATTGAATCGCTGCTGTTATGTCCTTTAAAATTTAATGTAATTCTGGCCAAGTATCTCCATTTTCGATAATTAAGTCATCCAATAGTTCCTTAGCGACCTGTGCACTTGGCACTGTTTTAGATAAGGTCAAAGCCTGCCACATTTTTTGATAACTTTTTTCCACATATGCTTCGACAACTAATTTTTCAACAGTAACTTGCTGGAACATCAGCGCTTGCTGAAAAGCTGGAATTTTTCCTTGAGCTAAAGCTTCGGGGCCATCTGTTCCAACAATACATGGAACCTCCACCATTGCATCGTCAGGAAAATTAGCGATTGCACCATTGTTTTCGACGATCATCACCATGCGTTCATGCGTATTAAAAGCGATCGCCCGCGCTAAATCAACAATAAATGTAGCATGCGCGTCTATTTCAAAAGCAATGCCCTCTGCAGAACCATTCGCAATAATTTGACGCGCGTGATCAAAAACGTTCTTTTCTCGTCCCTGCATTACTTCATTTGCCCGCGTAAATTCTGGATGATCCTTCATGTGTTCAAAAACATAATCCGGATACAAGTAATATTTCAAGTACGTATTTGGCAAGTATTCCGGCGTTACCGCTAAAATATCTTTTGCTTTCTTATGTGTTTCCTGCCAGCTTGGATCTGTATGCTGAGTATCGACTTCGATTTGAGTCAAATAGCCATGTTCAGAGACATAGTTACGAATTTGATCAATGTATTCATGACCTGCTTTATCTTTGACACTCGTCCACCAACCAAAATGATTTAAGCCAAAATAGCGAACCTCTAATTCTTCCGGTGTTTTTCCTACAATCTGCGACATGCGGCGTAAGGTCCCTACAGGCATATCACAAATATTCAAAACTTTTGAATCTGGCCGCAGTACTCGACAAGCCTCTGCCACGATCGCTGCAGGATTAGAATAATTCAACATCCAGCATTCAGGGGAATATTTTTCCATGTAATCGATAATCTCCAGCATTCCCGTAATACTACGCATACCATAGGCGATCCCACCAGGACCACAAGTCTCTTGACCAAAGACTCCGTGGCGCAAAGGAACCTTTTCATCCTTCTCACGCATCGCATATTTTCCTACACGAATATGCGCCATACAAAAATCAACATCCGTAAAGGCCGTTTCTGGGTCTGTCGTATAGATAAAATCAATCTCAGGGGCTTGTTCCTTCAACAAAATCTCTAGGGCCTCGCCTAAAATTCCTTGTCGGTCCCCATCATTGTCGTATAGCTTTAACGTTCTTAATGGAAAACGGTCCAAATTATCCAACATCATCATAACGATCCCAGGAGTAAAGGTACTCCCTCCACCGGCAATTACTACTGAAAATTTCTTCATCACTATTCGTCTCCTCCACTGTCTCTACCTAAATATTTTTCGAGCTTTTCTCGGACTTGGGGTACGGTCAGTCCGTAAACTACATGCACATTTTCTCCATTACTGATAACACCTTTTGCTTGTGTCTGATCTTTGAGCAATCCCTCATTCACCAAAGCTGGATCTGCCAACTTCAAGCGTAAACGCGTATAACAATTATCGATTGTCTTGATATTTTCAGCACCGCCTAACCCCACAACGATTTGTTTTGAGAATTCATCATCAGTGATTGGCGTTGCCATGACACCAGCATCTGGTACACCTGATTTCTTCTCATTGTATTCTTTTTTCGAATAAAGCTTCGTTTCTTGATCATTATCTTCACGACCAACCGTTTTAAAATTGAACTTGACGATCAAGAAGCGGAAAATGAAATAGTAAATAAAGAAGAATGCGATGCCCACTAAGAGATAAATCGGCCAACGAGTCTTTTCGGTTCCCAGAGGAATATTATATAGCAGAAAGTCGATAAACCCATTCGGACCAATCGCTCGCGACCCCAAAATATTCAGTGCAACCATACTCAACCCGCTTAATGCTGAATGGATGACGAATAATGCCGGCGCTACAAACATAAATGAAAATTCAATTGGTTCAGTTACACCAGCGATAAATGATGTTACTACTGCTGGAATCAAGATGGCTTTTACCTTGAATTTATTTTCTGGCTTAGCCGTTTGATACATCGCTAAACAGGCACCGATCAAACCAAACATTTTTGATATTCCCCTTGCATCCCAAATCACACTTTGCGAAAGTACTTTGACCGCAGGATCAGCAATTTCAGCAAAATAAATATTCCTTGCACCTTCAAAGACTTGCCCACCGACATCTGCCACACCACCAAGAGAGGTATATAGGAATGGTGTATAGATCAGATGATGCAACCCAGTCGGAATCAATAGACGCTCCAACGAACCGTAGAGGAATATTCCAAAATTACCCGTCTTTTGAATAACGCCGCCTAATCCATCAATGCCCTGCTGAATAACAGGCCAAATAAAGGAAAGGCCAATCGCTGCCAGTACTAAGACTGGAATCAAAACGATAAAAACAAAACGTGCACCACCATATACTTGGAAAGCATTGTTAAAGGTGGTATCGATAAAACGATTGTGGATCACTGCTACAACAATTCCAAGAATGATTCCAAGAAAAACACCCATATCCAATACTTGGACACCTAAGACTAAGGTTTGACCAGACCCCTGCAATTGTTCAGGTGCCACCAACATATCTCTTAGTTCCATAAATTTGTTCATTGCGTATAGGAAAACTAAATATCCGAGTAAAGCAGTGAAGGCCGCTTCCGCTTTTTTCTTATTCGCTAACCCTAGAGCAATTCCAACACAGAAAATAACTCCTAAATTCGTTAAGACTGGTAGTAATGCCGCAGACAAAATACTACCAAAGCCCATCGTGATTGGATTGTCCAAGAAGCCAAACGTTTCAATCAGCCGCGGATTAGTAAAAACGTTACCAATTGCGATCAAGATACCCGCTATCGGCAAGATTAGTACAGGAACAAACATTGCCTTCGAAAATTTTTGCATGCTATCCATGATTTTCGCTTTCATCTTTTTATCTCCTTTGTTTATGATGTGATTAGTATACGTGGCACAATTACAAAAATAAATAGATACCGCTTACAACTAAACTCGTTTCATGATTTGGAATATGTTTCATAGAGGTAAGAACTGTTTCAACTATCTAAAAGAAATACTCTTAAATCACTTAGTATAAAGCAAAACAAAATAAGCATAAGAAGAAGTTGATTTTCTCCTTATGCTTGGTTTATACATTAATACCAATCAGCCATCATCATCAGTGTCATACTGCCATCATCGACACCCATTTCAATTTGCTCTCGAATCTCTGGCATATCCGATTCCTTCACTTCGCCGGCTGCTATCAAAAATTGATAGAATTTTTTCATTGAAGAGCCCGCCTTCTTTACTGCACTTTCACTGATCCACAGATTTTTACGAGCTCCCCAACTGAAAAAATCACTAATAATTGCAAAAGTGGATATTGCCTGATTAAAACCATAAAAAATTAGATAGCCACTTAAATAATATTCAATAGTTGATAGCTGTCTATTTACCGTTTTCTTAGTCACTTTTTCATGTTGTTCAAGATACTGCTGAAAAGCTTTTAAAATCCGTTGATTATTTGCCAATGCTTCATCTATTTCTTTCTCCGATAAATCACCTGCTTTACAATCAGCTAAAGATTTCCAGTCTCTTTTTACGACATTTTCTTCTAAATCCTCCTGCGAGATATCATGGAGAACTAGAGGTTCTTTAAAAACTTTTCTTAATTCATCTAAAGGAAAGGATTCTTTAAACACACTATCCGCTAAATCAATACTGAGCTTAATATCAATAAGTACATCCAAATTGAACCTTTCATGGTACTCCAGTGAAGTAATCATATTATTGATGATCCCAGTAATGACGCGATTATATCCAGCGCTTACCTCTATTTCGCCAGCCAAATCAAGATAGTCAATTATTTTTTGCTGCGGAATTTTCGCGGCCTGGAATACTTCTTTTATTGCAGTCCGAATAATCTCATTCAACTGCTTTTTATTTTTAGCATCGATTCCTACCAAAACAATCGGAAAATACGTCAAATCATTGACCAATAACAAAATTTTTTTTCTTTTTACATTGAAGTAATTCGCATGCCAAGAAAAAAGTGGGTTGCTATCGGAAAAGCTTCTTGCCAACTTTTTATCAGCTGCTTTAGGTAAATAATTAAATAAAGGTAATGCTTTTTTCGATGGATTGATGATCATTTTCTATCCCTCACTCAATCGTTTTTATTTTTCTCAAGACAATAATAGTATAGCAAAGAAACATACATAGAGGTAACTCGACCATTCGAAATTTCTGAATAAAAAAACGAGCTTCCAATAAAGGAAACTCGTTAAAGTCTGTTTGAACAGAATTTTTCTTATTCCGCAGCGTTGTCGTCTTTGAGACCGTATTTTTTGTTGAAACGATCGACACGTCCGTCTGCTTGTGTGAATTTTTGACGTCCAGTATAGAAAGGATGAGAGTCTGAAGTAACTTCGACACGGATTACTGGGTAAGTATTTCCGTCTTCCCATTCAACTGTTTCTTGTGAAGATTTAGTAGAACCTGACAAGAATTTGAAACCTGTAGTTGAGTCCATAAATACAACTGGATGATATTCTGGATGAATTCCTTGTTTCATAGTTTTTTTCGCTCCTTTGCCCTGAATCATTTGCTGGTTCAGAGTTATTTATTTACAACATGAATATACTATCATGAATGATTCGACAATGCAATTATCTTTTTTGATTTCTTCTTGGCGTTTTTCCACCGAAGGAAACATCTTTAAAAGCTTTGAAAACGCCGTCGTTATTCTTTGTCTTCCTCAAGAAATTGATGAATTGTGATGTATATTCTAGAGAGTCGCCAGTCATATTATTGCGAAGTTTGAAGATTTCCTCAAGACGATCTGGACTCATTAGCAATTCTTCTTTACGCGTGCCAGACTTCTTGATATCGATCGCTGGGAAGATCCGACGTTCAGATAATTCACGAGATAATTGTAATTCTAAGTTCCCAGTTCCCTTGAATTCTTCATAGATGACATCATCCATCCGGCTGCCAGTATCAACTAAAGCTGTGGCTAAAATCGTCAAGCTGCCGCCTTCTTCGATATTTCGAGCCGCACCAAAGAATTTCTTAGGCTTGTAAAGAGCGGCTGGGTCAATACCACCACTTAATGTCCGACCACTAGGTGGAACGACTAGGTTATAGGCACGAGCCAAACGAGTGATACTATCCATTAGAATCACGACATCCCGCTTATCTTCGACTAGACGCATCGCACGTTCAAGTACCAGCTCAGACACCCGCGTATGGTTTTGCGGCTGTTGATCAAATGTCGAATAAACCACATCGCCCTTGACGCTGCGTTCTAAGTCTGTCACTTCTTCTGGTCGTTCATCGATCAGAAGAACAATCAATTCAACATCGGGATGATTATCAGTAATGCCATTAGCGATCTCTTTCAGAATCGTTGTTTTACCGGCTTTTGGCGGTGCAACAATCAACCCACGTTGACCAAAACCAACAGGTGAGAAAATATCGATCATTCGTGTAGATAATCTTCCAGGCGTTGTTTCTAAAATTAATTGTTTGTCAGGATAAAGAGCAGTCAGTGCTGGAAAATGGGGGCGTTCTTTGGCTTCCTCTGGGTCTTTACCATTCACACTCTCCACATGCATCAAGCCATAGTAACGCTCAGATTCTTTTGGAGGTCTAGCCTTTCCAGCGACCTTATCTCCATTTCTAAGTCCAAAACGGCGGATTTGTGAAGAAGAAATATAAATATCCTCTGCGCTTGACCCATAATTGATTGGTCGTAAAAAACCGTAGCCGTCTTGTCCAACGATATCCAAGACCCCTTCCATATAAAAGAAGCCTTGCTTTTCTGCCTGTGCCCGAATAACAGCTAATGACAGTTCCTTTTTATTCATTTGACTGTAATATGGTATTTTAAAATCCTTTGCATAAGCATAAATCTCTTTTAGCGTCTTGTTCTCAAGCTCCGCCATTGTTAAATAATCGCTCATTATTCCGCCTCTTCCTCATCAATCATTTCGATAGTAGCACCAAGAGCCGTCAGTTTTTCAATAATATGATCATATCCGCGTAAAATGTATTCCACGTTAAAAATCGTTGTTTTCCCTTCAGCCATCAATCCAGCGATAACTAAACAAGCCCCAGCCCGTAAATCAGAAGCGACTACTTCAGCACCATGCAGTTTGCTTTGGCCGTTTAGGACAATTAAATTTCCTTCTACGCGAGCATCCGCGCCCATTCGTACCAACTCTGGGATATGATTAACTCGTTTTGAATAGATCGTGTCAATTATCTCAGCAGTTCCTTGTGCCTTTAATAATAATGGTGTTAATGGTTGTTGTAAATCCGTCGCGAATCCAGGATATGGTGAAGTCGTCACATCGACAGCCTTCAAATTCTTTGAAGGCAAGACTTCGATACTATCTTCCGAGATATTCATCTCTACACCGATTTCCTCTAACTTTGCGATAAAGCTTTCGATATGTTCATAAATGACATTATGAACAGTCACGCCTTCCCCCATCGCCGCAGCCAATGCTAAATAAGTCCCTGCTTCAATCCGATCAGGAATGATTGAATGAACACAGCCGTGTAATTCTTCAACCCCTTCGATCCGAATTTCATCAGTACCTGCACCGCGGATCTTCGCGCCCATATTATTCAATAAGGTTGCTACATCAATGATTTCTGGTTCTTTAGCCGCATTTTCAATAATCGTTTTGCCTTTTGCTTTGACTGCTGCCAGCATCACGTTAATTGTCGCACCAATAGAAACCACATCCATGAAAATGCGATCACCGGTTAAACCTTCTTCTTCTGTACGTAAATAAATTACGCCATGTTCATTCGAAACATCAGCGCCTAAGCTCTCAAATCCCTTGATATGCAAATCGATGGGACGTGGACCTAAGAAACAACCGCCAGGCAAACCAACGACTGCTTCACCGAACTTACCTAATAAAGCGCCCATAAAATAGTAAGAAGCGCGCAATGAATTTATTTTTCCACTTGGCATTGGGATTGATACAACCTTACTCGGATCAATCACCATTCGATTATCTTCAAAAGACACTTCTGCACCCATGATCTCCAAAATCTCGATCAAGGAGTGAACATCTTGAATATCGGGAACACCTTCTAAAATTACTGGCGAATCCGCCATGATTGCTGCTGGGATCAATGCGACTGCACTGTTTTTCGCGCCGCTGATTGTAATATTACCTGATAATGACTTTCCGCCATGGATTTCAATTTTTCTCATTTATTTTCACCTAATTAATTATTTTGAAGTTTATAGACCATTATCCATTCTAGCATATTATTGCTTGTATAAAAAGGAAGCATTCTCAAATCATTGCAGAAAATAATCAGGTTTTTCATGCTAGAAGTTTTTTTGGTTAGTAGGTGAAAAAATTCAAAGTTTTATGCGCTTAAACAGCAAAAATTATTCATTTTTTTGTAATATTTATGGATTTTTTAAAGATCTTAAATTTGAGTCAAAAAAAGCTCGGAGCATACGCTCCGAGACTTAAAAAATCAATTAAGCTTTGTTTGCTGAACCGAACCAGTCAATGTGTTCTTCAGCATCTTTAACGATTGCAGCAACACCTGGTGCTAACAATTTACGAGGGTCAAAGCCTTTTCCTTCTTTATCTTTGCCAGCTTCGATATATTCACGAGTTGCTTTAGCAAATGATAATTGGAATTCAGTGTTAACGTTAACTTTAGAAACACCCATTGAGATTGCTTTTTGGATTTGTTCTTGAGGAATACCTGAACCACCGTGTAATACTAAAGGAACATCAGAACCTACAGCATCAGCAATTGCTTGTAAGTGGTCAAATGCTAAACCTTTCCAGTTTTCAGGGTATACGCCGTGAATGTTACCAATTCCGCATGCTAGGTAGTCGATACCTGTAGCAACCATTTGAACACATTCGTCGATGTCAGCTAATTCACCAGCACCGATGATTCCGTCTTCTTCCCCACCGATAGAACCAACTTCACATTCTACAGAGATACCTTTAGCGTGAGCTTTTTCAACAACGTCTTTAGCAAGTTTCAAGTTTTCTTCAAAAGGAAGATGAGAACCATCAAACATGATTGAAGTGTAGCCAACTTCGATACATTCTAAAGCAGCTTCATAGTCACCATGGTCTAAGTGGATTGCAACTGGTACAGTGATACCCATTGAATCAACTAAGTTACAGACGATATCTTTAGCAACTTTATATCCACCCATGTATTTTGCAGCGCCCATTGAAGTTTGGATAAGAACTGGTGCTTTTTTAGCTTCTGCAGCTTTTAGAATTGCTTGCGTCCATTCTAAGTTGTTTGTGTTGAAACCACCAACTGCATATCCGCCTTTACGTGCTGCTTTCAAGAATTCTGCTCCTGATACTACTGGCATAAAAAATTCCTCCTAGTGTTTTACTATTTGGTTAAGCCATGCTTAACTAACGTGTTAATTCTATCAAAGTTTTCCCATCTTTGCTACTGCTAACCTTTCGATAAAACCTTTACATTTCAACTTTTTTGGTTTTTTTTACTACTAGTGCAGAAAGCGAAACATTTTTCACAAAAAACGAAGAAAAAATCAACAGAGCGTTCGATCTTTTATTCATACCAGAGCACAAAAACTGGAAGATGCTCGCATCTTCCAGTAGTTTAAATTATTATGCTTCTTTATTTTCCAATGCCGCTCCAACAAAACCTTTGATCAATGGTTGCGGACGGTTAGGACGTGAAATCAATTCTGGATGGAACTGACATCCTACAAAGAATTTGTTTTCAGGAATCTCAACGATTTCTACTAAACGATTATCTGGAGAAACACCTGAGAAGACCAGTCCTTTTTCTTCAAACAATTGGCGGTATTGATTGTTGAATTCATAACGATGACGGTGACGTTCTTGGATCACTTCTTCGTTATTGTAAGCAGCCGCTGTTTTGCTGCCTTTTTTCAATTTGCATGGATATAAACCAAGACGCAAAGTACCACCTAAATTTTCCACGTTCTCTTGGTCGGCCATCAAGTCAATGATGTTATTCGCTGTATCTGGTACCGTTTCAGCTGAATTCGCGTCTTCAAGTCCAGCAACGTTGCGGGCAAACTCCACGCAGGCCATCTGCATTCCTAAACAAATACCTAAGAATGGCACATCGTTTTCACGAGCATAGCGGATCGCTTCGATCTTCCCTTCAATCCCGCGATCACCAAAACCGCCAGGAACTAGAATGCCGTCAGCATCGCCTAGTACTTCCGCAACATTCTCGCGAGTGACTTCCTGTGATTGAATCCACTCAATTTCGATATCTGAATCAAATGCAAACCCAGAATGTTTCAACGCTTCAACTACAGAAATGTAAGCATCTGGCAATTCGACATATTTCCCTACTAACGCAATCTTGACTTTCTTTTTAAGATTCAACACTTTTTCTTCAAGTGCACGCCACTCAGTCATGTCTGCACTTGGTACATCTAATTTCAAATGATCACAAACAATTTGGTCCATTCCCTGTGCTTGTAATGCTAATGGAATAGAGTAAAGAGTTTCAACATCACGAGATTCGATCACTGCTTCTGGTTCTACATCACAAAATTGTGCCAATTTATTTTTGGTTCCTTGAGAAACTGGCTGCTCTGTACGAACCACCAAGATATTTGGCTGAATACCCAAACCACGTAATTCCTTCACGCTATGCTGTGTTGGTTTGGTTTTCATTTCACCAGCAGCTTTCAAGTAAGGAATCAATGTTGTATGGATATACATCACATTGTCCGCACCAACCTCTGCTTTCATTTGGCGTAAAGCTTCCAAAAATGGTAGAGATTCAATATCCCCTACAGTTCCGCCGACTTCTGTGATAATGACGTCGGAATCAGTCATCTTAGCAGCACGCATGATTTTTGATTTGATTTCATTTGTGATGTGGGGAATCACTTGAACTGTCGCTCCTAAGTATTCACCTTTACGTTCTTTACGAATAACCTCTGAATAGATTTTTCCTGTCGTTACGTTGGAGTATTGATTCAAGTTGATGTCGATAAAACGTTCATAATGACCCAAGTCCAAGTCCGTTTCAGCACCATCATCCGTTACAAAAACTTCTCCGTGTTGGTAAGGACTCATCGTACCTGGATCGACATTAATGTATGGATCGAATTTTTGGATAGTAACTTTCAATCCCCGATTTTTAAGCAAACGACCCAATGATGCTGCCACGATCCCTTTGCCAATTGATGAAACTACGCCGCCAGTTACAAAAATATACTTTGTCATAAATGAAAAAACTCCTTCATACTAGTTTGCAGGAAACGTTTAGAAAATACACTTTGAAAGGCAAAACGAACTCTCTCAGCTTTTTTGATAATAAGCGAAAAAAATCATCCGTAGAACCAAACAAAGAAAGCTCCCTATCCAACTTGAATAGGGAGCTGTGAATTCACTAAACACTTGACCCTTACTAAAAGGGTGCCCAAGCAGTATAATACTCACACTTTGGAAAAATGTCAACTGTAATTAATAGTTGCTTAATTTTCCTTAATCAAATAATTTGCTAAAAAAGCTTCTCTTCTTCTTTGGCTCTGTATTGTCCTCCGCTTGATTTGATGAATATTTTTCTTCAATATCAATGATTTCTTCATTTACCGCATGATCTGTTACTAATAATACGCCAATGCTGTCCTCTGATTCTACTTTTGCATCATTTACGATAGTAAAATCCGTTGCATTTTTTGAAGCCAGACCAATGAAGTCCTTTTGTAGACTTTCGCTCACTTCCCCATTAATCAACAGCTTGCCTTCAGGATGCTTTTTGATTTCTTCAATCAAATGTTCGCGGTCTTGTTTACTGCTCATCTCTCGCACTGTCATACTTACAAAGCAGCGTTCTCGAAAAGTCCCTAAATATTTCCGTTGCTCATCTGGATTGATCCGCGGCGAACCGTACCTTCCTTTATCTAAATGCTGCTGCAATTCGTCGTTTGCCATATTTTCACTTCCTTATAAGTATGTTTCATTCAAATATAGTATATCAAAAGAGTGAAAAAAATGCTGAAACTCTGCAAAAAAATAGCGATAAATCACTTGTTTCATGAAAATCATTAGAAAACCATTGTACTTTTATTCGTTCTATTCTATAGTAAAAGATGATTTTAATTATTATTCAAAAAGTCCGTTTACCTGCGGACTTTTGTCGTATTTTTTTATAAAGGAGTGTTTTATGATCAAGCATTACATGGGTTTATTACAACAGGAGTTTAGACATTACTCCAAGGGAAAACTTCAAAAGGATTTATTGGCAGGGCTAACTGTTGCTGCAGTCGCATTGCCTTTAGCCTTAGCTTTTGGCGTCTCTAGTGGAGCCGATGCAGCAGCCGGAATGATCACAGCTATCATTGCAGGTGTCGTTATTGGCAGTCTTTCAGGCGGTTTCTATCAGATCTCGGGACCTACTGGTGCAATGGCAGCTATTCTAACTGGTATTATCGCCAGTCAGGGGTTGGCTGGTGTCTTAGTCGCTACATTCATCGCAGGGATCATTTTATTGATTGCCGGATTATTTAAGCTTGGAGGTCTTACCTCATTTATCCCATCACCTGTTATTACAGGCTTTACTTCCGGTATCGCTATTATTATCGCTCTAGGTCAAATCGACAACTTTTTCGGTACGACTTCTGCTGGAGAAAGTGCGTTAGCAAAGTTAATGAGTTACCGTCATGCTTTCACGCCTGATTTTCCAACACTTTTGTTAGGTCTATTCGTTTTATCCCTATTGATTTTCTATCCAAAAAAATGGAGTCAAATTTTACCCCCTTCATTAGTTGCAATTATTCTAGCCACGTTAGTCACCATTGTCTTCAATCTGCCTGTTGCGAAAGTCGGGAAAATTCCAACCTCCTTATTAACCAGCGAACGACTACACTTAGCAACGCTTAATCTTCCATTAATTAAGCAATTATTGTTCCCTGCTGTTAGCATTGCCATGCTAGGAATGATTGAAAGCCTGCTTTGCGGTGCCGCTGCAGGAAGGATGACTGGCAAAGAACTTGACAGCAATCAAGAATTGATTGCTCAAGGAATAGGCAATATGATTTTACCTTTTTTTGGAGGGATTCCCGCAACCGCTGCAATTGCCAGAACCAGTGTAGCAATAAAATCCGGTGCCCAAACACGACTGGCCGGGATTTTTCACGCTCTCTTTTTATTTTTATCCATGATTATTTTTGCACCAATCATGTCCCAGATTCCTATGACTGCATTGGCTGGTGTGTTGCTTGTAACAAGCTGGCGTATGCATGAATGGACAACGATAAAAACCATGATTCAGCAAAAAAACCTAACAGCAATTCTTTTGTTTTTCGTGACCATGCTCAGTACGATTATTTTTGATTTGAGTATCGCAATTGTCATTGGAGTCCTCTTCGGCTGTGTTTTCTTCATCAGCAAGAGTGCGAAAATTTCCATTATTACGGAAAGCATTGACTGGCAGAGAATGGGAATGTCACATTCTGATGTAGGTTCTAATTGGGTCGTCATTTATATTACTGGACCACTATTCTTTATGTCTTCTAATCAGCTGAAAAGAGAACTGGATAAGGCTGTAGATAAAGAAGGGATCATCTTTTCTCTGCGTGGTGTTCCAAGTATTGATTTAACTGCAAGGGATATCTTTGCTGACTATTTCTCAACCGCTGCAATCAATAATCAAAAATTGATTTTTACCTCCATGCAGCCAGAGGTAGAAAAGCAGTTCAATCAACTTTGGGATGAACAGACAGATTGTCCCGATCAACACCCTACTGTCGCACACGCTCTTCATGCATTGCATCAGGACTATTAGCTCAAAAAAAGCTGTGAGAATGCTCTCACAGCTTTTTTTAATACTATTGTTCTCGTTCCTCAAGTTGTCTACGTCTTATTTCCTCTGTTTGCTTGTTTAAATCATTCTCTGCTTGAACGAGTTCTTCATAGGTCAGGATACCATCATTATTCAGATCCGCTTGAGACGTTTCCTCACTAACGACTCTCTCTCCATTTGGCAGGACACGCAAGACCGTGACCGCTTCACCATTTGGCGTAACTAAAACCTGTCCGACCTGATCGTCCTTCTTCGGCTGCTCAGCCGATGTCGATGGGGTTGTTTGTGGTTGAGTAGTTTCGCTAGACGGTTGTGTTTCTGCTACAGCAACCGTTGAGGAACTCTCTTTAGATCGCTGATAGCTTAATGACGGCTCAATTTGAATCTTTTTCTCAGTCTCTTCATTCTTTATTTTAGCTGTCAATGTCAATTCTTTAGTCTTTGGTTCGGATAATTGATACTCTATGCGAAACAAGCCATGTTCATCTGCGGTTTCTTTTTGATTTTCAATAGAAACGATCGCATCCGGCTCGGTTGTTCCAGTAATGATTGCTTTACCCAACTCATCTGTTTCAAACGTTTTGAAGCAGATAATCTCAAGTTTCTTTTTTTCCTCTGAAGACGACTGTGAGATAGTCGCTTCCCTTTTTTGTTCCTTCTCTGTGCTGCAACCAGCTAACATAAATACACTTGCAGATACCACTGCTATTCCAACAATCTTTTTCATAAATCCCTCCAAAAATATAACGTAAAAATAGATTCCCAATCTCTTTACGACGGATAATTGTTCCTTGCTTCTATTATAAACACATAACAGGACACATCGTCTAGCCCCCAAAGTAACTTATTTTACTTCGCGACATTTGAAGTTTTAGCAATAACGACTAAGCTAGACTAAATCGGTTCTTTTCCTTTTCCATAAAAAATACCCCTGACCAGGATAAGGAAAGTCCTTAAATCCTAGTCAGGGGTAACATATCAGAAGAGTAGACAACTAAGTCTGTCTCTATTATTTACCGATAAATGGGTTGTTTTTTAAGTTGTAGAAAGATTTGATTCCTTTGTATTCTGCAACATCACCCAATTGGTCTTCGATACGTAATAATTGATTGTATTTAGCAATACGGTCAGTACGTGAAAGAGAACCAGTTTTGATTTGGCCAGCGTTAGTTGCAACAGCGATATCAGAGATTGTAGAATCTTCTGTTTCACCTGAACGGTGAGAAACAACTGCTGTGTAACCAGCTTCTTTAGCCATTTCGATAGCGTTGAATGTTTCAGTTAAAGTACCGATTTGGTTAACTTTGATAAGGATAGAGTTAGCAACACCTAAATCAATAGCTTTCGCTAATTTTTCAGTGTTTGTAACGAACAAGTCGTCACCAACTAATTGAACTTTATCGCCTAAAGCTTCAGTTAATTTCTTAGTACCTTCCCAATCGTTTTCGTCTAAGCCATCTTCAATAGAGATGATTGGGTATTTCGCGCATAATTCTTCGTAGAATGCGATCATTTCTTCAGTTGTTTTTTCGCCTTCGCCTGAGTCAGCTAAAACGTAAACACCTTTTTCTTTGTCGTAGAATTCTGAAGAAGCAGCGTCCATAGCAAGAACGATGTCTTTACCAGGTACATAGCCAGCTTTTTCGATAGCTTCGATGATAACTTCGAAACCTTCTTCGTTAGAACCAAGGTTAGGAGCGAATCCGCCTTCGTCACCAACTGAAGTAGCTAAGCCTTTAGCTTTTAAGATAGAAGCCAAAGCGTGGAATACTTCTGCACCATAACGTAAAGCTTCTTTGAAAGTAGGAGCGCCAACAGGCATGATCATAAATTCTTGGAAGTCAATAGAGTTATCAGCATGTGATCCACCATTGATGATATTCATCATAGGAGTAGGCAAAACTTTTGTGTTGAATCCGCCAAGGTAGTTGTACAATGGGATTTCTAAGAAGTCAGCAGCTGCACGAGCAACAGCGATAGAAACACCAAGAATAGCGTTCGCACCTAATTTACCTTTGTTAGGAGTGCCATCTAATTCGATCATTGCAGCATCGATAGCAGCTTGGTCGCGTACGTCGTAGCCGATTATTGCTTCAGCAATAATGTTGTTTACATTATCAACTGCTTTAGTAACACCTTTACCGCCGTAACGAGCTTTGTCGCCATCACGTAATTCAACGGCTTCGTATTCACCTGTTGAAGCACCTGAAGGAACCATACCGCGGCCGAATGCGCCGTCTTCTGTATAAACTTCTACTTCGATTGTTGGGTTACCACGTGAGTCTAGGACTTCGCGTGCGTATACGTCTGAGATAATTGACATGTTTTGTCTCTCCTTTAAATTTGTTTTTGTAAATAGGGGTTATTAAAAACCCTTATAACCAATAGTAGTGAAAATCGTCGGTAGTTGCAAACAAAAACCGTAATTTTCTAAAAAATTATTTTGCGCCTTCTAATAAAGCTAAGAATGAATCAGCTTTTAAGCTAGCTCCGCCGACTAAAGCACCATCAACGTTTTCTTTAGCCATATATTCAGCAATGTTTTCAGGCTTCACTGAACCGCCGTATTGAATACGAACAGCTTCAGAAACTTCTTTGCCGTAGATACCTTCGACTGTTGAACGAACAACGCCACAGATTTCGTCAGCGATTTGCGCGTCAGCAGATTTACCAGTACCGATCGCCCAGATTGGTTCATAAGCAATAACCATGCTTGATACTTGCTCAGCAGAAAGATCAGCTAAACCAGCTTTGATTTGTCCTTCGATCCACTCAGCAGTTTTGCCTGCTTCATAAGTTTCTAAAGACTCACCACAGCAAAGGATTGGCAACATACCGTTAGCAAAGATTGCTTTGGCTTTTTTGTTGATTTCTTCGTCTGTTTCGTGGAAGTATTCACGGCGTTCTGAATGACCGATGATTACATAGTCTACACCAAGATCGGCTAAAGCAGCAGGTGAAGTTTCACCAGTGAAGGCTCCAGCATTTTCCCAGTAGCAGTTTTGAGCAGAGATTTTTAATTCAGTGCCTTTTGCTGCTTCAACTAATTCTTGTAAGAATAAAGCAGGTGATCCGATCACTGAATCTACTTTATCGTTTGCAGGAATTTTAGTTTTTACTGCTTCTGCAAAGTCTTTTGCTTCTGAAGCAGTTAAGTTCATTTTCCAGTTACCAGCAATAATTGGTTTACGCATTTAAATAAACTCCTTTTTAATTGTCTAGCTTCACGAGCTGTAAGAGCTCATTTCACTTTTCTTATTTGTCGTTGATTGCAGCAAGACCTGGTAATTCTTTACCTTCTAATAATTCAAGACTTGCGCCGCCACCAGTTGAAATGTGAGTGAATTTGTCAGCAAAGCCAAGTTGTTCAGCTGCTGCTGCAGAATCCCCACCACCGATGATTGTCGTAGCGTCTTTAAGATTTGCGATAGCTTCACAAACGCCGATTGTACCATTTGCGAAGTTGCTCATTTCGAACACACCCATAGGTCCGTTCCATACAACTGTTTTCGCACCTTCTAATGTTTGAGCGAATAAAGCGATTGATTCTGGTCCAATATCAAGTCCCATTTGTCCTGCAGGAACATCACCAGTATGTTCTTCAGTTGGAACATCATTTGAGAATTCAGCCGCTGTGATTGAATCAACTGGTAAAACTAATTTGTCGCCAGCTGCTTCAATCAATTCTTTTGCTAAGTCAACTTTATCAGCTTCTACCAATGAGTTGCCGATTTCCATACCTTTAGCTTTGTAGAATGTATAAGTCATTCCGCCGCCGATCAAGATTTTGTCAGCTTTAGGAATCAAGTTTTTGATTACGCCGATTTTGTCAGAAACTTTTGCGCCGCCTAAGATTGCGATCATCGGACGTTTAGGTTCTTCAACAGCTTCGCCGATGAATTTGATTTCTTTTTCCATTAAGAATCCAGCAACAGTTGGAATTCCAGTAGAAGCGATCCCTACGTTTGAAGCGTGAGCACGGTGCGCAGTACCGAATGCATCATTAACGAATACATCGCCTAATGAAGCCCAGTATTTACCAAGTTCAGCGTCATTGCCGCTTTCTTTTTTGCCGTCGATATCTTCATAACGAGTGTTTTCAAAAACAACTACGTCGCCGTCTTTCATGTCTGCGATTGCTGCTTCTAATTCAGAACCACGAGTTTCAGGTACAAATGTTACATCTTTACCTAATAATTCGCTCAAGCGAACAGCTACAGGTTTTAATGATTTGCCTGCTTTATCTTCTTCTGTTTTCACACGACCTAAGTGAGAGAACAAAATTGCTTTTCCGCCTTGTTCTAAAATGTAGTTGATTGTTGGTAACGCCGCTTTAATACGAGTGTCATCAGTAATCACGCCATCTTTAACAGGAACGTTGAAGTCCACACGAACTAAAACTTTCTTGTCTTTCAAGTCAAGATCTTTAACTGTCATTTTTGCCATGAAAGAAAACCTCCAAATAATTTTTTTAAATCTTTTCTATTATACAACTCTTTCCAATAAAAGAGCCAATGATAAACTTACGAAAAAAACGGAGAAGCGCGTTGCTTCCCCGCCTTTTTTCAGACAATTTGTTTTCGTTTAGAATAAATCTTAAAGTTTAGCGAAGTATTCTAAAGTACGAACTAATTGTGCAGTGTAAGACATTTCGTTGTCGTACCAAGCAACAGTTTTAACTAATTGTTGTTCGCCAACAGTCATAACTTTAGTTTGAGTTTCGTCAAATAATGAACCGTAAGTCATACCTACGATATCTGAAGAAACGATTTCGTCAGTGTTGTAACCGAATGATTCAGTTTCAGCTGCTTTCATAGCTGCATTTACTTCATCAACAGTAACTTTTTTGTTAAGAACAGTAACTAATTCAGTTAATGAACCAGTTGCAACAGGAACACGTTGAGCAGCTCCGTCTAATTTACCGTTCAATTCAGGGATAACTAAACCGATTGCTTTAGCAGCACCAGTTGAGTTAGGCACGATGTTTGCTGCAGCAGCACGTGCACGACGGAAGTCACCTTTAGGATGAGGTCCATCAAGAGTCATTTGGTCACCAGTGTAAGCGTGGATAGTTGTCATTAATCCTTCAACAACGCCAAATGAATCATTTAAAGTTTTAGCCATAGGAGCTAAACAGTTAGTAGTACATGAAGCACCAGAGATAACTGTTTCGTCACCAGTTAAAGTTTCGTGGTTAGTGTTGTAAACGATTGTTGGAACATCGTTACCACCAGGAGCTGAGATAACAACACGTTTAGCACCAGCAGTTAAATGTTTTTCAGCAGCTGCTTTAGAAGTGAAGAATCCAGTACATTCTAATACGATATCTACTCCTAGGTCTCCCCATGGTAATTCTTCAGGGTTGCGGTTAGCAAGAACTTTTACTTCTTTGCCGTTCACGTTGAATGAACCTTCATGAACTTCAACAGTTCCGTTAAAGCGACCTTGAGTTGTATCATATTTTAACAAGTGAGCCAACATTTTAGCGTCTGTTAAGTCGTTGATAGCTACAACTTCCAATCCTTCTACATCTTGGATACGGCGGAATGCTAAGCGTCCGATACGTCCAAATCCGTTAATTCCAACTTTTACTGTCATTTAAGATTTCCTCCTTATGGAATCAAAAAATATATTTATTTTAAAGGGGATTTCCCTTTTAAAATCTCATTTGCAGCAGCTTCATCTGTGATGAGCCACGTTTGCTTTGGAGCATTTTTCATATACGCTGTAATGGCTTTGACTTTACTCTTGCCACCAGCGACTGCTAAAACCGTCGGCATTTTTTGGATATCTTCTAATGATAATCCAATACGCGGTACTTTATGAACGATCGCTCCGAATTCGTCAAAAAAGTAACCAAACGATTCAGCAACAGCATTTTTCTGTTTTAGACGAACAATCTCTTCTTCCGACATTTTCCGTCTAGCTGCCATATGTACAGCTCTACCGATACTGTGAACCACACAATTTGCCTCTTTGATCATCGCCAAAACACTTCTGATCGAAGGTTCTTTCAACAGTGTGTGATACGCTTCTTCGCTCAGCTGTTCCGGTACATATAAGGCACGATGCTCACCATGAGCATTTGCAGCCATTAATGCACTGACTGAGTTGGCTTGGATCGATACTGCTTCTCCGATACCGCCTCTAGCTGGAACAAAAAGATTATGACGTTTCACTGTCTCTAACGGGCTGACATGTCTGGCAACTTCGGCCATTGTCGTCCCGCCCATCACTGCGATAATGTTTCGGCCATCTGGTAGCTGACGCTGCAATGCTTCATCAACCAACTCGCCAAACTCACCGATTACCTTCTCCTGCTCATCACTGTTACCAGAGACGATCAAGCAACGTTCAATATTAAAAAGTGAGGCAAGCTGTTTTTCTAACTGATCCATGCCGGTGAATTGCTCCATCAATAATTCGAGATGCTGCAATAGCCCTTCGCCTTTTTCAGTTAACAACATACCGCTCTTTGTTACATCTATCAAACGCTGATCTCTAAGATAATCTGTCTCGCTGCGTAACACACGCTCAGTGAGACCCAATGAATCAGCTAAGTTTCTTCGACCGATCGGCTGCATCCAAAAAATATTCTGCATAATGCGGTATCTTTTTTTTACAACCTCTAACACATCAGGGGCGATTGCTTCAAGTACTCTTAATTCACTTAACAAAGGAATTCCTCCGTTGGACTTAAGTAGTCCCTCATAGACTTTTAGCGACCCATGAATTTTAAAAAAAATGCAAGAAAGCCAAATCATTCATTTGAAATTTGCTAATTTCTTACATGACAAAGTGTAACAGTTTTAAGTCTTCTACGCAAGGAAAAAGCCAAGTTTTTTCAACTCGGCTTAATCAAAACGTTTTCTTTTAGAAGAGCTGGGAATATTTAGTGCATCTCGATACTTCGCTACTGTTCGTCGAGAGATTTTCTGGTCCTTTTCAGCGAGCAGCTCGACAATTTTTTGGTCGGATAATGGCTTGCGTTTATCTTCTTGCTCTACTAATGAAGCAATCAGTTGTTTCACTTCATCAGCAGAGGTATCTTCATCATTCACCTTATTAACGAAAAAGCCGCGTAATTCGAAGACTCCGAAATCAGTCTCGATGTACTTGCCGTTCACTGCTCGACTGATTGTTGACTCATGAACCTCTAATTGCTTCGCAACATCTTTTAACATCAACGGTTTTAACGCCCCTTGTTTGTCTTCAAAGAAATGCGCTTGATGTTGAACGATGATTTTTCCAACCTCTAAAATCGTATCTTTTCTTTGACCGAGGGTCTTATTCAACCACTCAAATTGCTGAAGCTTTTCCTTTAAGTAAATTTTCGTCTCTTCATCGGCCTGTTGCTTCAGCCGATTAAAATAATTTTCTTGAAAATTCAAACGCAATTGTCCGCGTTTGTTTGATAAAACAACCAATTCCCCATCTCTTCTCACTAATGTCAGATCAGGAATGATGAAGTTCGAGTCTTGGCCTCCAAAACTTGCTCCTGGGAAGGGGTTCAACGTTCGGATGTAATCTAATATTTGCTGAACTTGCGCCAAACTGATTTGATATTCCTTGGCGATTTGTTCAAACTTCCTTTTTGCAATGGCATCAAATGATTCTTCTAATAGAAGATAAGCCAACTCCGGCGCATAATCATCCTGCTCCGTTTGCAGCATCAGGCACTCCTGTAAATTTCTTGCACCTACACCCGGTGGATCGAGCTGCTGCAACAGTGTCAACGCATCAAGATATTGAATATCCGTAGCATTTAGCTCTTCTTTGATCTTTTCTTCTTCAACCTTCAAATACCCATTTACATCGACATACTCAACCAGAACCAGCATGATTTCTCGAATAAAGGTATCTCTATAATTCAAATGAACCTGATTAATCAAATGTTCAAACAAAGAGACTGGATGATCAGCAATTTGGATAAATGACTCTTCCTTGACTGCCCCACTGTGCATCTGCATCAGGTCACTTTGAATTTTTGGCGCGACAACTTCAAATAGCGGATTCTCTAAAGAGACCGTTTCAACGTAATCCTGCAGCTCTTCAGTATTAAATTGTAAAATTTGAATCGATTGCTGCAATTCCTGCGTCATCGCTAATTTTTGGGTTTGTTGCTGCTTTTGCGAATAACCTTGTTGAAACTTCATATACTTTCCCCTTGTTTTTTTAAAATTATATGCTAAACTAATAAACGTGCTTGCGCCCTTAGTGTAGTGGATATCACGTAAGATTCCGGTTCTTGAGACGGGGGTTCGATTCCCTCAGGGCGCATTGTTATTATAGTAGCGTTTATGACACTTTTCATCTATTGATGGAAGGTGTTTTTTTGAAATCCCCACCAAATTCCCCACCATTCCCCCACCTATTTTGCTGCGGCACTCATTATTTCATCATATGCAAAAGAAGCTGGAGTTAATTCAATAACACTATTGTCATTGACATATACTTTAGTAGTAGCAATTTCTGAATGAGTTAGCCCTTCAGAAATCTTTTCTAAAGACATCCCCTTCATTTTAGCTAGTGTAGCTGAAGTATGTCGTAATTTGTGAGGTGTACATTTGGTTAGTTCTGGATGGCGGTTATGGATCACTTGCATACGACGATTTAAATAGTCAGTGTGCAATCTTTGATTAATTTCTCCCTTACGATTTGTATAAGTAAAAAGAAACTGCTCGCCGTTCTGTTTAATACCAAATTGAAAAAGCTCTTTTTTCTGATATTTTTTCCAGTCCAGTAAAATCCTTTTTAAAGGAGTAGGAATCATTATCACACTCTTTTTATTTCCCTTTGTCGCTTTTACGTTTGCATAACGATCAAGAGCTTGAGTAAGATAAATACGATCTTCAACTAAATCAATATGCTTCCATTGAAGAGCATAACTTTCTGACTTACGGTCTGATAGAAAAAAAGTTGTCCAAAACAATGTATATTCTTGAATATTCAAAAGCCCTTCAACGTAGTCTTTTTCGACAGCTCCGAACCACAATAGGAGGTCTCTTTCACACAGATACTTCTCTTCCTCTTTTTTTAATGTTTTCAATTGGTTTTTTTTTGAAGATTTAATTTTTCTAAGTGGCTTTGTCAGTCGGTTATAGTCGATATAATCGTATTCTTCTGCCAAATCCATTACCTGAATAAAATAGCTTCTCACTGATTTGAAATTTGCATACTGCTTGGCCTTCTTATTCATTTGTTTTACTACAAATTGCTTATGTTCATTCAAATAGTTGAGAGAATATTTTCCAAACATTGGCAGTAAGTGTAAACGAAAAATATCTTCAGTATTTCTAATAGTAGCTTCTGTAGGAGGTGTTGGATGAGAACTAGTTAAGCCATCCCTATAGTCACTCCAATATTCATTTTCGAAAAAAACTTTAAAAAGCATATCTCCTGAAGATTTATTGAGAAGGTTTTCTTTATTTTCTCGTAAAGAGGCAACTCTAATTTCAAAATCAATCTCTGCCTGTTTTGCTTCCTTTCTTGTTGGGAAAATTTTGTCATATGAGGCACTATTCAATTCCAATAGACTTACAATATCTTTTGGATATTTTTTTCGTACCCGATATGAGCCATTTTTTGTTTTCGAAATACTCATGAATTGATATCTCCTTCGATTGCGAGTCAAAGATGATATGAACTTATTATACTCGTTCATCTAACCACTTATCAATCGCAACCCGATCAAATCTTAAAACGCCATTAATTCGTAGCACAGGTAAACCCTGTAAAATCCACTTATCAAGTGTATTATTTGAGATTTTTAAATATTTACACGTTTCTTTTTTTGCTAAGTATCGGTTTTCCAATTTTAAATTGAGTGCCACCAATATTTCCTTAACAATATTTACTTTTAAATCATTGAGGTCTTGCTTAGTTATTACGTTATTAATCAAAAACTATCACCACCTAGTATTATCTAACCACTAGTAATAAGACATCATTAAATTTTGCAGCACTTGCTTTAATTAAAAATACTTTTTTCACTTTTAAATCGCTTTAGATAAAGCTCATAGGTTTTTCACCTCTCCTCAGTCTACGGGAGCCTTGCGGAAGTATCATTATATTCAGTCATCGTCATTGCAACTCAATTATCCAAATCAAGTTTTATGTTAGTCAGTGGTCGCTATCAAAGGTCATGGCGTAACTACAGAATAGCTCAAATGACAGATCATTTAATTTAAAAGTGTGATATTCATTTTTCAAGGAGCAAAGGGCATTATTTTCGCCTTCACTAAATAAATAGTTAAAAGCAAACATTTTGAAACCATTAAGTTTCGAAATGTTTGCTTTCAATCTTGATTCAATTATTAAAAAATCAGCATTATCAATGAGTTAACATTTAAAACAGTTTCCCTAACTTTTTTGTCGTTCTCAGTTTTTCGCCTGTCTTCAAATTATACTTCATCCTTTTCTATCCAATTAACTCTATTAATGTTCAGATAAAATAAACCTTTTAAAATAAGATAGAAACCTCTTGTTCAAACCAAAATCAAAATCTAGCACCCATGGTAGTAGTACACTGTCCAAACTCTTTATCATATTATACGCTGGTCGATACTCATTTCCATTTGCATCCTTAAATGAAGTGAATATATTTACATCTTCTGAAAAAGAATCCAACAGACTCTTCTCGGATGATTCCGTCAACAAAGACTTCCCATTCACATTAGCTATTTGTGCGTACAAATCCAGTTCATTAATATCCATACTAACTTTTGGATTTGCTAAAATGTATTCTTTCCTCTTTTTTAAATATTTAGTTATGGAAATAGAATCACTAATTCTACACTCAATTAAAATCGCTAAGAAATGTTCAAAAGACATAGTAATCTTTGGATTATTATTTGAACCAATATATTTATCATTTAGAACATGGATATTCGAAGATAAAGAATCGATTGGATACATAGAAAGGTGCAGACATAATGGTTCAATAGACTTACTTTCCCCTTTAAAAGTAACGGTATCGTTTATAAACTTGTACGTCTCATTCGAACAAATATAATCATATGCATTTTCAAGAGTTCGATACGCTTTTTTTACCTTATTATTTATCTTTTGTTTTACTTCATTATCATTTGAGGAACTCTTCAGTTCTATTGTTCCTGATTTACATTCAATAATAGTAAGATAATCTTCATCCTTAATAATAATATCTATTTCAGCAACCTTATTTTTGAATGGATAATATTTTACGGAATGTGCAATTTCATCAAATAAACCAGACGATACTGATAAATTATAAACTAATTTTTCGAATCCTAGACCTTTTCTGTTTTGATATTTTGAGAACTCTTTTTCAATACTGCGAGTACGATAAATAGACTCAATTTGAAATAGAATATACTCAACAAACTCCTCAATTGATAAAATGAAAATAAATTTTTCTAATCTGAATAATCTTTCGTTATATAATTCCTCTATTCCTTTATTTTCAAAATCAAATGAGAACAAATCGATAAATTTCTCAAAGTCATCATATTGAATTGACCAACATACTTTTTTGATTTCTTCTATACCTACAAGATAATCCTCCCTATCAAATACAGATTTCTTCGCTTTTTTCGAGAGTGTTTTCTCATTATTCTTGTAGTTTTGCAAAAATAAAACATACATCACTATTGAGAGAACAATTTGAAGTAGTGTCCTTCTCTCAATATCAATCTCAACAAAAAAGTCATCACCAATTGAATCAAGAACAATAGTAATATAGATAACAGATAAGAAAATTGACCTCGGTTGTTCAAAATCTAATAGGGAGTTAAGATTTTGATAATCATCTATAAATTTTTGCCTTAATTCTTCGCTTTCATACTCATTTATTTTTTTTTGAAAATCTTCCAAGTTATTAAAACCAGTTTTCAAAACTCTCAAGGCCGTTTGATATGTTCTAATATGAGAACCAGTTTGAAAGAAGTCATTGTATTGATTAAACACTATCTCTAAATTATTGTTCATCAGTAATCTCCAGTTTGTTGTTTTACAGAAATTAAATACTAAAAATAATTACTCCGTATTTGATATAAAGCCTACATTATCTTTAATAATCAACTTAGGAGTTTAAAAAATTTTCCGGGTTGTCCATGGTACTGAAAACGATACAATCTAGAATAATTGAGTAGAAAATCTTTATCTGAATAAAGAACTTAAAAAAACAATTAACATGTAGGGGTTTTCTCAAGATCTAAAAAAAAAGATAGCTTAGCGTTTTAATTTTTGATTTCTTTGTTCTAATGAAAAGCCACTTTTTTATTGGTATAAAGCCTTTTATTTTGTGTTGACTACATCGTGACGACAGTAAAACGTTGGTTTTTTCTAATTTTCTAACGCTTCAAATGCCTTCAATGGTTTCAATTTTTCATCCGACGTAAGATGGCGATAAATCTCCGAAGTTGACTTATCCGCGTGCCCAAATCTTCCTTTCAAAACTTCCCAACTACAATGCTCAGCAACTAAACTAGCCATCGTGTGTCGGGTAAGATGTGTATGAAAAGGTTTGTTAATTCCACAACGTTCAACACAACGTTTGATGTGATTATTTACGTAGTCTCTACGGTATGGGATACCTCTTTTGAACGGAGCTAGATAAACAAAAAGATAATTCTCTTTTGATCGAAAAACAAACTGTGAACGCATACCATCAAGAGCTGTAATAAGTTGCCGAAGCTTCTCCATCACTAAATCTGTTACTACTACTCTTCTTACTGAACTAATCGATTTTGTCGTTTCGATTTTAAAATCCATTTGCTTCCCTCTTACAGATGTTTGTTTGTAAAAAAGAATCTCGTTGTTTTCAAAATCGATATCTTCGACTTGTAAAGCCAGTGCCTCACTTATTCGACATCCTGTATAAAACAGAACATGAAAAAGTGTCGATAGCGGTAACTCTTCATGAATAATAGAATAATTCAACAATGTTCTGAGCTCGTCGATCGTAAGATATTTCTGATCCAAAGAATTCAACGTTTCTTTTAATTCACTTACACTCTTTTGATACTTAGGCATTCGAATATTCGTCAATGGGTTGTCATTCAATATTTCTCGTTTCAAACAGTATTTGAAAATCATGTTCAACGTCTGTCTTAATGAATACAGGGAGTTTTTTGAATACCCTTGAGAAATACCATCAATCCCTTTTTCCTTCAAAGAAAACATCAACTCTTCTAAAAAGTCCGGTGTTAATTCAACTAGCTTCTTCTCACCAATCCATCGTTTAAGAACAACAATCAAGTTTTGACGCTTGTCATAGGTGCTGGCCTTTTGTTCTCTCAAAGATTTGTAATACTTAAACCATTGATCTGCAACGACCGAAAACTTTTCATTTGAATTAACAAACTTCTTTTTGTTTTGGCGATTTTTCTTTAACTCAAGAAATGCTAATTGTGCCTCTCTTTTTGTTTTGAATCCTCTTCGTGTTGTTCGAAATGCTTGAAAGTACCAGGTAACCACACCAGTAGCACTAGTATGTTTTTTAAAACGATCCTTTGTTTCCACCACTACGGTTTCCTCCTCTGTTTGAAGGAGACTGCTGGAAAGCAAAATCATTCTTACTATATTCTCTATGCTTCCCATTATAGAGCATCTCCTTTCAATTTTGAAGGTTATACAGAACGTAATAACCGCATTTTTTCTTTGAAATCTTCATAATCATTCTTTTGGTACCATTCGATCACCTGGTCCCTTGAGTAGTGACCGCGAATGCCATACCAACAGTTAGGAAAATCAGATAGTTTAACTAATCTGTTTAGCGTACTGTCACTGACTTGAAACTGTCTCTTTAAATCTTCGTTCGTTAATACTAAAGGTAATTTATTTATATTCAGGAGCGTTTTTGTATAATCATCTAAAATCATGATTAGCTTATTCAAAATTTTCGTTTCTTTACTATCTGGACTGATTTTCTCACACTCCTTAGTTTTGTATTTTTTTAATCTACGTAAGTATCATTGAGTATTTCGTCAGTTAACGAAAAGTAAGCTTCATTTGTTAGGCTCCCTCATACAGTATTAGGGCACATAGGAATTCCACCTCCCCGCAGTTTACGCCGGGCTTTACAGAAGTATCATTATTATTTTGAAAGTCTTGGCATCTAAATATATCTAGATTTTACATCACTCATAAATCGCTCGTATGAATCAATCATCGTCATGGCGTAAGTGTGTAATAGCTCGTTCAAAAACCAACGTACCTAACAAATGGTATTTTATTTTTGGCAAACGTGATTACAGTAAAGTTGGTTATAGTTACCATTAAGGTTTTAAAAGTAAGCCCTTTTTACATGTAATTTAAGTATCTAATGTCCCAGTAAACCGTGTTCCACGATCAGATACACTAGTACCTTCACATTTGCTAAAAATATTCTGTTTTCAAGGAACAAAGTACTTTTTGTCAAAAATCAAAAGTACTGAAATTTTTATAGAGTAAAATCACATACTCCTGGAAACAACCAAAACTTAGATGCTTTCAGGAAAAAATGAAATGCTCTAAATTGATTTACTAAATCAGTCGGTACTGCCAATAGCCACGATAAGCTCTTTCGACATTGATTCTTTTATCCAAGTTTATTTTTCTTAGAATATTATTTGTTAGATTTGAACGAGTGAGAACATATCCTTTTTTTGAGAGATCTTCATGTATTTCCTTTGATGATAATGGTCGACCACTTTCTTTTAGTAATGAGGCAATTGTTAATGCAATAATCTGGTAGTCATAGCCAGACCTACCAATTTTTCGATCACTGAAATACTTTTGATTCTCAATTTCTTTCGCAAAAAGCTTGTTTTCTTTTGACGTATTGACTGATTCTATCGATACCTCAACGTTACTTTCCTCAAACACATGAACTTTTAATCCTTCATAAATGTTCAATAATCGCTGAATTTCAGTTAAAACCATCGTCATTTGATGATAAATTTGATCTTTCTCACTCTGTTTCATTGATAGATACCTCCGGCTTTTCTTCTAAATTCTAATGGAGTGATTCCATAAAACTTTTTGAAGGTTTTATTGAAATAACTATCATCCTTAAAACCTAACATTTTACTGATTTCAGCAATTGAGAATGATGTTTCCTTTAAGAAACGTTCTGCTTTGCATAATTTCAATGCTCGAAACAATTCCATAACTGACATATCTGCATTTTTTCTACTTAATCGGTTTAGTGTCGCTCTACTCAAATGCAATTCTTTATGAATATCAGTCACTGTAAGCCTTTTATTCATGTTTTTCTCCATGTATTGAATAACCGCCGCATAATCATCGCCACTATCCGTTTGAAAAACATCATGATTCATATTTAAAATGAGATCTACTAAAGTTAGTACCCCTTGTTCAACCGGATAAGTGACACCTCTTTGAACTAAATAGTGATAGTAAGCGAAAAGTAAATTGGCTAATTGTTGAATGCCTTCAGTGACTTGTAATTGAAATTTTTTTCCTGTTTGGTTTTTACATTGAAAGATAGAGTCTAAACAAAGTACTAATATTTGAGAATTTTTTGTCAGCAACTTTGTCTTTTCGTTTGTCCAACAATGTAAATAAAACGATAGAGTTGGTTTTTCATTTACTTTACTTTGCTCTTTCTGGATGATCAGAGAAATTCCAGAGTGAGTAATGGTTTGGTCAGATTCATTATCTGAATTCAAATAGTTAATTGTCTTTACTATAACCATTTTCCTCACCTCTCTTTTCTGTCTGTAACTCTGTTTTATCATGTAAAAAATTCACTTAAAATAGTCTTGAATAATGTTGATCCAAAAATACTGTGCGGTTGATTCAGAAATACTATATTTTTAAATATTTTCTTAACATTTTTAGAAATCGGTTTCAAGAATATCTTTACTAACTATAAAACAGAAGTTGTTTGGTTGTAAGCGTCATATACCA
>NZ_JAFLVR010000017.1 GCF_017315985.1 Candidatus Enterococcus murrayae | reverse complement strand
TCTTACAAAAAACTAGAAAGTTCTTCACGTAAACAAAAGAGATTAACTTATTTATTCGCTATTTCGAATACGTTTCATAAAGCAATTATATATTATTAATTATTAATAGGTAATATCATTCATAAAAATAATTATATTTAAGAAAAATGGTAAAACAAACAAGGTCGTAGTTACTTTTTCTCTTACTTGAACGTAAAAAACAATAAAAAGTACAGAAATATACGCCGTCTGTTAAGCCGTCAAAAATGGGAGGAGTTTTAGTATGCGTAAAGGAGAAAATATCTATCTACGAAAAGATGGCCGGTGGGAAGGACGATTTCCCAAAGGCAGAAAAGTCAATGGAAGGATCAAGTACGGCTATGTTTATGGAAAAAGCTATTCAGAAGTAAAAAAGAGGCTCTATCCGCTTCGGATTCATTATCAATCCTTGCAACAAATTCAAGGAACCTCAGCTGAACGCTTTGAAGAGTGGGCAGGGGAGTGGCTAAATGAAGTTCAGGAAGAGGTCAAACCTTCGACATTATCCAGCTACCATTACAAGCTGACAAAATATATCTACCCAACCATCAAAGAAGTGCCATTAAATGAACTCACTCTGGAAACAGGGAAGCACTTATTGAAAGACCTGCAACAGCAGCTGGCACGTTCAACGGTACAGGTGATCTTTCGGATTCTCAACAAGTGTTTAAATCGAGCAAGAAAACGCGGAAAGATCCATGCGAATCCTTTTTCCGAGCTTAAAATACCTAAAACAAAGCACAAGAAAACGCGCGCCTTAACACTTACAGAACAAAAGAGAATGATGACCATCGCTTCAAAGGAAAAGAAAGGCTATGGCATTCCAGTTCTCTTAGCCTTGCATTCTGGCATGCGGATCGGGGAGATTGCGGCATTGCAGTGGTCAGATATCGATTTTGAGACTAACCTGATTACGGTCACGCACACGTATCAACGGATTCCAACCATTGAAGCACAGAAGAAAACGCAACTCATTTTGACTGATTCAAAAACAGAAGCGTCTGTTCGCGTCATTCCCATCAGTAAAAAATTAAGGAGTCTTTTGTTGCAGCAACGGAAACGAGCCAAAGGAAATTTTGTCTTCACAGCCAACGGACAACCTTGTGAACCACGCTTATTGACCTATCATTTCCATCGAATCCGTGAAAAAGCCAAGCTTGCGAACGTCCATTTTCATCAATTACGACATACCTTTGCGACCCGTTGTTTGGAGGCCAATAAAGACATCTCTTCTGTGAGCGCGCTCTTAGGTCATGCCTCTACACAAATGACCTTAGATACCTATGTCGATGCCATGCTGGAGCAGCGGTATCGCGTCATTGAGGAAATGACCCAATTAATTAGCTAAAATAATAGGAAAATATTTTCAAAAAATGACAATGACAATTTTTGGTGTATTCTTTATTTCTTTTCTAAGTAAGCGCTTACTTTGTAATCTGTTTTTATGCTTGAAATGGCGTTAATTACTATTTGCAATTATTTTTAAACAAAAAGGGTTAACGGCGAATTCACAGACACGCGTGCGCCGTCGTTTCTCGTCAAAAATCGCTAGAAACCTTTCTATATCAAGGGTTCTAGCGATTTTCTAGTTTTTTGTAAGACTAAGAAGAAAATAGATTACATATGTGTTGGAAACTAGGGTTTTTAACGGAAAAAATTAACTTAATACTGATTTTGAAAGGAGGTATGTTTATCGAAGGACAAACATACAAATGTTTCATTACTCTCCGATCCGAGAGTAAAAATAAGAAGATACTCTTGTATCGGAATAGAAGTGATTGAAAAAGTGGCGGCAACCTTTTTTTCTTTCCTTTATTTTAGCGAATTTGTCACAAAAAAACAAAAATGAAAAGGAGCTTATTATGAATAAGAAATGGATAAGTAAAGCAGCACTGAGTTTGGGTGTGTTAACGATGTTGGGATCTGCAGGAACAGGACTAGGGACGGTCGCATTTGCGGCACCTCCGGCACAAAATATTAGTGGGAACGCGGCATCTGACAATACGTCGAAACGGTCGATCACGATTTGGAAATATGAAATCAACAGTACCGCAGAATTAGGAGAACGTGGAGATGGGGAATCTTTAGACCCAGCAACAGCGCCTGATTTAACGGGTAAAAAAGTTATGCAAGATGTAAATTTTGAGATTGTTCGAGTTCTTGCTAAGACCGGGGTATCTTTAACTGACCCATTGAAACAAACAGAAGCGGCAGGGGATTACACCATTGATCCAACGTTTACTGCGCAACAAGGAAAAACAGCCGAAGACGGTAGTTTAACCTTTGATGTAGGAACAGGAAAAGCTGGCGACGGGATTTACTTAGTCCGTGAAATTAAAGACAGTTCAGGGAAGTACACGTATACAAAACCTGCTGATCCAACGACTGTGCCACCAACTCCTGCTGAAACGGGATTGAAAATCAGTAAACCGATGGACCCATTCTTTGTCCACTTGCCACAAACAAAACGTGACGATACGAGTAAATTAATCTATGACGTGCATGTGCATCCGAAGAATATCGTTACAGACACAGAATTAGATAAGACGATTGAAGAAGGAAAAGGCTACTCCATCAAAGCCGGAAATGATTTTAAATGGGAAGCAACGACCAAATTACCTTCTGGGTTGTATAGTGAAATCGACAAAGAAATGACTATTACCAACTGGTTAGATCCAGCCGATGATACGATCAAAGATTTAGTGATTGGTTCAAGCCAATTACCATATGACTTGTATGCGAACTACTTCAAGGTAACGGATACATTGGACAAACGTCTTTTGTTACAAGATGTAGAAGTCTATGTGTTAGACAAGACAGGCTCACCTGTGAAATTAACTAATGGTGTGGAATATGAAGTGACGTTAGATGGCACGAAGATTACAGCCCCAAATAAAGTAGAAGATTTAACAGAAACAGCAGATAAAGAAGTCATTGTCAGCTTAACACAAGCGGGAATGAAGAAAGTAACCCTTGATGAGGATACTCATTTGCAAGTGGTGTATAAAGTGACAACGAATAAAGACTTCAATGGAACAATTGCCAATGAGTACGACGTAGATTACTTACTACCTGGACAAGATCCTTTCCATGAAACAAGTGAAGAAAATCCAGAGTATTACGATGGCGGCTTTGACATTTTGAAAACGAAAGAAGATAAAACTTCTATTTTACCAGGAGCGGAATTCCATATTGCGACGAGTGAAGCTGACGCGAATGCGAAGAAATACTTAGCATCAGATGGCAACTCGTATACATTGAACGATGATGGAACAAGTACGCCTGCTTTACCAACTGGAGTTACTTATTTGAAAGCAATCTCTGGAGCGGACGGAAAAGCAGAATTCAATGGTCTAGAATTGGAATGGTTTACGGATACTAATAGTAATGGCAAACAAGACCCAAGTATTCCTGCAGAAGATACTTGGCCAGCAGTTGATCCAGGCAATGGTGATCCGTTTATCTCTAAAAAGTATTGGGTAGTGGAAACAAAAGCACCAGACGGCTATGAATTGATCAAAGATCCGCAAGAAATCACGGTTACATTAGATACCGCTGATGATGCAGTGGTGGAAATGAATATTATTAATAAAAAGAAAACAGACCTGCCATTTACAGGGGGCACAGGCATGACGTTGATGATCGTCATTGCATTAGGTGCGATCGTGATTGGTACAGCGACTATGACGATTGAAAAGAAACGTCGTCAAGCATAGGCACGGATGCGTCAGCGACGATCACTTCAACGAATACCGTTTACGAAGGGTCCTCTTAGTAAAGAGCCGATCCTTCGTATCCATCTATTAAACAGTTCCTTTTGTTTAATAGCTGACATATCGTCTCTTGAGGAGATGGTGGAAAGGAAAGGAAGACGATGAGAAAACCGAACCAACTCAAATGCATGGTCCCCCTCCTTCTTCCTGTCGTGTTGATAATAGGAGTTCTTTTCTTCTATTACCAAGGAAAAGCGCTAAAAGCATCAACGCCTGACTCAATGGTCAGTGTAACAGTGGGAAATGAAGCGGTTCAAAACGATTCTTTGACGACGGAGAAAGAAACCGTTGAGCTGACCCTACAGGCAAAGGAAACCGATATTTATGAACTGCCTTATGATGACACCGTTTCGATCGTTCCTTTGGATGAAGAAGGAAAAGAAACAACGTATCCTCAATTGGCTTCCTCTGACGTGAAAAAGAGTCACGCACTAAAACTCTTTAAAGAGCGCTTGAAAACAACGGAAACAAGCGACAGTCAAGAAGCAAAAAAGGAAGACAAAACGAAGACACCCGAACCAACGGAAACAACAGAAGAAACTGAGGAAATAAATCAACGGCTTCCCTATTACCAAGTTCGCGAAACAGAGGACAAAGGAAGCTTCTATTTTGAGCTAGAAAAAGAACAGGTGCAAAAGATCCGCATCACTCGCAAGACCAAGAAGGAGCAAACGGTGAATTTGCGTTCCTTAACAGATACTCAGGCTAAGCAACCAATCGTAGTGTTTAAAGCTACGGAACAGTTGACAGAGATTCCGCCTGAAGTTCCTGAAGCTTCAGGAACTCAAGAAGCAGAGAACAATGGGCAACAGGAAGCAGCAGAAGTAACGAATACTGAAAACGAAGCTGCCGAAGAAGAAACTGATCCCAAAGCAGAAAAGGGAACGGTCAAACCACAAGCGAGTTTAACCGATCCGTTTAAAGTGACTGTTGATGTTGGAAAAAAAACTGGAACAGAGCCTTTTGACAAGAATAATGATCCTGGTTATGACAAAGATGAGCTTAATGATATCGTTCGAACATTTGATGAAGTCTCTTATGAATTAACATTAGGGATTTCTACTTTAGACGAAAAATATACCGCTCTTCGAATACGCTTAGATATGGAGTTGTCCGATGCTTGGCGAAAGGATTCCTCTGGACAAGTTCGGCAAACTGCAGAGTTTGCAAATGGTACTCTGGTCGATAAGGGAGATGGAACAAAAAAATCCATTCGATCTACTTGGCAAACAGCAAAAAAAGGCTCAGGTATTCAAGCATATTTTGGGGAAACGATTGAAGTAAAAGGTGGAGTTAACGGATGGGAATTGAAACCTAAGTTTACTCTGGTCATAGAAAGTGCCACCTTAAAAGATGGCAGTGAAGTAAAAATTAATCAAGTAATTGACAGTACTGTGAAACCTGAATTGGAAGAACAGACAAAAATAACTATTAGTGCGAAACCTTATATAGATGTGAAAATGACTTGGAATAACGGGAAAATGAGTACTTTTGAAAAAGCAACTAATGGAAATACAGATAAGCCGTTTTCTATGGTTAGTACTATAGCTGCCTATGCACAACTAAAACCTTTGCCTGGACGTTCTGATTTAACATCGATTAAGGGAACAACTTATCCTGTTGGTGGAATTGAATATACTATAAATCAAAAAATGGTCTATAAGGATAAGCAAGGGGGAACAGACAAAGAACTTGTAATTGGTACAGATACTGACCCAATGCAAGTAATTACTTATGATGGGTTGCTAGGTTGGGACATGAGAGCACCATATAAATTTACAAATGAGTTTAGCTCATATTCCAGTATCTATGTACCTCTGAATCGTCAAGCAACTAATGCTCCGGTCGGGTACACTCGTAATACTTATCCACCAAGTCAAACACCAAGTGCTTATATAGGAATCTATGATACTGGTAATCCAGAGGTTGAAAATGTGAGTAGTAACAACTCTATAAAAATAACGAATACTGATTATGCTCCAGTTAGCGTTGGCAAAAATAAATGGTTGCTGAGTTTATCACCCATGGGTAGTAATGTTGAACCATTCTCTGTAGTCGCGATGCAATTTCTTTTTCCGTATAAATATTTAGAAGATCAAAAAGGAATTACACCAACTGCAAATATGGATTATATTTTGTCTATTGATACGGTGAAGTATGAAGGTGATGAACAAGAGGTCAATGAGAGAAAGATTTTTAATTGGACTAAAGAATGGCCTGGGTCAATAAAAACATATTCTGCTTTTAATAACATTAACAAACAAGGATTAAGTAGTGATCGTGAAGGAACCTATAAGAGTGACGGAGATGGGGTAACAACGAAAGGAAATAAGTTGTGGGGTAGTGTATATACATCTACAACTGATTCTCAAATGGATACGATGACAATGTATGGTCGCTGGAATGCGAATAGCTTCCAATATGATCTTGGAAGAGAACCAGTTTTTAATGGCAACTATTCTACTATTCAGAAAATATTTTGGGGAGTAGGGCCTAAAAATCCTGATCTGACGTTAAGGGGTCAAAATGATATTGATAAAAGCTATACGTGGTATTCATCTGCTTCAGAAGCTAAGGCTGCAGGAGATATTTCTGCTGTTAAGACAATTTTTAAAAGGGCAGATGCCAGTGGTTATTCTTTGCCGAGAATCCTTGTTCCTCTAATAGCTGTAGGTGATGTAGGAGCGATTGATAAGTTGGATAAACCCAATGTTTTATTAACAAATACTTTCAATTTCAAGAAGGATGGCTCTGCGACGGGAATATACTTCCCGACAACAAATAATGCATGGAACTATGTTCCTTCAAAATACCAAGATGATGGAACGGCTATATCATTACATTCTCCAGCAGATGGGTGGGGAGATACACTTTATATTGCAGGAATGACAATACGACCCAATATATATACAGACAAAAAAACTTATTCCCCAAATGAGACAATCAAATGGACAGTAGATGGAAAAGTAGAAAGTGGTTCAGAAAATAATCACAAAGTTGAATTTGCTGTTACTATTCCAAAAGAAACACAGTATATAGACGACAGTGCGAAAGATTATCAAGGGAACCCATTACCTGATCCATCGTCAAGAGTGGAGAATGGAGATGGGACATGGACGTTGAAATGGGTATTGGATTACACGGCTGAAGCCAGTACCCATAATCCGAAAGTGACGTTTGACACGAGTATTATTTCTTCAAAACTAAACTTCGTTAGTAATTCGGCTCAATTAAATGGAAAAGTAGTAGCAGATGTTTGGTTAGAGGAAGACGAAAGTGTTCGAGATACTTCCAATGAAAAATTACGAACTAGTACAACAAGCGTAGTCGTCACGAATTCTGGAGTGATTGTTGTAGATAAGGTCGTGGATAAGCCCTACATTGAAAGCGGGAACGAGATGGATCCAGCGAAGCCATCAGAAACACATCCAACTGATTTTACCTATACGGTTTCCTTTAAGAATCATTCGACAGGTGCTATGAATGATGTTAAAGTCTTGGACGTATTACCTTATATGGGAGATGGTCGTGGTTCTGATTTTCATGGAAGTTATTCGTTGACTCAGGTCAAGCAAGTACCGGGAAGTGTGCAAGGAACTATCTGGTATACGACTAGCAGTGTAGTAGCTAATAAAGATCCTAATGAGATTCCTTTAACTAGTGGGTGGTACAAGCTAGGTTCGAACATGGAAGTATTGAAAAACGCCAAGGCAATCATGGCAGTTTATGATAAGTTAGATCCTGGTGAAGACATGGCACTAACATTAACTGTGAGACCAACTGGGCAACAAGCGGGTGATAAATATGTCAATGCGCCTTCTTTAAACTCTAGTTTGCTGCAACATGTTCAAGGTGTACCAAGTAGTGTACGCGTTTACGGTCGTGACCTATCTGGTGTGGCTTGGTATGACGACAACTTAGATGGCTTAATCGGAAACAAACCTGCTGGTGGGGCTGAAGAGTGGGCCAAGGATATTCCGGTGAAATTGTATCGGACGAGTATCGAAGTTCCTTCCTATCAAAAAGAACTAGTGAAGGAAAGCTTAACTGGTGAGAAATTCATTGATGCTTCAGGGAATTCCTTGGTGAAAACGGATGCGAATGGGAAATACCTGTTTGAGAATTTACCAGAAGGCAAGTATATCGCTGAATTCATTATTGGAGACAAGGTGGTTCAGCGGGAAGTCCGAGTGACGAAGAAAGAGGCCGGCAGTGATGAGAGTCTGAACTCCAAAGCAGATCAGACGACCTATAAAACCAAGGACTATGAACAACCAATCCTAAGTGAAGTCGCTGGTTTAGGTGCCGCCGATTCGAAGAATCATGTGAAACACGTCAATCTTGGCTTGATTCGGCCATCCACGATTCGCCTGTTCAAGTATGTCTCTGGAACGGCCATTGATGGGAATAATGACGGAGAACTTAGTGAATCCGAAAAAGCGACAGGTACCCCGTTGAAGGGTGCGGAGTTCGAGGTCTACGAAGGGGATGCGTCTAGTCCGTTTGCGACTGAAGTGACCGATGATAGCGGGAATCTGAGCTTCGTCAAACTATTCCCAGGCGAACATACCTTGATCGAAACCAAAGCACCAAATGGCTATGAATTGATCAAGTCGCCGATCAAAGTCACGATCACAGAAGGCAATCAAACGATCAAAGTCTATCAAGAAGATGATAAGAAAACCAATCTGCCATTTACTGGGGGTACTGGTCCAATGGTCATCGTAATAATGGTAGTCAGCGTTCTGGGGATACTTGGAATGGGAGGTCTTTATTGGTACTATCGGCAACCTAGCAGGAAGGGAGAAGGATAATGATGAACCGATTCTTAACAACGGCTTTTAGCCTTCTTCTTCTGTTAGGAGGAGTGACGGCAGGCGCTTCGCGTAGCGTCGCTGCTGAAGAGACCACAGGTTATTCCATCTCGATCATCAAATACAAGCTGGAAGATCCCGAGCTCTTAACCAATCAATTGCCTTTAGATGGGACAAAAGCTGGGGAGATCAAGGATTCAAAGGGAAACCAGTTGGAGCCTCTTGCTGGGATCACCTATGAAGTGACTCGGGTCTCTCCGGTTCAAGGGACGACGGAGTTTGAAGCCGTCGTCGGAGATGACGCTTTTTCTACCACCGTTACGACGGATGGCACGGGAACCGCACGTTTTTCCGGCTTGGCACAAGGGATGTACCGAGTGATCGAAAAGGAACATGCACAGCTGCGTGAAACGATGGCGCCGGTGATTTTAGAATTGCCGCTGCCGCAACGAACAGGCGAAGCCTTATCCGATGTCTATCTTTACCCAAAATCAGGGGTGAAGACGGCCTCTGCCAAAGACGATCCGAAGAATAAATTACCAAGCACGGCTGGCGGGAAAAAGGCAGTCACCGCTGCCAACAACGAACGACTCCCCCAGACAAGTGGAAATATTGGTTCGTATCACTCGCTGCTACTCGTTTTAAGCTTCATTTTCATCATGGCTCTGATCGGCTTTCGAGTGATGAAAAATAAGAAGTTTGATTTTTAAGGACGAAAGAGTAACTCGCGATTTTTGGGTTACTCTTTCTTTTCTGATTTTTGTAAAGGATGACACGCCATGAAGACAACCGAAAAACCAAAACAAACCAAACGCAGCCGCTTAGTGATGGGCTTTGCTATTTTTATGATCGTGGCGGGTGTGCTGGTGTTGTTGTATCCGATCGTCGGCAATTATTTAGCCAATCGCGAACGAAGCTCCGCTAGTACGGCCTATGACCATGCGTTAAAGAAGATGTCAAAAAAGGAAAAAGCGGAACAGTACGAACTGGCAAAACGCTACAATGCCTATATTTTTGACAAGCAACAGGGCAAGTTGCCGGAACCGCTCGCCTATAAAAGCATCATCAAAAATGAGTCAGGCGTGATGGGCACGATCGATATTCCAGCGATTGATATCGAAAAGATGCCTTTTTATCATGGAACCTCCTTTAAGACCTTGGATAAAGGTCTGGGTCATTTGGAAGGCACCTCGATTCCAATTGGCGGGAAGAATACCCGTTCTGTGATCACAGGGCACAGCGGCGTAAAGAATCAAATCTTGTTTACCGATGTGAAGAATCTGCAAGAAGGCGATCTTTTTTATATCAATATTTTAGGCAAACGCTTGGCGTACAAAATTGATTCCTTTGAAGAAATTTTGCCCAGTGAATCGGACAAAGTCAACATCGTCAAGGGCAAAGACCGCGTGACCTTATTGACGTGTACACCGCCTGGGATCAATACATATCGTTTACTTGTCAATGGGCACCGGATCCCATACAAGGAAGCACAAAAACAACGGGTGAAGAAACGAAATCTTTGGAGCTACCAACATGTGGTGCTCGCTACGTTAGCGATCAATCTCTTGTTGTTCTTGCTTTTGGTCTCGATCTATCGCTACCACATCAAGCGTTTCCGTTCGGATGATCCGTTGGTTGCCATGAAAGCGCGGAAGCGGCTTCGCCGATTATTCACCATGACGAAGGTCTACTTTATCCTGATCTTTGTCGCGATGTTAACGGTGCTCGCTGTTGCGGCTTACGGCTATGTTCAGATGCAAGAGGATACGTCTCTTGGCGCGGTGGACGTGGGACAGGAAGAACAATTGAGTACGTTCAATCTGGATAAAGTCAATCGCGCGAATTATGCCGAGAAACAAATCGCGAGTGTGAATGTCGCTAGTTATGCGCAGGCGCGAGGAAATAGTTACGAAACGACCAATAATTGGGGAATCGGAAAACTTCAAATCCCAAAGGTTGATATTGATCTGCCTGTGTTAGCAGGGCTCGCCAATGAGAATCTATTAACTGGAGCGGCGACCTATCGAGCAGATCAACAATTAGGAAAAGGCAATTATGTGCTGTTGGCCCATAATATTTTTGAACAAGATGTCCTGCTTCATCGGATCAAACAATTAGCCTTGGGTGACAAAATGTATATTACGGATTTTAAAGATATTTATACCTATGATGTGTCGCTGAATCAGGTGGTCGAGGAGACTGAGGTTTCCTATATCGAAGAAAAAACAGAAGATGGCCGACAAACGTTGACGCTCCTTCGCTGTGAAGGAGATATTGGGACGATTTACCGCCGTGTTGTACAAGGAAAGTTATCAGATGTTCAACCGATCAAGAGTGCCGACAAACAATTGTTAAAGGCAGTCGGCGTGAAGGCGACCGCCTCTGAGCAGCAGGTACCTAAAAAAGTGTTGGAGCAACGGCGGGTCACCCCTTTTCAACAATTTGCGATGTTAATTGCAGCAAAGTTCGTATCAGAGCCGCTTCAAACAATGGTGCCGATGTTTCTGTTCTTCTTGTTGCCAATTTTATTTTTCAGTTTGATTCGATAGTCGATCGCTTTTTTAAGAGAAGCCGATCCTTACTAGTGAGAAAGGAAATGAATGCATGAAAAAAGTAGTTGTGGGGGTATGCGGAGTCCTCGTCTTTATTGGCGGACTAGCGAGTATACGCAGTGGGGTGTTGAAGGCGGGTGAGCTGACCAATGAATCCTCTTTAGTAGTAGAAACAGGAACCGTAGAAAGTGCGGTTACTGTTCCAGAGAGCAGTGAAGCGCCTGTAACTGAAGCAATCGTGCCAGAAGTCGTTGAGGAAGTTCCCGTTGCAGAACCCGAAGTTCCTGTAGTGGAGTCGTCAGAAATGCCAGAACCGTCTGTTCCATCAGAACCACCACCTCCGGCAACGTCGGAATCGATGCCGACTGAGAGCAGCACGACAGCGCCATCGAGTAGTGGAAGTTCGACAGCGGACTCTTCTAGTAGTACGTCAAGTGCGACGAAGCCTTCAACGAGTTCGTCTACTTCAAGTACCACAAAACCGAGCAGTACAACACCGAGTAGTACGAAGCCAAGTCAGGGGACGACACCGAGTGCGTCAACACCAAGCAGTTCGGTGCCAACGCAGTCCTCGACTAGTCAAAGTCAAGAGGAACCAAAGCAACCAGCTGCGCTTGCGCCAGCACCTGTTGTGCCAAGTACGCCTGCCGCGGCAGCTCTGGTGACACCCAATACGACAAGTGTTCAAGCCAATTCATTTGTCGCACCGACTGTGCCAGAGGCCTTTTCGCAAACGAGTGCACTGAAGCTGCCAAGTGAGTTGAAAACAACAGAAGTCGCTCAATCAGATTTGAAGGGTTTTGAGCTGCCATTACTTCGCAGCTTTGAAAATGAAAAACATGCGGCAGTGATTTATGAAGGCATTAAAAAGCTTGGAGTAGAACAGGAAGAGGATTACAACGCTGAGCAACTAGCGACGGATGTATACCATGATTTATTTAAAAAAGAGATTACTGGGACACCAAAAGAGTTACCAGAGGAAATCAGCGTGGGCAGCTTGTTGTACCAGAAGAAAAAAGATAAAACGACATTGATTGGAATCTACATCGGGGATGATTATTACCTGACGGTTGATGATGTAGAGATTGAGGAAGAAACAGAGGAAGCCACAGAAAAAGAAACGCAGCGTCAAGTAATAGTGGCGTCGATTGATTTGGAAGACGACCTTCTAACGCAAGAATTATCAGAAGCGAGCTTGACTGAATATGGGGAACAGGTCCTTGCGGAATATCCGGCTTCTATGAACTTCACTGAAAACGATAGTGCCAAAAACTTCATTGAAACCGTTGGGGAAGATGCTCGCAAGTTGGGACAAGACTACGATGTTTTTGCGTCTGTCATGATTGCGCAGGCTTTAATAGAAAGTGGATCAGGGACTAGCACATTGTCTTTATCTCCAAACCATAACTTGTTTGGGATTAAAGGAACTTACCAAGGACAATCCGTATCGATGGCAACGCAAGAGGATCGAGGAAATGGCGATTTGTATTCCATCAACTCAGCGTTTCGTAAATATCCGAACTATGCAGCGTCCTTAGGGGATTACGTGGAGCTATTGCGTGGGGGGATTTCAGGCAATGACAGTTATTACAAAGATGCTTGGCGTTCAACAGCTAAAAACTATCTGCGGACGACCAATGCTTTAACAGGAACCTACGCGACGGACACGACCTATGGGCAAAAATTGAACTCAATTATAGCCCTGTATCACTTAACTCAATACGATCAAGTCAAAACTACCGAAGGAAATTCAGGTGTCTTCATCAAAGGCAAAGAAGAAATTCCAGAAGAATACCGCAGTCGCATGAAATACCCAGACTACAACGGAGTAGATTACAACAGTTCAGGCTCCTATCCGGTTGGTCAATGTACGTGGTACGCCTTTAATCGCGTGAAGCAATTAGGCAAAACCGTTGATGATTATATGGGCAACGGCGGCGAGTGGGCGACCAAAGGAAAAGCTTTAGGCTATGAAGTTAGTCAGAAACCAAAGGCTGGTTGGTTGATCTCCTTCAAACCAGGCGTAGCAGGTTCTGATCCACGTTATGGGCATGTGGCCTTTGTGGAAGCTGTTCGACCAGAGGGCATCTTGATTTCAGAAGGCAATGTTTATGGCGGTACAGTGATTTCGTATCGAGTGATTGACACAGCATTGGCTACTTCTGATCAAGTTTCCTATATCAAAGCAAAGTAATCACACAGAGAAAAAGGAGCACTGTAACTTATGGCAACTGTTCGTTCACGTCAACTAAAAAATGAAGACCATCCGCCAAAGCGGTCGATCGCGAAAAGTCTCGTTCTCACCATTTTGACCCTCTTATTGTTGGTCACCCTGTTCATTTCAGGCCAGCTGGTGCGCAGAGAATACAGCTTTCATCCGATCTCCGGCACCTCGATGAGTCCGACACTGACGGAAAAGGATATGGTCTTGGTCAAAAGACGTGATCCCATCCATCGTTATGACGTGATCGCCTTTTCTGTCAAAGGAGAAGAAGGCAAATTCGTTAAGCGGGTGATCGGGATGCCGGGAGATACGATGTTCATTCGCAATGATCGGATGATTTTGAATATTGGCGAGCAGGGAGATTTTGAGACGACCTACACGTTTCAGCTTTCTCCGGCTGTCGCCGAGGAGTTTCAGGAGTTAACAAAGGTTCCCAAAGGGCTGTATTTCACGACGGGCGACCATATCGATGTGTCGAAGGATAGTCGTACCTTTGGCTTTGTCTACAAAAAGGAAATCGAGGGGACGGTGCAGTTCCATCTTCCATCATTGATCAGAAAGCAGGCGGATAGTGAATGAAGCAGGTTCTGCTAGAGGAGAGAGCATCATGTATCTACTAGGAATACTCAGTGTAGGCCTCATTGTTTTAGCAATTATTCTAACCATTGTACGACTACTCTTTGACTTGCGATTCGCCGCGATTCAAAAGGAACCGGATCAATCGCCTTTGTTTCGTCGAAAGGTCAACTACCTAAGAAAGCTTGAACAGGCGAGACATATTCGTTACTTACTGCTGACCTCGCTAGTGACTGGTGTTGCCTTAGTATTGTTTATTGGTTCATTTCTCCTTTTGGCGGAGGATCATCAGAAATTGAAGACTCGGACAGGCAAGATGGATGAACGAATCGCACAATTAGAAAAAAGACAGGAACAACTTATCCTGAGCATCCCCTTGAAGAACTACCCCGAAGATGGGATCGGGCTCAAAACGCATGAGTGGGATAAGCTGGCTGGGGAAACTAAAAACTCTGCGCTTCAAAATCAAATAGAAGCCAAGATTACCCAACAGACGATCCCTTATTTTGGTTCTGTCGAGACAAGTGTTTCGTTGTCCGAGCCGAAAACGATGTCCCTTCAATTGAAGGGACAAATGGAGGACGAGGCCAGTAAAGAAACGATTCAAAAAAATATTGATCGTTTTGCGAAGGAAGCAGAAGCAGTTTCTGAGCTGACGGCTATTCATGTTCGGATGAATGCATCCGTTGGAAAAGAGAAAAAAGTGGTTTATAGCGTGAACTATTCTCGCGAAAACGGTGAGGGTGTGTTCAACAAAAAGAATGTTTCCGAGC
>NZ_JAFLVR010000016.1 GCF_017315985.1 Candidatus Enterococcus murrayae | reverse complement strand
TGGAATCACTGATTGACGTACTGTCGCTTGTACTTTCACTTGTGCTTTCACTTACTGAAATTGATAGTGATTCAGAATCGGATACGCTATCCGAAGTACTATTACTTTCTGATAAACTACCACTTTCGCTTTCACTATCACTCAATGAATCAGAGATGGACTCGCTGGTACTTTTACTTTCGCTTTCTGACAGACTTTCGCTCACTGAAATCGATAGTGATTCAGAATTTGATAAACTTTCAGAAATACTACTACTATCTGAGATACTTGTACTTTCACTATCACTTAATGAATCAGAGGTTGAAGAACTATTACTCTCACTATCACTTTCTGATAATGATTCACTAACAGAAATAGATAATGATTCTGATTCTGAGATACTTTCTGAGGTACTTTGACTCTCAGAGGTACTATTACTCTCACTCAAGGACTCAGAAACGGATTCACTGTTCGAAATGGATTCAGATCTTGATAAACTTTCACTTTCTGACTCTGATCGTGATTCACTTTCTGAAATGGATTCTGAAATAGATTCGCTGTCACTTTCTGAATCTGAGACAGATTCGCTATTTGATAATGATTCAGAATTAGAGTTACTATCACTATCTGATGTAGAAATGGATTCACTTTCTGATACAGAAGAAGAAACCGACTCGCTCTCTGATAGAGATTCGGAAGTAGAAATACTTTCACTTTCTGAAATAGAAATAGATTCACTTTCTGACATTGATTCCGATGTAGAATCTTCCGATTGAGAAATGGATTCACTTTCTGAGATTGATTGAGAGGTTGAAGACGATTCACTATCTGAATTGGAATCTGAATTTGAATTACTCTCACTTTCTGAAATAGAAGTCGACTCGCTTTCTGACATTGATGTTGATTCAGAAACAGGATCAACCTCATAGTTAACGACAAAAGCTTGCGGAGAACCATCGATAGAAAGTCCATTATTTGTCGTTGTATCAAAAATACCATTACTTGCCAATGCTTCCGCCAAAGTATTATAAACTTGCCCATCAGGTCCGGTTATAGTATAGATATAACCATTTCTAACCAAATCTGCATCAGTTACGCCCAAAACGATCGTTCCATTAGAAACACCGGCAGCGCCATATTGACCTTCAGTAACACTTGTTGGAATTTGGTTATATGGATCTCCAGTTGCTGGATCAGTAGTAGGCTGATTGTTAGAGATGATCCCTGCTAACTGATAATCTGGATATAACGTGATTGTTAATGATTGTGGATCAGAGTCAGTGGTGCTAGTTCCGTTCGCAGTAAAGTCAAAGGTGAATGTACCATTGGCGTCTGCGTAATAGCCTGCCTGAGTTAAATATCCCACAACTAAATCCGCATAACTGATTTCTGCTCCTGACGTACCATTGATAGAAACATTTGGAACTTGACCTACTAAAGCAGTCCCATCAGAATTTACAAAAGTAATATTGACAGTTTGAATATCCGCTGTAACATAGATAGTCACTAAACTTGCATCTGTGCCAACCGTTGTGGTTGTCGGTTGAATAAAACCGTTTAATTCAGACCCCGTAGCATAATGATAACCAGCAGCAACATTTGTCTTTGTATAATAATCGTTTAGCCAATCAATAACGTTCCCATAATTAGCTGGTGGTAAGTTACTTCCTGCAGTTTCTTGGCCGGAACTTAGGTAATCTGCTGAAATGACCATGCCTGTCTTAGCATCTACGTATTGATACTGAACGTTATTATTTGCTACACCGTATACATAAATATTGTAGACATACTCCGTTCCTTCCATCGGAACTATCGCTACATTTGCTTGTCCATAAGCATCTCCATCATCTGCTGTTGTTGTTCCATCCCCACCACTTTGTTTATCTGTTAATGCTGATGCTGGAACTTGACTAGCAATTGCCCACATATAATTTGGCGGCATATTAGTTAGTGCATAATCCTTATTCACTAAATTAATATATTGTCCAATGTAGTTGGTATCTTTATCAATTGGAACATCGATTGTTTTAATTACATTGCCATATTGATCGACATAATTAACTTTGACTGTACCAGGATCAATTGCTACAGTAGCCAACTCACGAGTACTGCTATCTACAATATTAGATGTAGTAACATTTCCTGCAGTATCCTTAATCGTTGTCGTACTTCCTGATATAGTCATTTCAGCAAATTTATTATTTCTATTGCCGCTAGGGGTTGCAGTTTGAGAATCACTCCCTTGCCAAGTACTGATTTGAGAATTATTCATAGTAAATGACCCTGAACCAGTAAATATCGCACCACTAGCTATCGCACCAGAACTTGTAAGACGAGCCAAATGTAAAGCTTTTGGAGAAATAAAAATGATTTTCGATCCGCTATCTGTACGAACAACAGTATTATTGTTCCATTGTTGTAAATCTAACACAGTACCTGCATTAAACGTTACAGTAGAATTATTTGTTGCATACAGTGAATTACTACCCACTGTTCTTGTAGCTGTCATAGTCAAGTTTTGACCAAAAGTTACTGTTCGTCCGGACTGATTGCTTCCAGAATAACGATTTAAATCCAGTAACATTTGAAAACCATCTTGTGACCAGTTAACGTTGTCTCCCACTAAAATTCCATTATATCCATAATAAACCAATGGATAGTTATTAGAATTATAAGTACTTAATTCATTTCCTATGATCGTTGCGCCATCGCCAGCAGTAAATGTATGTGCGTAACCTGTATCTGCAGCATTATTTCCTCGAACTGCCATAAAATAGAACATTGAATATCCAGTTGTTCCAACTGTGCGATTTAGTTCAACGTGAGAACCATTCACGATTTCTACTTGACCAATTTGCATTAGTTCTTGTTTTACATCGGCCTTAATTGTTCCGGAAAGTGTCACTTTACTATCTTCGGCATCCAATAATCGACGACCGGAATCACTAGCTGTAGTACCACCATTTCCCTTAAGGATAACGTTGTTAATATTGAAATCCCAATATCCATAACCACCCGTTGCACTTCGTGAATCAATCACTGCATCGGCTGCTGCTGTGCCACTATCACCAGAATTTGTTCCACTTTGCCAATGAATCAAATTAATATCTGTAATGGTAAATATAGAACCTCTGGTTGTCGATGAAGTTCCTACGTTGAATGCAGCACGCTCCATATTAACTGTATGGCCACCACCATCAATGATTATTCCGTTCTGACGCCAACCTAAATCACGAATGGCTACATTGGAATCTGCAGCAAAGTCTGCTGTAACCTCAATGTAAGTAAGTGTTTCATTGGTATAAGCTGATTTCAGAGAAGCCCAATCGTTTACCGCTGCATATGTTCCATTTGCAATAGCTGTTTGTTTATACGCTTCTTTGTTGGTTACTTGATCTGAGGCTGATACTGTCACAGAGGTTGGATTTTTAGGTGTTTGACCGTTGTTGATCGCATCTTCAAAATCCTCACGGTTAATATCTGGATCAGCTGAAACATTTACTTTTGTTGATTTGCCATTTGCACCTCGAACAGAGAAATAAGCAATCAAATCGTTCGCTGCTGCATATTTTTGTGCCGCATGAATCAGAGCAGTGCTAGGAGCAACCCCCGTTTTCATTGTAAAAACAAGTTCTTTGGTATTTGAATCAACCGTTACCTCAGTCCCGTTTGGAACGATTTGGTCAAAAAGATCTTTTGCCTGTTCTGTTTGATTCTTACTTTGTTCCTGTGTTGATGGTTGCTTACTCTTTTCTACACTTAAAGAATTTGCTGCACTTCGTTTTTCGGAATGATTCATGGACTCTGATAGACTATCCGAAACCCATGAACTTGAAGACGCAGAATGACTCATAGATTCAGATATACTTGTTGATTGTTTTTCATCAGTTGCTGCTAGTAGACTCGTTGATGCAGAATCACTAACGGATGTTGACTGACTCATTGAATCTGATAAACTAATGGACTCTGATAGACTGATTGATTCAGACAAACTTTCTGACTCAGAAATACTAGTTGAATCCGTAGTACTTTCTGACTCTGTTTGACTTTCTGATTCAGTGACATTAGCAGACTCCGTTTCACTAGTAGAATCCACCACACTTTCTGAATCGGTAATTACTGTATTTGTTGTACTTTCTGATTCTACAGATGTACTATTCTGTGTCGAAGAGGCTGGTATTTGAGTAGTATCTTGATTGGCGAGAATTTGATCCGTATCAGCTTCCATCCCCGCATCATCCTGTGGACTAGTCGATGTTGCATGTGCATCTTGTGTGATTAACGTACTTGTGCCCAAAACACCTGTAAAGGCTGTAATTGTAGCAAACATCCAATGCTTGCCACTCTTGTACATTTTGTACCGTTCTTTTTTATTTGATCTTAAAAGCTTGTACAAATTATTTTTACGACTCATAATTCAGTACAACTCTCCTTTCTTATTCATTTTTTATTATTTTTTTGAAGTGCTGAAAGAATTATCTCACAGCAAATTATAACTAGATTAGAATGTACCAATATTGGGAAACAATTTTTATTTTTATATTATGGTTGCTAAACAACTAAACTCTTTTCGTTACAAATAGAAAAAGAGTCTCTCATCAGAAACTCTAACTATCCATATATATTCACTTTACTTTTTAGTACTTTCATATAAATTCTGTGAACGAAGACTTTTAAAAAACTTCAATGTGGAGGGACATTTTTAATTGTCACTACTAAAATTCAGTAATCATTTTTGAAATTAAGAAAATTTTTTTTATTAGCTCTTTATCTTGCTAATAGTTACAACATTTTTCTTTTTTATCTTAAATACATGAAAAGTTTTTCATTATAGCTAACAATTCTATCTATTAAATTCACCTTAAAATAACTTCTTTTCGGATTCTTTATCGAGAGAGCTAGTTGACTTAAAATCAATTCTTCATTTATAATAAAATAGTCAATTGGGGAAGTACTCAAGTGGCTGAAGAGGCGCCCCTGCTAAGGGTGTAGATCGTTAAACGCGGTGCGAGGGTTCAAATCCCTCCTTCTCCGTTATATTAAAATCCCCGTCCAAGGTGTTGGACGGGGATTTTAATATAACTAATGACTAACTTTTAAATCAAATGTCGCTACCCGTTGTTCTCCAGAAACAAAATCAATCTCTACTTTGTCAAACTTGTCTCCGCCAATCGGCAGCTTCCAAAAAATCTGCGTTATCCCTTTTTTTCCTTTAGGAACCTCATCTTGTCCTCGTTGTTGATTGACCGCTGTCAAGCGATTCCCATCCTTTGAAAATGCTTGAAAGGATTGGGCATAAGGGAAAAAGGGAGTATCCATATCTATATTTTTATACTCTATTTTCACAGCAAGCATCTTTTCGGTATCATAATTTTCTAATTCAATCATTCGCTTTGGAAATGCTGATTGCTTGGTTGTTGCCTGTACGACTTTCATTTCTGCTAATTTTTTTTCGCCATCTCCAAATTCGATGGTTTCATTCTCAGAAAAAACCTTGACCTCCTGAGAGAACCTAACATCTTCAGTTGTTTGTGTTTGATTTTCTCCTGAGTTCAAAGAAGATAATTCTTTTTTCAAGCTAGAATTTTCGGTTTTCAACGTTGAAACTTCTTTTTTCAAGCTCGAACTTGTTGTAGCCGAACTATCTCCGAAACAACCAGACAGCATTATTAATACGATTACAAAAACACTCATAATTCCTGTTTTTTGCTTCATACTCGCCTCTCCTTATAGCTGCTATAAAGAGTTATCTTCAAAATGAATTAACGAACTTAACAACTCATTTTGCTCTTTTAAAATGTCTTCAATCTCCTCTGATGCTTCGACTATTGTCTCATCCTGGATACCTGTATCATCAATTGTCGCACTATGTTGTTCAGAATCTGCTACGTGTTCATCCACTCCTTGAACAACCGCCATCTCCACTTCCACTGATGCAGCATTCGACGTTTCCATATCATTAGTCTGTTCAATCTTTTCTGAATTAACTGTTTGTAGTGCATTCTCTGATTGTGTTCCCTGATCCTCATCATTACTGTCGAGAAAGTCATCTCCAAAAAAAATGGTGCCAAACGTGTATATTCCTTGAGCACTCTTATTTTCAATGCTTACACAATTCAACCCAAAATTCTCAAGATACTGATTGACCGTTTCCTGGTTAATAATGCCTCTGCTCAGATCTCTAACTATAATGTTGTCGGCATATTGAACATCTTGATCTTTGGTTAAATAAGAAAGCACCTTTTTGGTTTCCTCAGCAATTTCTGCATCGATCAACGCTGTTAAGTCTATTTGCTGACGCCCATTTACAACAAGGGTGCTTTCACTGCTTGTAATCATGTTGTATACCATGTCTCTGTCAATTTGGAAAGAACGTGTATTATTTTGAACACAGTTTGTTTTGTACTCCTGCACAATTCGATCTGAAAATTCATAAATTCCGTGTGAGATATTCTCACTTTTTATCAATTCACCGTTGTCATAAATGTCACATTTTACATTATGGTCACTTACGTCAATAATGTAATTTAATCCATCAAATGATTGTATTGAACTATCAGTAGCTGTTGCATGCTGCTTTTCATTTTCTAAAATCGTACAAAATGATTTAGGAGCAAGAACCACTTCATTCACGAGGATAGAGAGTTCTGCGCCATCAATCCAAGTTTTATATTCTCCTTCAAATTTATGTTCCATTTCACTTAACTCCATTGAGCTTTTGGAATTCACACCAATACACAAGGAGCAGCTTAGTTGGTTTTCACTGATTTCTTCGAACAACTCTCGCTGATTTCCTGCTAAATACGCTAAGACAGTCCAAACCAATTGTCTAGTTTCCGTAGCCTCTAAGTTGTTCAGAACATCGCCAAAGGAATGATAGGCCTTTGATCGACGACTTTGCCGTTTCTTTAGCCCCCACAAAATTGGTTCAGAAAGCTCCTCTAATTTGATTTCACTTCCTTCTATTTCGCTCTGGTCCTTAAAAAAAGATGGTTTCCAAGTATTCTTTTTGACAGTTGAGTACAATGAGCTAAAAACTTCTCTATAGTTTGAACCAGAAATGCCCACTCTGAACTGATCAATATCTAATGCAATTATTTTTTTCACCCTACGTTCCTCCGATTAATGTATTGCTTATCTAAATGGATTATGAGTCTTCCTATCTCTATTGCTTCAAGTTTTTTTACTTTCCTCCACAAATCTCGCTGTCGTGACTGAAGTAGAGAGCGCTTTTAGCTGTTCTTCCTGCCTTTCAATCATTCGTGTGACACTAGCAATATCTTCCATCAGTGGCTCTACTTGATCGTAGCAAGCAGTAAATCCTTTAATGTAAGAGATAATTTCGTTAATTTTCGTGTATTCTTCTGTCAGATGATGAACTACTTTTCTTAATTGAACAAAATGATCCAAAGAAACTTGCTTTTGATCCTTTACCATTGAAACGTATTTATTTACTTCAAAGATTTTTTTGTCGCGAGCCTGCGTGTGCGTTTCGATTCTTAGCAGCAGCTCGTTTAACGTCGCTCTGCTGGAATCAAGCTCATAATTTAACTCTTTACCTGTCATTTGCTGTCTCCATTTCCATAAAAAGAAGCTCCTGTTCTACCTGTATTAATGCCTGTTTAGTAAAAATTCCTTCTTTTAATAAATCGCTGAATCTGTTTACTCTTAGTTTTAGTTGCTTCAACTCATCTCTTGTGAGTTGTTCCATTAGTAAGTCAATTTCCTCCAAGGAATCAATTGCATAACCTAGCTTGTATCTAAGAATCAACTCTGAAATCGCTGAGTTCCGCCATACAATCACTGGCACACCCACGGCCAAATACAAGGAAATTTTGTGCGGTGCATTATACCGTGTATATTCCCGATATTTGCCTCCTTGTGGCAAGTCATTGTCCCAAGCAATGCCAAAACGATTCTTGGGCATCATCCTTAAAAGATCAGGTTGAGAATAAACGCCCATGTACTCAACATTTTCTCCTAAGTCAAACGCATCCTTTGATCCAAATACCTGAATTTTCGTTTGATGATCCCATTCTTTTAAAAAAACAGATTTTTGAACATTTCCTGCAAAAACTAGCGCTTTCTTTAATGATGTGTCCAGAGAAACTTGTTCTGCCGATATTCGATAATCAAATAATTCTTTAGACACCATTGCTGTAGTAATTCCAAAAGACTTCAGCTTCAGCTCCATCTTTTCCCCATGGGTAACTAGAATATCCGCATGATTAAAGAGGTCAATTTCTTTTAAAAAGCTGCTGTCTCTCAATAACTCAGAGTCGTGAATCAATAAAGCGATTCGAGCGCCTCGTTGTTTTAATCGTTCAACAAAGGTTTTCTCAAATACAAATTGGTTGTAGCTCGGATACTGATATACAATTAAGTCGCCTGCCGCAACGCCCCCCGTAATTCCGTCAATTCTTGAAAGGAGCGACTGTTGGCTCTCCTGTTCATCAATGTACCGATAAATATATAATTTCCTAAAACCAATCTCTTCTGCAATTTCCGAAACATCTCCGCGCGCTTTAGAAACAGAGTCCACGGAAGGACCTTCTACAATATAGGTTATCCATTTATTCAAAAACACATTTCTCCTTAATCGATAGATTTTTAAAGAAATCGAACTCATTTCTAGGCAGGTAAGACGAAGAATTACTCATATTGTGTTTAATTTTTTTGATGACAGTATCTTCGCTAGAAATATCCTTTGTGACATATAGATAAGCTAAAAATTGAAATATTTCTTTCGTTTGTCGGTTCTCGCCACTTTGTCGCTTTAAAATCACCGTGGCTTTATTCAACAATTTAATTGCCTGCTCATGATTATTCATATCGACAAAACATAATGACAAATCAATCACACATCCAATAAGAATGTCTTTCCACTCATTTGACTGATTACTAGAAAATTTTTTTAGCAAGCTATTTTCCAGAATAATGCTTTCCTTTTCCATTACAGCGTTAGAAAAAGAATAATTTAGACTGATCCGTAAGGTTGCTAAGTAGAGTAAAATATCAAACAGTGTAAAATAATCAATCGACGTAAAATACTCTCCAATACGCCTTAACTCGAACATAGAAGGTTCTCCATTACGGCAATGTACTACCAAATCGGCATAAGTCAAAATCAATTTATACGCGTTATTATCTTCACTAGAATTTTTGAACTTCCCCAATGATTTTCGTAGGTTTAAAAATTGTTTGAGTTCCGTTTCTTGATTCGACATAGACGTATAGATAACTAGCCCTAACATTTGAATTTGTTCATCCGTTGAAGAAACAAATAAGTTTAGTAATTCTCGGTCTGACATATTCAAGACTTTTTTTAAGCCCATCACCAGTTCTAGAGGTAAATCTGTTTGGTAACGTAGCCAGCGATAATACCTCGATTTTGAAAGATTGATTCTTCTTTCTAACGTTCGAATGGGTACACCTTTTCTTTTTCTGATTTCTTCCATAGCTTCACGATCAATATTTACAGCTACAACCGAATTTTGTGGTTCGGTTAGGGTTGGATTCATCATATTAATTAACCTACAAATACTTAATAGACTGCTCTGCATCATTCCACACTCTCCTGCCTGTACGTCCATCTCATTTTTTCGAGAAAAAATTGAGTCGATATGAACATTCTCACTTTCCAATAGATTCAAGCAAGGAATAGACAAGCGATCCTAGGATAACACCCGACATAATCACTGATATGATTATTGTAAGTAGTTTTGACTGTTTCTCTTTATCCCCCACATTATCTACAACCTTATTACTTTCCTGCTCAAACTTTTCATCAATTTTTCTGGATAGTTGATCCTTTTTCATTGGATTCTCTCCTTTTAAAATAAGTCCCAAAAGGATATATTTGTAAGTCATAGGTTTCTTTGTTTTTAAAAATTATTCTTCTATAGAACTTATGACCTCATTTAATTGGGCAATTTCTACATCTTGATCGGAAGCTTTTTCCATGATCTGAGAAAGCACATAATCGCTTTCATCAAAAAAGCAGCGTTTCAAAATATATTTTTCCGTAGTGAATGAAACGGAAATCGTCAAATATAGTGTCTTTAATGCATGGTATTCCTCTTGATAGGCTTGATAGTTTTGATCAAATATTGATTTAAGATTCTTAATTTCATCGATAGACACCTCTGAATGCTCTTGCATTTTAATCATCTCTTGATTTAGGCGTTGTAGCTGAGCTACTTTATCATGTTGACTATTTACAAGTTGCTGTGCCTTTTCTTTTTCTGCGGTAAAATTTAGTAATGATGAGACATTTTCCTCTATCAGTTGATTGATATTTACCAAAAGCTGATCTGCTGAAATTGTAGTTGTCATTTATACTTTCCTTCTTCCTGTTTCTAGACTTCATTTAGAATATTCAAAATAATTGTTTCATTTTCAGAAATAAAGTATTGCTTGGCAATAAAGCGTTCGGTATTATAGGAAACCTGCATCGTAAGTAACAGTTCTTTCAATGATACATACTCCTGTTTATAGGTTTCAAAAATAGCATTAAAATCAGCTTTCAATTGCTTAATTGGAACAATGGCTGCTTCCTTGTTCGCCGCCAACTGCTTGATTTGTTCATTGATCGCCTGCATCACGGTTACATGTTTTTTTTGCTTTTCTAGTAATTGTGCGGCTAATTCTTTTTCCTCCTCAAAGTTCAATAAGGAATCTGGATTTTCATCCGAAAGTTTATAAATCTCATTGAAGAGTTTTTCTGCTGGAATTGTCATCATTGAGTGCTCCTTAATCAATAATCGTTATTTTATCTAGAGAGACGTTTTTTCCTACCAACTTGTTATAGTGTTCTCGCGACATTCTTACTTCCTGAACGTAAGAAATTTTATTTTCTAATATGCTTAATAGATTGCCCTTGATGTCACCCGTTTTTGTGAAAGGAGACTCCATTAAATAGAGAACATTGCGTGAGTTCGTTTGGGCTAAAGCAAATAACTCTAATCCCATATAAGAAATGGAAACACAGTCATTTTCAGTGACGTTATTCGCTACTTGAGTCGCTAAAAACTGCATAAGGCTACTATATCTAGCACATACTTCTCCAGAATCCTGGTCTCGTACAACAACTAGATTAATTTGACCTTCATAAAAAAAGTATTGGACAATTGGACGTTGCTTACTATTATAGAAATCAATCTCATGAACAGTATCCTTAAAAAAGAAAATGTTGCTATACAGCTGTCCATCATCCGCGTATTCTTCGATAAAATCAGTCGTACCATCAGCATTCAGGTATTTGACTTCTTTGACATGTCTTCTCGTTTCGGGATACGTTACTACTTGGCCAATCTCGTCCCCATCATAAATAACCGAAATGCTGCGATCTTCATTCATAAAAACTTCTGCAGCAGCTGCTGTTGGAATATTATTAAAAAATAGAAAATTATCCGGATGATAATCGCGTTTTGTTAACTCATCTAGCAAATTGATTCCTTCTATCCCTTCCGACTTTTTCAATTGATTAAAATTCGGACTAGGGGAAAGTGAAATTACCTTTCCATTTCTTTCCTTTAGACGCTGTTTTTGACTTTGCCATATTTTATCTGCCGGTTTTAAGGCGCTTACTAGTTCATAGTCCATTGACAAGCTCCTTCCATTTATTGGCTATCATAGAATCTTGATACTCTTTTACAGAGTATCTCGTCTGTGCTATTATTTTTTGTTGATCTGATTCGAGAAGTTGAACGATGCCTTCAACCAATTGCTGCTTACTGTATTCTTCGTCGGTGCGTGAAAAGTCTTTTAAAAAACCGTTAATACCATTTTTTATTAACTCTAGCGCACCAAATCTCGCCTTAAAAGTTACTATTGGAAGCCCAGCATCCAGTGCTTCAATATAAGTTAAGCCAAAACCTTCTGAGTAAGAACCTGAAATGAATGCATCATATTGTGGATAAACCTGGTCGATTTGGTTTGAATGCCCCTTCAAAGTAATATAAGTTTCCGCATCTAGTTCTTCGATTAATTTCCGCAACTTACTGTCTTCTCCGCCTTGACCGTAAATATCTAACGAAATATCCGAGAACTGATTTCTTGCTTCACAAATAGCTTTGATGACAGTATCGATATGCTTCTCCGATGCTAATCGAGAGACAGTGATAAATTTTCGAAGCGAGCGACTTTGTTCTCCGTTTTCCTTATGTTGAAGCTTCTGGTCTCGAATACCTCCTACTGGAATCGCCCATATTTTTTCCGTTTCATTGGGGAAATCAATCAAAAGATCTTGTTTTTGAAGCTCTGTCGCAACAACAACGCGATCCGTCATTGCCATATGTGTCAGCAAATACTCATAGTAATTGTTCCATAGCGGAGCGGAAGGTACGTCACGATCGGACAGATGATCCGCATGAATGATTTCAATGATATTCGTATTTTTTGGTTTATGATTGAATAACGCTGATTCAGATTCTTGCCCTCTATCGATGAAAAAGTTTTTGGTTCCTTCAAATTGCAGGGCTAAGTATTCAAAGAAATAGCGCTGCAGTAATACTTCTGTCCGAAAAAAACGATGCTCTCCCTCAAAGTCAAAGAGATGGATATTGCTAAGCAATCGGCCTCTATGTTTATGATCGATATATTCAAACATGACTTTTCTCTTACCCGTTTTATAATCAAATAGTTCGATTCTATACGTTGAAACTAAAAGTAAGTTCTCCTTCTTTTTGCTCGGTGATTTTTCTAAATGCTCCACGATCAGCATACCTGAAGAAGTGAGTGTCTCTTTTATTCGATGAGTATTCGTGAAATCTAACAGAATTTCTTCCTTGTGCTCATACTCTTTTTCGGCGCCTTTTTTTATGTAGTCCTTTCCAAAAACAAAAAGCTCCCACATATTGATCACCTTATTGTCTGGAATGCTCCACGCCTCCATTGCCTCATGCAAGTTTTTTACTAGTTCGACAAAAATATATTTGTATGGAAGTTGGACGGTATCAAAGCATTTCGCTCGATAAAACTGCGCGTGCTCCACACCAGAATTGCCTATCCCCATTGCCTTATTAACAAAAAAATTCATCTCTTCTTCCCTCCTGAACTTCATCTGCGAACACCTAATTCTATTTATTAGAGTCTACTTTCTGCTGCTTAACGAGACGCTGTAAAATGTTCAATGCATATTCGTTGATCTGTGCGCGATCCTTCAAACTTCTCCATGTATTTGTTGGCTTCGACTGAACTTTTGTTCTTCTGTTTGCTGGAATGACGGTCTCCAACACTAAAGGCAGTAATTTAAATTTGTCCTCTAGTGTGGCAAAACGCGTACCACGGTCAATCGAAAGTGAACACAGCTCTTGATAATCCTTAATATCAAAACAGACCTCGGTAATTGCGTCTAACCAAGCTTTTTCTGACCGATCACCAACCAAGAAATAATAATTCATATAATCATCAATAACTAAACTCGTAACATATCTCGTTTTTTTCTGTACGACAATATTCGTTTTAATCCCCTCATAGGGATGTCTAACCTTAAAAAAAATCGCCTCAGTACCTTCAGTCGTTTTAACTTCGTATCGTTCTTTTAAAGAATCACTAAAAATAGTTAAATATTTAAATAGGATAAATTCGTGCTTTTTATTTACTAGCTGAATATTGTAACTAACTGCTTCCTCTGGAAAGATAAAATGACCCTCTAGCTCTTTAAAGTGCCTTTTTTCTATCAAATCATTATTGACATTAAAAAATTCAATCACTAGTTGCACTGCATCCACCGTATCAAACTCTGCCTGCACCTGAATGTTATAACCCTTCCCATTCATCAAGAGCGGCAACATTGGAGACTTGCGAGCTGAATGGAACTCCGTTCTTGAATACCATGTTTTTATCGGGGTTCCTGTGGGCATAAACGGAGATGAAAATCGAATAGAATCGTTCTCTAAAAGACGTATATTCGCTCCATAATTGTAATTATCATTAAAGTCAATTCCCCACTTTATCATGTAAAAATTTTCCAATGCTTCACCCCTCTAGTTATTCAAAATCATCCATGATTCTTTGAAAACTATTGAATAAGATATTTCGATATTGTTTTAAAAACCATTTATTGATTCCTGTACTATTATCGTTATGTCTACCAACCAAGCCTTTGTATAGAACTCTGGCAGTTGATCGATTTTCCTTCAACACATTAAATAATTGCGGAAAAGCCTCCTTGTCATAGTCATCCTGTTTCATGTAGGCAATGGCAAAAGTGGTATTGCTATAATCCCCGGCGGCAAATTTATCCCAGAATTTCTGATTTAATTTTTCAGCAGCCTCAATCGTAGATTCTCCTGTGTTGTAGTAGAGCATATCCAATGAAGTGGGAAACCCATTTGGTCGTAGCACCCGTTCATTTAAAGCAATTGTTCCGATATTCGCTAACGGCTTACCGATAATGACACTATTGGGTTTTAAATCACTGGCATAATAAAGCGCCCCAAAAGTTCCCATAGACAATCCTGATAAAATCAAGTCTGAATTTTTAAAGCCTAACAGTTTTAGCTTATCCAAAATAACGTCCACAATTTTTTGTTCAAATTCTTCACTGCCTAAGTAAAAATTTCCCCCTTCTAATCTGGGATCAGCTATCAGCATGAAGGGGCCGCCACCCATACTACTCATCATTCGCCGACCTTCAAACCCTTCCGCCGGTCGATAGCCTGAGAAATAAATCGCTAATGGCGGCTTCAAATCTCCGGCGTTAAAATAGTAGAATACTTCTCCTGAAAGATGCTCTTCATCAACTATTTTGTTTCCACCTGGGATCATCGAGCTTTTGTCAGCTAACGCTTTTCTGATATGAACTTGACTTATTTGGATCTTGCCACTTTTTCCTCGTGCATAAAGCGAAACGTTGATATAACAATTCACAGGCTGTTCAAAAATTGTTTTTTCATTCTTTTGTAGCTTCTCGAACGGTACCTCAACTATTTGAACCACCTCAGAAGTGTTTTCCTTTACTAGAAAAATCTTAAATAGCAAATCAACGTCTCCCGAAAGCACCGCCAGTTCTGAATAGAAGGTCATCCGCTCATCTGCCTTAATCAGGTTCGTCATTTTCCACGAGAGCACCTGACTGAATTGCGGTGAAAAGTTTCCTTCAAGCTCGATATAGGAGTTTCCACATTTTTGAACAGTCCCATCAAAGTCCGAACAAACATGGATATGATCATTTGACAATTTATAGCCTGACTGCCTGACTGTATATTGCTGATTCACAAACTGAAATACTTGAGCCATTTCCTTTGTTTCAATCGATATAGCTTCTTTAAGAACTAGAACCCTTTCTATCTCAGAAGAAAGATTTGCGTTTCGAGCGTAAAGAATCTGATATGCAGGCAATTGCACTAATAGATCACTATTGTTAGTGAGAATCCCCGCATTTGAGCCTAAAATGAAAACAGCTCTGGAATACTTTTTATTGAACTGCCCTTCAATAAAGAGTCCTATTTCTTGCTCATCGATTTGGAAATTATAATCACCAGGCAACCATTTATACTGAAAACTGGAGGATACCGCTTCTAAATTGGTTATTTCCCTTTCCCCAATATGAATGAGTCTAATTTTCTTAGCCATTCAAAACTTCCCTCCATTTTTTCAAGATAATTTGTGGACTAAAGTCTTCAATTACAGAGACATTCTTTACCAGTGCATTGTTCCAATTACTCAAGTCCTGTAAAAAGAAGGTCAAAGCTGGCTCTAATTCAGATGTCCTTCTAACGATCATCCCGTTCTTCTTCTCTTCAATAAAATCTGTTTTTACTTTCGCAAGTTGAGGAATTCCAGCACTGATCGCTAGCGACTGCATCTGCAAATTGTATTTTTCATTAATATCCACGTAGAGCCTCGTCTTATGGAAATCGTTCCTAACGGAGAGCAGCGTAGGCTGGACTCGGAACTCAATTCGGTTATAGACATTGATCGCTTTAACTAAATTTTTCCAAGCAGCGCTTTTTCGAATTTCTTCAATCGCCAACTCATCTGCTTTATACAGACGCTTGATTCTTTTTGCTTCGATAAAATGAGCAGTTTTTTTAAAGTCCTCCGATTCACTGTCGACATCGAAATAAGAATCAATAAGTTCTTTTTGAGCCTCTTGTAATTTACGTTGATCCAGTCTAGTTCTGACTTCCACGATTAAGCTATATTTCGTATTCTCAATGAGGTTATTCATAAAAATCTGGTTCGCTGCAAGCTGAAAATCGGAAAGCTGTTCTACTTTCCAATATATAATTAGCTGTGCAATTGAATTGCTCATTCCTAAAGCTAGTTCTGTATTAAACATCGGAATGGTTGCAATTTTGACATCAGCAAGTTCTGGATTAGCTTTTTTTATGGTCAACAATTCTTGCATTTTCGCCTTTGTATCCGTTACGACACATTTCGCAGTTTTCAAACTTTTTATAAATAGATGTTTATCGTATTGATTCAGTACATCATCATCTGAAACGATTCGCACCAATTGGCCGTCTTCTTGAATTTCTTGTGTAACGTTTAAAATAGCATTGTCTGTTGTTGTGATAATCTGCTTATTCTGATCTTTGATTTGCTTCAATTCTTCCTTCAAGACCTCCGCAATCACCTCATCTATTGTGCAAAAAGTTTTCGACTTCAGGCTGTCAGCGCCTGCTTCTTCTACGATTATTTGGGAATTTCCTTTCAAAAGTTCTGTGATTGTTTTCTCACCGTATTCGTTGAAATATTCTCGTTTAGTGACGATATTTTGTTTGGTTAAATACTCGATTAGCGACAAAAAACCTCGATCATCGTAATACTCGAAGTAGTCATAATCTTCCTTAAAATATTTCACACCTTCAATACAGCCATACTTATTAAATTTAATTTCTCCGAATTTTTTATTCTTTTGAAAAAGGATGATTCCAAATGGGGTGTAGACGTGTTCAACATCTTTGGGAAGCGAAAGATCCTCTAGCCCTAATGGATGCCCCTCTTGTATGGTGATATTCTGTATTACATCATAAGCACGCCAATAACAATCAGACAGCAATGAGTGTTCCTGTGCCTTATATCTTAAAAAAGGCAAGTGATTTAATAAAAACAACTTGTATGGTTCCCCATTCTCAGTAAAAAGCTTGGTAATGTTTAGAATTCTGTCATTTTCTAAACTATTGTCGTTCTGTTCCCAATTTGGGATTAAATACATCATTGATTTGTCCACTCCTGCTTCTCACTAAAAAATATTGTAATTACGTTTCGAAAAAATAAATTTGATTTCCTGAGTGAGAGTATCGAGAATAATAATCAGCATAAAAACACTCCCAAAGTAAAACGCTAAGTTAGAAATAATCTCTACTTTTAATCCAATAAACAATGGAATAAGAGATACTAGTACCAAGTATGAATTTCCAACCATTGCGATGGTTGACAATTTCTTTTTGATATATTTTTCAGTTTCAGCTCCTGGCACCACTTCATAAATGTAATCGCCAGATTCCTTTAAATTCTTCGCAATATCATGGGGACGCACATTGATGTAGCTAAAACCCATTCCTAAAGCGTAAAGAATGATTCCATAGGTAAGAATTCCTTCAACCGTATTAAAGGAGAACATTTTGGAAAGAATATTGGAAAAAAAAGTATTGCTCCAACGATCGTTTAGCAGTAAAAGCTGGGGGATTGAAAACACAGTCACCGCGAACATGAAAGGCATGGCTCCAGCAGTGAGTAATCGAATCGGAATATATGAATTGTTAAACTTACTCTCTATTCCTGTTCGTTGAATCTGGACGCGATATTCTGAGTTGTATAGAAAAATCGTTACTACAATATAGATTAACGTAATAATAAATAACCCGATGAAATACCGACTATCTAGCCGTAAAGTACCACTTTGTCCCGAAATCAGCATCGCTGGTAAATTTGAAAGTAAGCCAGGTAAAATAAACAAGCTCTGTGCACCAATTCCCTTTTCACTATTGATATCAGATATCCAAGAAACAAACATTGCCCCAGTGGTGATTATCGTGATAACCATGCAAGATATGAGAAACTTGCTGACACCTGGAAATCTCTGATCATCAATTAACGGTTCAAACTTAAGCATCAAAGCAATTCCTTGAGCAATCGCAAAAATAAGTGTTAGGCTTCTTTGAATATATCCTCTTTGTTTAATAGAAAGATTATTAATCCTATCCGTGTCAATCATGCTGATCGTGGTCCAAATAATTAATGCCGTCATGTAGGGTCCCATTCCCAAAGAAAGCAACGTAGGTTTTGATAGATTCCCTCCAGTGGTTGTCGAAAGAAAGCGAATGATCAAATTTTGACTTTCCCCTTTCGGTATGTCTAAAAAACCTGGAACCTCGATCTTTTTGCCAAATTCTACAATGGTTAGCAATAACACACTCCAACATATTCGTTTGACTATTTCTTTATTATTTTTCATTGTTACCCGTCCTTTTTTAATACTAAGTAATGGCCAATTTATGGAAAATCTACATCAATGGAGCCATCGGAATTGTAAACCAAGTCTGACAACAATAGATTTCTTAACATGTTCAGCCATATTTCCTCCTTCATTTCAAAAAAGGAACGTCTTGCTTCAATTTGAAATTCATAAATTGGTCGATGCTGTCCCCAACTCCTACCATTCACAACCGCTTTTAATTGTTGCAAATTATCGGATTGTTCAACCCACATCGTATCAATCGCCTTCAGAATCACGATTCGTCTAAAATAAAGCTGTTGAAAACTATCAGGAATAATTAAATGAAGATGGCTAATTTGATTTGAAATTATCTTATTTAAATACTCACCAACGTTCTTCTTGTTGTACTCAGTTAACGCTTGATCCATTTCGAAAGGATCAAAGTTGTACGTGATATTGTTATAGATGAAATCAATCAAGTCATTTCTATTCAGATTCGCTTTTTTTGAAATAAATGAATCCCGTACATTTTCCACCGAACGTTGAATAATTTCCTCCATGAAAGCTGCCGAACCGCCCATCACCCTGTTTCTCGCTTCATAAATCATCTCTCGTTGAACACTAATAATTTCATCGTACTCAAGGATACTTTTGCGACTTTCTACTTCTTGCTTTTTTCGATTCGCTTGCGATTTTTGGATAATTTTGTCGTATTTCTTTTCTTTTAAGGGTTTCGTTTCATCCTTATTCTTCTGCTCGTTTTCTTCTACTAACTTCTTCCTTGCCTTTGCAACCCATTTGGGCGCACTTTCCACAACAATTTTGTCCTCCATCGATACAAAAAAAACTGTATCTCCAGGATCTCCTTGCCTACCTGCACGACCCCTGAGTTGAAAATCAATTCGATCACTGGTCATTCGTTCCGTTCCTAAAACTAGCAGTCCCCCACTCTCTTTTGCCTCAGGATCAAGTTTGATATCAGTTCCTCTACCAGCCATTGATGTTGCAACAGTTACTGCACCTTGTCTCCCTGCTTCGGAAACGATTAAAGATTCCTTAGCAACGGTCGTAGCATTTAAGAGGTTGTGAGGGATTTGTTGCTGCAGCAGCAGCAAAGAGTATAAGTTAGACATGGCAACCGATCCCGTTTCTACTAACACCGGACGCCCTTTTTTCAGCGCTTCTTTTACAGCATTTAATGAGGACAACACTTTAGCCTTATTCGTCACATACACTTCATCCGGGTGGTCAACTCTTTTTATTGGTTTATTTGTCGGAATTTGGATAACATTCACGTTATAGGTTTCACGGAATTCTTCTGCATCTGTTTTTGCCGTTCCGGTCATTCCTGAAAGGATTCTGAATTTTTTAAAGAGATTTTGATAAGTAATTGAACCCATTGATCTCGTTTCGTTTGTAATCTCTACTCCTTCTTTTGCTTCAATCGCTTGATGAAGTCCAGCCTGTAATTTAGTTCCAATCAATTTTCTCCCGTTAGCTTCATCTAAGAGTAGTATTTCCCCTTCTTCCACGACATAGTCCCTGTTTTCTTCCAATAGATGATTCGCCCGTAAAGCCAAAACTAAATGTCTGTATAAATCCCGCCACTCTTCTGTAAGAATTCCTTGAATACCAAAATAGTTCTCAGCTTTTTTGATTCCTCCTTCTTTAAACCAAACATTTCTCTTATCTTCGCTTTTTAGATAGTCTTCTCCCTCAGATAAGCTTTTAACAAACCAATCGGAGGTCTCAAATAAATTAGACTGTACTTTAGGAGCCCCAGAGATAATTAGCGGTGTTTGTGCCATATCTAATAAAATGGCATCAATCTCATCAATCAGTACAAAATTAAACTTATCTACGAATTGCTCTTCAAGAGTCGTTGCCAAATTATCGAACAGGTAATCAAAACCTAGAGCACTATGGGTGGTGTAAACAATATCCGACCCATAGACCGCTTCTTTATCTACTTCTTCTTCACTGGCATCTTTTGGCACGCCTACAGAAATAGTCAAACCTAACCATCGATACACTTTTCCTACCTCTTCAGCATCTCGCCAGGCTAGATACGAATTTGAAGTTATTAGGAAATTGCCTTTTCCCATCAGACCTCTGAGATACATTGGCATGGTTGCTGTGAGGGTTTTCCCTTCACCCGTCTTCATTTCAGCAACATTTCCATAAAATAATGCGATACCTCCTAAGATTTGAACATAATACGGCTCTAAACCTAATACCCGTCTATCCGCTTCTGCAACTACCGCATAAGCATTCGGTAGTAATTTATCGATCTTTTCACCCGCTGCAAGCCGATCCTTAAAAAGCTCCGTTTGATTTTGCAGTTCTGCATCGGACATTGCTTTATAGGTTGGGAGGAGCTTAATTATTCTATTTGCAATCTTCTTATATTTCCTTAAATTTTTATCTTTCATAATTATCCTGCTGATTCCTTCTATTTTTTAAACGTAACTATTTGATCATAACGGCAAAAAAGAAATCAATCCGTGAGAATGCGATATCCTTTCCCCCAAATAGTTTGTAAATCACAGTTTACAAATCCAGAATCTTCAAGCTTCATTTTTATTCTCCGAACGATTGACGAAGTCTGGGCTAAGTTGGAATTTGTTACTTGCGCCCATATTTTTTTGCAGATATCTTCTCTTGAAATAACTTTGCCTTTAGCATTGTATAAAATTTCAAACACTTGTCTTTCCTGATTGCTCAAGAACAACATTGAATCGATATCTTTAATATTAAAGGACAGTAAATTGAGCTTGCTACTTTCTTGATATAGCGCATGGTTTTTTCTTAATTTCTCCCCTATCACTTCTAAAGGATCATCCATAAATATGAAATTGAAATTCTCATTTTCATATTCATGATGATTTTTTGAGAATGTGGTTGCTTTCCTAAAAAGAACGGAGTCTTGAATGCTCTCATTTTTAGCTAATTCCATCACCTCATCATCTGAAATCGTCTCGCTAAAAATAATGTTTGGAAAATAATTAATCACTGGATAATTTTTATTATCCTTTATTAATCCCTCTAGCAAATGGTTACTGCAAAAGACTTCGTAACCAAGCAGATGCAATTTTTTTAATATTTCTTCTTCAGCAAACACACATTTCGTCAGTATTAATACATTCATTTTTCTCTTCCTTTTCTCCTTTTTTATCGAACTGCTTTCTCACCATACTGGTAATCATTTATAAATAAAAATTGAATTGATGGTCTCATTCGCTATTTCCCCAAAATTTGTTATTATTAGTATAGTGTCACCTCATCCAAACCTTTGTTTTATAAAAATATGTTGGTAATCGAAAAAACGAGACCTATACTTCAGTCTCCAAACTAGTTTTCAAAACGAAAATAACTATTCTTTAATTGGGACAAAAATGTTCCTAGTCTTATAAAAAACTAGAAAAAGCGTTCAAAACCTTTAAAAATAAAGGTTTTGAACGCTTTTTGACGCTTTATGACGGCGGAAATTATTTAAAGAAAAAAAAGAACTCGTCTTTCTATTTATAAACGTTGATTTTTATAAGTATTATAAATCAAAATTTGTTTAGTAAGCGCTTTCTTGAGAAAGGCAAATAGAAGATAGCCTTCGAAGCTAAAGAAAGCGTTTTCTAAGAGATTGATTTCTCCATTTCCTCGATAACTTGACATCTTTGTTCAAGCAACGCATTGACATAGGTATCCAATGTCATCTGTGTAGAGGCATGGCCTAAAAGCGCGCTGACCGAGGAGATATCCCCTCTAGACTCCAAGCAACGCGTTGCAAAAGTATGCCTCAATTGATGAAAATGAATATGAGTTAAATTTGCCTTTAAACGGATTTTATGAAAATAATAGGTAAGCAATCTCGGCTCACAAGGTTTATCGCAATGAGAAAAAACAAATTCACTAGTCGTCTTTTTCTTGTGTTTTATTAATAGTTTCCTTAACGCTTTACTGATAGGAATCACGCGTACTGAAGCTTCTGTTTTAGAACTAGCAAAATTTAACTGTGTTCGTTGTTTGCCATGTGAAACCCCTATTCGTTGATATGTATGGCGTACATGTATCAAGTCTGAATCGAAATCAATATCCGACCAACGTAAAGCAGAAATTTCTCCAATTCTCATCCCTGAATGTAATGCTAATAGAACTGGGAGACCTTTTCCTTTCTTTTCACTTAAAGCAACATGCATCAGCGTTTTTTGCTCCTGACGAGAAAGTGCCTCAACCTTTTTTTTCTTAACCCTTGGTAATTGGAGGCTGGCCAAAGGATTGGATAAAATTTTTCCACATTTTTTCGCATGATTTAAACATTTATTTAAGACCCGAAAGATTACATGTACCGTAGATCTAGCAAGTTTAGTCCTTAATTCTTTCAGTAGATCCCTTCCTTGTTCAGCAGACATTTCGTTCAAAGGTATATCCTTTAGTATCGGTAACACGTATTTATAAATTTTGTAATAATAGCTCGAAAAAGTGGCTGGTTTGACTTCATGCTGAACATGACTCAACCAATAACTAGCCCATTCTTCAAATGTTTCACTGGAAACCCCGTGAGTTTGCTGGATTGTCATGTAATGAATTCTAAGTGGAAACATCTTTTGACGAACTTCCGTATAAGTTTTTCCATACACGTATCCATACTTAATTTTTCCATTTATTTTCCGACCTTTTGAATAACGTCCCTCCCAGCGTCCATCCTTTCTTAGATAGATATTTTCTCCTTTTCTCATTAGCAACTAACCTCCTAATTTGACGGCTTAAATGACGGTACATTTCTTTTATAATTATGGTTTATTTCTCAAAAAACGAGAATTGTATTTCTCATTTTTTACAATGTATTTTCAAAGAGAAACAAAAATAATTTATTTCATGAAGATTATTGATTAATTCTAACCACTATTTTATAA
>NZ_JAFLVR010000015.1 GCF_017315985.1 Candidatus Enterococcus murrayae | reverse complement strand
GTTTTTTTTTGTAATAGAAAGTATACTAAATTCAGCGGAAAAATTGGATTTTTTTTCGCTGAATTGTGACATGGGTAACATAAAAAACTTAGTAAGGGAGGTATGTAGATGAAGAAAATTGTAAGTGGGTTAATTGCGCTCATCGCAGTGGTTTTATTTGTTGGGCCTAGTGCTCATGCGGATGGTGCCATTACTGCTGATGAACAAAGAATTTTGTCGGAGCTGGATAAAGGCGTAACTGTAGGCGGAAAAACGTTTAACATTGGTGCATCAGAACGCGCACAAGCAGAAAATTTCTTGAAACAAAATGATGTTTCTGCTGATAAAGTGAACAGCGTTGTTGCACAAATCCAAAGCGCTCGTTCTTTAGTTGAATCTTCAGGTGTTGATGTTTCAAATATCAACTCTATTGAAGCTTTGATCAAAGCCTTGCCATTGAACACCAAGAACCAATTAAAGGATATTATCACCAAAGCGGCGAATATCCTAGGGCTGACAATCACCTTCTACCCAGGAGGCTATTCTATCACTCAGCCAGGTTCAGGCTCTGCTGGTTCAACTAGCAGTACGACTAAACCAGCCAGCAGTACAGTCTACACATCTGGTGGCGCAGTGAAACAAACTGGTGCTACACATTTGTCTAGTGCAATTTCTTTCGCAAGCTTATTACTTGTTGCAGCAGGTGCATTTGTAGTAGGACGTAAGAAACTTGCGTAGAGCTTCTAGGCTGAAGAGGGTTGGGGCGATTTTGATCGCTCCGATCATCTTTCTGATTTTCGGCTATTCCTTAATATACGTAATTGGAAAACCTGTTATTCAATTTGTTACTTCTTCTATTCAATTGTTTTTATTAACAGATACCCCCGACTTTGAGGCGACGGAACAGACATTTGAGGCTGTAGATAATAAAAAAATCGCGACGAACGAGAAGGACGAACTTCCATCAAGTAAGATCACTTATCCAGTGGGAGGAGAGCTTTTCGGCAAAGTTAAGATAGAAAAAGTACAATTGGATGTTCCTTTATATTTTGGAGATACCGAACAAATTTTACGTCAAGGCGCAGGCCAATTCATGGGGTCTGTATATCCCGGTGAATTAGGGACTTCGCTGATCGGCGGACATAATGTCGATGATTTCGGCAAGCTTGGCGGTGCTCAAGTAGGAGATACGATCGAAGTCCAAACGACTTACGGGAATTATACGTATCGTATTACCCAGCTTGATATCAAAAACAAAAAAGATAAAGAAATTGACGATATGATTTATCAACGAAACGACCGACGGATTATTCTCTATACCTGCTATCCATTAGATAGCTTGGGTCTAACTGATGACCGCTTATTTGCTATTGGAGAGTATGTTTCAGGTCCGATTATTAATGGAAATGAGTAGGAGGAAAGGCAACTTATGAAACAAGCATCAAAAAATGTCCCACGATGGATCTTAGCATTCATCGGGTCTTTACTCCTCTTTGCTACAGTATCGCTGATCTGTATCCGTATGACTTTGTTCAATCAAAACTTTATGATCAAGCAAGTCCATGCGACGGATTATACAGAAACGATCCGTAAAGATATGACACAAAGCATTCAAGACTTAGGTCGCGGCAGTAACATCCCGCCTGAAGTCTTAGCTGATGTTGTCTCGGAAAAAACTGTTTCCGCAAATGTTGATAATTATATTCGCAGTATTTATCAAGAAATTCCCTTTGAGCTTCAAGGGGAAGAACAAATCAAAGACAATATTTTGAAAAACGTGAATCAATACGCACAACAGAAAAATATCACGATCGATGAAACGACACAGCGGAATTTGGATAATTTAGCGAATACCGCTACGAAGAATTACTCAAACTATATCGAGATTCCTTACCTATTAAGTTACGGTAAAAAGGTAATGGCTTTTCAGTCTGCTTTGACGCTGATTCTGATTATCGTTGGCGTGGCTTTCTTATTAGTGTTCGTCGGCTTGCTGCTGATGGTCAAAATGAAGCATCAAAAGGTTCGCTGGAGCAGCGTTACTTTTTTAGGTGCAGGGTTGATGTTAACTGTTTTACCAGCAATCATCTACGTTAGTGGAGTGATCAACCGATTAGGGATCATGTCGGAAGGCTTGTATCGCTTTGTGACAGGCTATATTACAGCGTTTGATTTGAGTTTTGTCTTTGTGGGAATCGCATTGACTGCTTTAGCACTGTTAATGGTGCTGCTTAGTGAGAAGATGCGTTCAAAAAAAATACATAACGTTCGTTAGTGAAGGGAAAAAAGATGGAAGAAACAATCAGCTTAGAAGAGTTATTTCAGGTATTAAAAAAGAAAGCATTATTGATCTTAATGACCACGATTGCCGGAATCGGGCTGGCCGCGGTCGTGACCTTTTTCTTGATCACGCCTAAATACGATTCAGCCGCACAACTAATCGTGCAAAACAACCCGGCAGAAGGAGCAAATACCAATCTGCAAAATGATATCAATGGGAACGTGCTCTTGATCAATACATATAAAGACATGATTAAAGGCGATGTCGTTATCGATGCCGTTCAAAAGGAACTACAAAGTGAATACCAATATACCTACAGCAATGCTGAATTGAAAGACATGATCGAAGTGGAACAGGCGCAAAACTCGCAAATGTTCCAAATCGTTGCGACTTCACCTGAACCACGTAAAGCAGCGACGATCGCGAATGTCACAGCGACGACATTCCAAGAAAAAGCAGAGGATGTTTTAGCAGTTAACAAAGTAACGATTACTTCAAAAGGAGTCGTGCCCTCTAAGGCGGTCTTCCCGAACAATAAATTGAACCTGCTGATCGGAGCAGTCGTAGGCTTGATGCTGGGTGTCGGCTTGGCGTTCTTAACAGAGCTGCTAGATAAGACTGTCAAAGACGAGCGCTTCATTATTGAAGCGTTGGAACTACCGATTTTGGGTCAAGTATCTGAGGTCAGCAAAAAAGAATTGTATGATAATCGAGGAGCAGCAGCTCCACCGCAAGAAAACAAAAAAGAATCACGAGGGACTCGTACAGCGCCCACTCGTAATCGAAAACGCGTGTAAGGGGAAATTTTTAGATGGCAAAAAAGAGACAAGCAATTACACCGGTTGATTTGATCACTGCGATCAATCCTTTTTCAACGGCAGCTGAGCAATACCGGAAGATTCGTACGAACATCGAATTTTCTTCAGCCGATAAAAAAATCAAATCACTTGTCGTGACCTCTTCAGGTCCTTCAGAAGGAAAAACAACAACAGCTTCAAATTTAGCGGTTGTTTTTGCAAATGCAGGCAGCCGGGTCGTATTAGTGGATGCGGATTTAAGAAAACCAAATATCGCATTAAGCTTCAAGGTCCCAAATGTCAATGGGCTAAGTAACTACCTAACTGAAGGCAATACTGCGACGGGAAGCTTCTTATCAGAACCAGAGATGGAAAACGTCTTTCTGACACAAGGAAATACACAGGTTGGCAGTCGCTTGATCGAAACGAATATCGAGAATCTGTATTTAATGCCGAGTGGACCAACACCGCCGAATCCATCTGAGCTGTTGAGCTCAAGACGGATGCAGGAATTAGTAGATACCTTAAGCGAGTCCTTTGATTTAGTGATATTTGACATGCCGCCAGTCGTAACGGTGACTGATGCACAAATCATGTCTTCCTATGTTGACGGGACGATATTGGTTGTGCGGGAACGAAAAACCAATAAGCAAGCAATTTTAGAAGCAAAAAAATTATTGGACATGGTCCAAGCCAAAATTATCGGAGTCGTCTATAACGGTAAGAAACAAGGAGAAGATTCCTACTACTATTATGGAACAGAAGGAAGTAAGTGAGTACTAAATGATCGATCTACATAGTCATATCTTGCCTGGTGTCGATGATGGGGCGCAAACACTTGAGGATAGTCTTGAAATGGCAAAAAAAGCCATCAGTCAAGGAATTACTCATCTGATGTGTACCCCTCATCATAATAATGGAAAGTATAACAACCCGGCAGATAAAATTATTCGAGATGTAGCTGCCCTGCAAAGCGAGCTTGATCAACGAGGACTAGAGTTAACTTTACTTGAAGGCCAAGAGGTTCGGATGACCGAACTGCTATTAACGGCCATCAAACGAGAGGAAATTCTTTTTACCGATTTGGATGATACGTATCTATTGGTCGAATTTCCGACCAATGATATCCCAATCTACGCGGAGCAAATGTTCTATCAGTTGCTTAGTCGAGGACAGGTCCCGGTGATCGTTCATCCAGAAAGGAACGCCGTTTTTCGAGAAGAACCTAATCGATTGATCCCTTTTCTAGAAATGGGTGTGTTAACACAGCTTACTGCCCCAAGTATCGTGGGGATATTCGGCAGTGAGATACAAAAAACAGCAAGACGAATGCTTGAACATCAGATGCTATTTATGGTTGCTTCCGATGCTCACAATCTTCGACACCGCACCTTTTTAATGAAGGAAGCGTATGAAGAAATTGAAAAAATCGGTGGCAGAGAGATGACTGCAGCGATGCAGCAGATGGCAAAAGACTTAGTGAATGGGGATTCAGTAGTCAGACCGAGATATCAGGCAATAAAAGAACCGCGCTTCAAATTTTTTAGTTAAATAGTTTGTTGGGGGGATTAGATGATGAAAAGCGAGAAGACCTTTGGGGATGTGAATAGTTTGAATGATAAACCATTTCCTAATCAGGGGAATCCCAAGGTGATTTGGTTAGATAAGGAAAAAATAGAAAATCAAAAAGGCTATGATTTGATCAAACGGATCATTGATCTAATTTTAGGATGCCTTGGGCTCGTGTTTATTTCTCCAGTCATGTTCTGGATTGCCTATAAAATTCGTAAAGAAGATCCAAGCGGACCAGTAATTTTCATGCAAAAACGTGTTGGCAGAAATGGGAAGCTATTCACCATGTATAAATTCCGGTCAATGTGTGCAGATGCAGAAGAACAACTGGATAGCTTAGTAGATAAAAACGAGATCAAAGGTGCGATGTTCAAAATCAAGGAAGATCCTCGAGTGACAGAGTTTGGTAAATTCATTCGCCGGACTAGCCTAGACGAACTCCCTCAACTACTAAATGTTATCAAAGGCGATATGAGCCTGATCGGTCCACGTCCACCACTACAAAGAGAAGTCGCTGAATACACGCAGTATGACATGCAGCGTCTACTGGTAAAGCCAGGCTGCTCTGGATTGTGGCAGGTCAGTGGTCGGAATGATGTTCATTTTGAAGAGATGGTTGAGTTTGATATTGATTATATTCAAAAACGAGGTATCAGATACGATATTGCATTGATTATTAAGACGATAAAAGTAATGATGAAGCCGGATGGGGCGTATTAAAAATGAAAAAGAAAGTTTTGTTAATTAGTGAATCTATGGGTGGTGGTTTAAGAAAGCATATAGTTCAACTTATTAACAATTTGAATAGAGAAAAGTATGAAATTTATTTTATACACGGAACTAAAACCATGGATTCTGTTTTTGTAGAGGAATATGATTCACTGAAAATGAAAGCGACAATAATTCCCTGTGAGACTTTTACAAGGAGTATAGATTTGAAAAATGATTTGAAAACTCTAAATTTTATCTCAAAAATAATTGAAGAAATTAATCCTGATATTGTACATTGTCATAGCTCTAAAGCTGGTGCAATTGGAAGAATAGCAGCTAGAATGAAAAGAGTAGAAAAAATTTTTTATACACCACATGCTTATTCTTTTTTATCTCCAGAATTTAGTGAGAAAAAGAGAATTATGTTTATTGCTATTGAACGTTTTCTTAGCAGACATTTAACTAATATGACTTTTTGTGTTTCTAAGAGTGAAAAAGAAGAAGCTATAAAAGTGGGAGTTGATACAGAGTCAAAAATTAAAGTAATTTATAATGGACTACCTAGTATTTCTTTTTCAAATAGAAATAGAATTAGAGACGAACTGAATTTGTCTTCTGAAAATTTTATAATCGGTAATAATGCAAGAATGACTGACCAGAAGAACCCAGAACTTTTCTTTAATATTGCAAAAGGATTAATCGAACAAAACACTAACTATCATTTTGTCTGGGCTGGATCAGGCCCGCTTTTAACAAAGGTCAAGAGTTTTGTTGAGAAAAATGATTTAGAAAACAACATTCATTTGTTGGGTGATCGACAAGACAGTGAAATTATTGTTCGGGATTTTGATGTTTTTTTAATAACTTCAAATTATGAAGGATTCCCTTATGCGCCTATCGAAGCTCTTAGAGCAGGTGTTCCAGTCGTAGGTACAAATGTTACTGGTATCTGTGAAGTAATAAATGAAAAACTTAACGGATATCTTTTTGAGAAAAAAAAACCTCAAAAAGCTATGGAGATACTTGAAAGAATATATAACGGTAACATTTTATTTGATAAAGATAAAATAATATCTAGCTATAAAATAAACTATTCTCAAAATGAAATGATAAAAAAAATCGATGATTATTACAGCAAGCAAATAGATTGATTTAAAAGTTTTTGTATTCAGATAAATCAAATTGTGTAAAGGATTAATATAGAGTTAGTAGAGTATAAACTGAGAGGGAAAGAATATGTTTGAATTTTATAGAGAAATTGAAGAAAGAACTATGTCAGAACAAAAGAGAAAAGAAGCAAAATTTGATTTTTTTGCTTTCTATGTAGGAAGACCAATGTCTTATCTCCTAACCTATCCATTTTTAAAAATGCAAGTATCTCCTAACACGATCTCTTTTTTATCAATCATTGTAGTATTTATTGGAGCGATCACTGTATCTGTTAGTAATAGCAAAGTTTTTTCATTTTTTGGATGGCTTTTATTTTTTTTGTGGAACTTACTGGATGGTGTGGATGGAAATATAGCTCGTTATTCTAAAATTTCTTCAAAAATCGGAAGCGTTTGGGATGCTACTAGCGGATATTTCTGTATGTTTTTGACTTTTTTTTCAATGGGAATAAATGTTTATTTTTCTGATTCTGCTAATTTTAATGATATTGATGCAATATGGTTTGTAATAATGGGGGCGTTTTCCGGATTTTCTGTTATTTTACCAAGATTAGTTATGCACAAAAAAAATTCGACTTATGCTGGATTAAACAAGCAAAGCTCTCTTAATAAAAAAAATGAATACTCATTCTCTAAAATCGTTGCATTGAACTTAACCTCTGTTTCTGGTTTTATACAAATAATAATGCTATCCTCACTAATGTTGGATTTTCAGGACATATTTACTGTGTTCTATTTTATTGTTAATACCATAGTATTAATTGTATCCCTTAAACAGCTTTTGAGAGAACAGGAGATTTAAAATGGATGATTCGATAGTAAGTATTTTGATGGCTTCATATAATGGTGAATTATATATTGAAAAACAAGTTTTAAGTATAATAAATCAAACATATTCAAACTGGAAACTATATATATCTGACGATGGCTCTTCCGATTCAACAATCAAAACTATAAGAAAATTTGCTGAAACCGATTCAAGAATTGAAGTTCTATTTAATGATTCAAAATTTCATGGGCCGTATGGAAATTTTTGGAATTTAATCAATAGAATTCAAAAGGAGAATAATAGCTCTGATTATTTTATGTTTGCTGACCAGGACGATATATGGTTACCTAATAAAATTCATTTATTAGTTGAAGAAATGAAAAAAAGAGAATTAGAGTTTCCTAAAATTCCAATACTTTTATATACAGATATGAAAATTATTGATTCAGATGATAATGGTGTTGTTCATTCTGTCAACAGCCAATTTCGTATTTCTATGAATAACCCTAAAGAAATATTTTTTGCTCATGCATATGTTTCAGGTTGTACCACAATATTCAATAAACTATTGCTCAATGAAGTAGACTTTGTGATAGATAAAAATGTGAATTTATACTCTCATGATAATTTTTTTGCTAAAGTATGTACATTGAGAGGGAAAATTTTTTTTATCGAAACACCCACAATACTGTACCGTAAACACGGACAAAATGTTACTAATTCTCAAACATTAAATAATAGTATTAATAGTCTAATAAAAAAAATAAATATTTCTCAATCTGCAAGAACCCATGCTTTGGTTTTCAGACATTCTTTAAAAGTAATTGATAGTTTAAACATAGATACTAATGATGTAAAGAGTATGAGAAAAGCCATCTTAGATGGAGGAATAAGTGGAATTAAATACCTGAAAAAAGAAAAAATTCATAGAAATAATTTCCTGAGAGATATGGGATTAAAATATATACTTTTAACAAAAAAATATAAAAAATATTTATAAAAAATCGTGAGGGTTGCGGATGATTTGGTTCTTACTAGTGTTAATTATTTTCCTGGGGATAATTTCATTAATTCTAAATAAAGGTGATTTTTTTTCACCATCATGCATAATTTGTCTAAGTTACTTATTTTCAACTTTTTGTGCAATTTTAAACATAAAAAAATGGGGAGTATCACTTCATTATAACACTTTATTTGTAATCGTTATTGGTCTGGCAACTTTTATAGCTATTGAATGTATATCGAAAAAAATTACTGTTCTTCCAAAAAATAAGATATCTGTACAAAAAAATTTTTTTCTTGATAATTCTGATGTTTTGTTCATTCCACAAACTTTGATTTTGCTTATTAGTTTTATTAGCTTTTTGATTTTAATAATGCTTTATCAAGAAATTTCAAGATTAGGAGGTGCACCTTCTATAAGTGAGTCAATAGGAAATTTTAGAAATGCGACAGTGCTTAGTTCAAATGAGGAGCTACAGTTAACCTTCAGTGTGACACAATTGTTGAAGTTTTCTGCAGCATTTGGTTACGTTTTACTATACTTTTATATAAACAACTCAGTGATAGATAAGAAAAATTTTAAAAAAATATCTTATTTAATACCTATTACTATTCATGTTTTGCAGTCCTTGTTAACTGGTGGAAGACTTCCTCTTATAAGGGTTATCGTATCAATAGTATTAATGTATTACATACTTCACAATTTGAAGAATGGATGGAGAATAAGTACTGGTTTTACCTTTTTGAGAAGGACTATAGTTACAGTACTTCTATTTTTTATTGTATTCTACTTTCTAAAAGATTTTTTAGGTCGCTCAAGCCAAGAAAGCTTTATTGATTATATTACTAGATATGTTGGAGGTTCTATAGAAGCGCTAGATATATTTTTGAATACTAGCAGTGCAAGAGCTAATAATTTGTTTGGACAGGAAACTTTTTCAGGTGTATACGCGATGTTCAGTCGATTTTCAAGCGACAATATCGATATAGTAAAATCGTTACCATGGGTTGTATCACGAACGGGATATACAATAGGAAATGTTTATACAGCATTTAGACGGTATTACAGTGATTTTGGTTACTTAGGTGTGATTTTTTGTACAGGATTCATATCTTTCGTTTATTCTAAGGTTTATTCAATAATAAAAATGAATTTGGCAAATAATTATAAAAAATTCTCTGTAGTTATATTCTTATATACAAGTTTTGTTTATCCTTTGGTCACTCATGCTATGGAAGACATTTTTTATATTACATTGATAACAATTGGAACAATGATCCAATTTGTTTTATTTATTGGTGTGTATATTATAATGATAAAAATTAGTGAAAAGTATTTTATTGCTTAAAATTTTCTTATTGAGTTGGTGTTAGGATGATTTAGTGGACATATTTTTGTGGAGGACCATAATAACCTCGAACGAAAAGAAGTTCGCAAAATGAAAAAGTATAGGCAAGAAAGAAAAGACATGAATCTTCAACTTGTTTCAACTGATAAACTAGTCGTCGAAATTTCACGTGAATATGGCATTGCAGAACAAACGATTTATAAATAGCCTGCAAATAAAAAGTCAAGGTGAAAATTGAACAAAAGTTTGTCTGAGTGGTAGGTACCACAAATAGAACCACCGACAATCGCTTGTTCCAACTTACGCTCAAAAACTATAGTTCTTCTTCTGGAATTGATGCCTACTCGTCCGTAATAAATGCGTAAAAATCTATTCGCACCAGCAGTCGTGTAAACATAGTACGATTTCTCTCTGTTCGCTTCTTAGAAATAAATGTGTGAACCTGATCAATTTCAGGCGATATTTTCACTAAAATGTTCATTATTTGAAACAGTGATTTACGCAGTTGGGCAGATTCGCGTTTGGACGTTCTTACACTTTTCTGATTATAAGTGCTTGACTGATTGACACCAGGATCAACACCCGAAAAAGCAGTTAATGCGCCTCAATGAGAAAATCATCGATATTGTTAATCTCTTCCATGAGTTATGATCCTAACGACGGTCCTACGCCTTTCATGGCCATGACTATCGGGTATTCTGGTAATAGTACATCTATAGACGTAACTGCTCAATGGTCTTGGAAAGGTGTTTAATTGCCCAATTGCTTGAGTGATCAATTTTTTAGTCATTTTGTCTTCAGGTAAAAGAGCAGTCAACTTCTTAGAGGCTTAAAAGATTTGTGCTGGTCTCTCTGGCTGAAAGTCGTAGCCTTTACGCATACAGAACTTCTGATAACATTCGGTAAAAGCAGTCAGAGAGTCTTTCTGAACACAATGGAATGGTAACCCTTTTTTTGACAAAATTTATAAGGTGTCATGAAAACTTCGTGTTAGTGCTCCGATTGTGAGCCTTCTCGGACCTGATGCTTCTCGGCAGACTCTCAATCTAAAGTCATTACGCTGCCTCTCCACCAGTGTCACATCCAAGCTCATTATCAAGGGCGTGCTTCGCCGATCTCTGGTGACGATACACCATCGGAGTCTCATAGCCTAGTGTGCCGTGCAATCGCAGATAATTCCACCAATGCACGTAATCAAATAATTCTCGTTGTAAGTCTTCTAGCGTTTCAAATTGAGACTGATGAATAAATTCCACTTTGACCGATTTGTATGTAGACTCCACAACCGCATTATCATAGGGACAGCCTTTCTTGCTTAAAGAACGTGTGATATCAAAGGCTGATAGAATTTCTTCAATGGTTTGATTATCAAATTCTTTCCCGCGATCCGTATGAAAAAGAGTCACATTCGTCAAAGGATAGACGATTCGGGCGAACGCCGCTTTGACTAGCGCCGCGTCTTTTTTCTTGCCGCATGAATACCCAATAATTTCTCGATTGAACAAATCGAGGATAAGACAGATATAATGCCAGTGCTTGCCAACACGCACATAGGTAAGATCGGTAATGATTGCCTCCAATGGCGTTTCTTTTGAGAAGCTTCGATCCAATACATTTGCTGTCTTGGCTTCGTTACAAGAAGAAGCGGGTACCTTGAAATGAGCGGTAGGTTGAACGCAATCCACGTTGCTTCATGATACGTCCAATTTTGCGACGACTGACTTGAAGCCCAAGATTCGCCAAACATTTCTTCAATTTTCGGGTACCATACGCGTTTCGATTTCGTAGAAATTCTTCTTCCACGAGCGCTTCTAGCTCGGCTTCGTTTTCGACTGTTTAGGCTTGATAATAATAGGTTTGTCGCGAAATATTTAAGACCTTGCACATCGCTGATATCGAGTATTTGTGCTTGTTGGCATCAATTACTTGTCTTTTCGTCCGAATATCAGCGCCGCTTGCTTTAAAATGTCGTTCTCCATTTCCAGCTGCTTATTTTTCTTTCGCAGAGCGATCAGTTCCTGTTGCTCTGGAGTAAGATTGTCTTTTTCCTTAAAGGAGCCAGTGGTCTGAGCCTGCTTCGCCCATTTATCAAAGGTAGAAGCGGTCAACTCGTACTCGCGAATGATCTCGGCTCTAGGTTTTCCTGCAAGATATAAATCGACAAATCGACAATTTGTTGTTTGAACTCTTTTGAATAGGTTCGACGTTGACGTCTTGACATAAAAAATCCTCCAGTGTGTTTTTTCTTATTCTACACACCTTATTTTTTCTGTCTAGTCTAGTTTAGCCGATCCATTCCTACTGATGACCTGAAAAAAAGCCCTCATTGCTTTTTTTGTTATTCAATACATCTCATTTTTTCTGAAACTCTTTCCAATTTAATGGAAGCGTTTTCGTTAATTAGCTTTATATTTTTTAATAGACATCTTGGAATAGTAAAAAAATATAGTGTGCCGCTGTTGATAATGTGATTCTTGATTGAGAAAACTCAGAATTCTATCATAGTTTAATTTCTGGGGACTTCGAACTATGAAATTAACCTAGTGACTCAGTTCCTTAGAGGTGCTTGTTTAAGAAGTTTCTATGATATTTGCTTTGTAAATAACGATTTTGGCCTGACAGTATAATAGCTGGCCAGGCCAAAAGTCGATGATTCAGAGAGTATATTTCAACTCAATTTGTTCATGTCCCTCTTATTTATTAGGAATGTAGAATCTTTATTAAATTTTTCATACTCGCAATTGATTTCTTTCTAACAAAGGCTAAATATCCAATGAAAAAGAATGCATAAATCAAAAAGCTATTCGTGTTGTTTAAAAGGATGTTACTGAAAATAAAGATAATAGTTAATAATAATTCTATCTGTAAGTCTTTCGTTCTAGCTAGATTTAAAGATTGTTCTAATAATTTTTCGGCAATGATACATCTCAATACTAAACCAATCATTATTATGCCTATGGATAAGAGTAAGCTATCAAGTAAAATAGTAGTAACTATAGAAAAGAAGATAGAAAAAATTAAAGCTATAGTATTTGCATATAATATCTTTTTTTCTTGACGGATAGTTTTCAAAAAGGTTGTAATTAGTAATGACATTCGACCTTCATAAACTATCATAGGAAATAAGATTCCCATGAATAAAAGACTTTGTTTATAGTTAGGTAGCCAGAACTCTAAGATAATTTTTAAAGGTTGAAAGAAAACTAAGAAAGAGAAACTTAGAGGGACAAATATATTTCTAAAATCATAATATAGGCTTGGTAAATTCTTTTGGTTCGCTCTTCTTAGTAATGGAAACATGACGACACCTACTGCATTAATAAAAGTCATGAACATGTTGGATATGCTAAGTGTCAAGGACAATTTACCAAAAGTTTCGACACTCCATTTATATTCAATAAGTGTCCTAGAGATGCCTATAATCAACATACCGGCTATATTGCTTAACATTAAATTACTTCCAATTTTGATATTATCAATAATTTCAGGAAATACTATATGTAATTTAACTATTTTATTGAGTAAAAGATCTTTGATCTTGAAGAATCCCCATAAAGAAACTACCAACCTTGAAAAAATATCCAAAAGAATCAGTATAAAATAATTCCTTCCACCAAATAATATATATATACTCAGTAAAGAAATGTATATGTATCTATCATTACGAGAAAGTTGTGCGTACTCTTTAATTCTATTTGTTGATTGAAATATATATAGTATGAACGTACATAAATTCTTTATTACTGAAACAGAAGCAGTCAGAATTAAAATGATAGTTTTATTAGAGGAGTTTGAAAAAGTTATCGCAAGAGATATCATTATCGTTGATAAGATAAGTTCAAAGAGAAATAAATACCAGAATTGACTTCCTAAGCTAGGACGGTCTAATTCATCGTATTCTTTTCCACCATTCTTTAGATATATTCCATCTAACCATCCAAAATGAAGAAAGCCAACATATGATGAATAAAAGACATATAATTGCCAATAGCTATATTCTTTAATACCAATGAATTTAGGAACAAACAAATTCAATATCACAGAAATACCTAGCACTAAAAAATTGGCAGTAACTGTATAATTGATGTTTTTTAATAAATTTTTTGCTTTTGTATTCAATATTTTCACCAAGCCTAATCTTTATACCCGTAGTAAAACATTAAAAAAGGGCTATCTAATTTTATCAAATAAATAGGGGATAATCTATATGACTCATGATTAAAAATTGTTGCTTTGTTCAAATAATTTCAAATTCAAAATGTTACAAATCTGGACTGGAAAATTGACAGTCTACTTCCGATTATTAATGTCGTATAAAACAATAATTGGCTTATAAAAATTTTTAACTAACAAAATTTAATAAATGTTTTTGTCCAATAGATTTAGTAGCTAATCACTTACTGTTTGAGAAAAATCACAAACTTTGACAAATCTAGAAAAAAACTGCAATAACAAATTGATTTGGAGAACAACAGCTATTCTCAACTTTATCGGAAACTTGTCGAGATGACAAATTGAACCATTCTTCAAATACATGAAGTAGCACTTAGCAATCAAAATTCTTTTCAAATAGTTAAGTCGGTGTTCAGAACTAATTGATTTTTAGCAAGGAACATGATTCTATTAACCTATCTCATTGAATTAGATTTATGTTCAAAATAATAACAACCATTGTTTTCTAATCAGCGCTACCCGCACTAAGTTTTTTTGAGCATAAGAATACTAGAATATATAGATTTTATTTACGCAATGTAATTGATTTTTGACAAGGTGGAGTAAAACTACTGAAATTTTAAAAGTGAGATGAAGAGAATGACTGGAAATAATAATCAGTATTATGATACAAACCATGTAAAAAAAGTCCTACTATCCTTACTCGGAATCTTCCTAACAATCATCCTAGTAATAGCTGGCTTCGCCGCCAAAATGTACTACGATGTAAAATCCACAGCAAATGATACATTTGAAGTTGCGGATCGTAATGGCAATGCCAATAAACGGAAGGTTAATTTGTCTGCGCAGGAACCGTTTAGTATTTTGCTTTTGGGTGTCGATACAGGCGCTCTTGGGCGAACGGAACAGGGGCGCTCGGATACGATGATGGTGGCGACGGTGAATCCGTCGTCGAATGAATCGTTGTTAGTGAGTCTGCCGCGGGATACTTATGCGGAGATTGTTGGTCATGGTACGCAGGATAAGATTAATCATGCGTATGCGTTTGGCGGAGCAGCGATGTCGATGGATACGGTGGAGAAATTGTTGGATATTCCAATTGATCATTACATAACCATCAACATGCAAGGCATCGAGACGTTAGTTGATGCGGTCGGCGGAGTTGAGGTCAATAATTCGTTGGATTTTACCTATGATGGAAAGTCGTTTTCCAAGGGGAAACAGGAACTGAACGGTGAGGAAGCATTGAAATACTCCCGCATGCGTTATGATGATCCAAACGGTGATTATGGACGACAAGGCCGGCAGCGGCAAATCATTACAGGTATCGCAAAGAAAGTCCTAAGTACGAGAGGTTTTACTAGCTATCGCTCTATTTTGGAAACGATGGGTCAGAATGTAAAGACGGATCTGACTTTTTCGGATATGCGTACTTTGATGGGGGACTACCGAACTGCTTTTGGACATGTTAAATCCGATCAACTGAAGGGTGAAGGATTTATGCAGGATGGTGTTTCTTATCAGCGTATTGATTCGAGCGAGTTGAAGCGTGTGCAGGATGAACTAAAGACCACAATGAAATAAGCTTTCGTTGTAACACTAAGTCTGAAATTGCCAATGAGCATGTGACAGACGATGTTTCAATGCTACACTAGCTAGGTCGTTCTATGCCGTGTTGCCTATCATTAATGAGAATTGTTTACAAACATTTGTTAACCAAATAGCTTAATTTGGTAAATGAGCTGTCTAAATTCCTCCTGCAATCAATCGATCGCAGGGGGATTTATTTTCAATCGCCATGGACCACTGGATGCTAGATAGAGGACGCCGCTTGTTTTTATGTTCTTTTCAGCAGTCTCGGTTATTCTTGCTCCGCTTTCAGACTCTTGATTGCATCACTATTCAATCCTGTAATCAACGAAATTTGTTCTATGGATAACCCAGCTTTTAGTGAATTACGAGCAATTGCGATCCGTTCTTTGAATTGGCCCTTCTCCAAACCTTCATCAAGTCCCTTCATTCTCGCATAAGAGAGACGGGCATCTTCATCGGCCTTTGCTTTGTTGATCTGCATAATCATATTTTTTTCCTCCTCCTTCAAGTTGTAAAAAACAACTTTTTCCTTTGCGTCTTTGATGTATTCAGGTGCATCAGCTGCAACTTCGCCGGTTTTAAAGAATTGTTGCCAGTGATGAACCGCGCTGTTTTGTTCGATTGTCTGATTCTTCAAGCTAAGAAAACAAAGCTGTAGTAATTCTTTACTCTTTCGATTGAGAAGGGGCTTTTCTGTTTTCTGATTCCATAGCTGAAATAGTTGGAGTGCAGGCTTTTTTCGATCAAACAAATGAAAGTCAATCACATTAATTCCATAGGCTGGGCGTAGGGCGGAGTAGTTATCTGATTTGACGAAGTTCTCTGACTCACTATTGGCAAAGGGGGATTGGAATGCTTGAGCTAGGTAGAAGACGGTACGTTCATGAAAGAACTGCTGGGGCTGAATTTGCATTTCCAACGTTATATGACTGCCATCCTCCGCTGTTGCCAGGATATCCACTGCGGTATGTGTCAGATCCATCTGTTCAAAAGATTTTTTATAGCTGTCGATGTGGTACGTTTCTTTTGGTGTCAGTGTTTTGAACTCGATGCCTAACAGGTCTTTGACAAAGGCTCTCAAAATATGTTGAGAATCCTTAGACGTGAACAACTTCTTCCATAATAAATCGTTGGTTGGTAAATAATCTTCCATAATCATACTCCTTTTCAGCCTGCACACAGTTACATGCTGAAAAGGCAATTTATTCGCCTATAGTATAGCATGGTGAGGAATGGGCAAGCAAAATATTTTGTCTAACAAAGGAAGGTACGCAATAGAGAGAAGAGTGCTAGCAGTCAGTATTGTATTTTCTTATAAAACAACTCCTTATCCTTTTGATACATTGATTCGCGGGATTTTTGATCTGGCCACTGATGATCCCGTATCCCGTCCTTGATGCTGCAATTCAGCACTTCCTGTAACCGTTTGGTGGCGCAGCGATGTCGATGGATACGGTGGAAAAATTGTTGGATATTCCAATTGATCATTATATCACTATCAACATGCAGAGCATCGAGAAATTAGTTGATGCGGACGGCGGAGTTGAGATCAATAAATCGTTGAATTTTTGCTATGAATGAAATCGGATCGTTACTTAGAATAGAGATAATAGACGGATTTTCTCCCATAATATCCCCCCTGCAATCGATCGCAGGGGGGGATCTATTTCCAGTCGTCATGGATCACGCCCACTCAACCAATGGTTGACGAGGGCGATGATCAGCCCCACAAAGAGCGGAGCGAGGACATATCGAATCAGCTCGCTCAAGGTGCATCACCTCCTCTCAAAAGTGGAGATAGACGACATGAGCGGGGATACCTACGCAAAAGGTATTTAATTGTGAAAGGACAGAAGGTGACCAAGCTACTCTAGCTTATGAGGCTGACTATCTGGGTCATCCTTGTTTCGATTTTTCTTTCGCCGAAGCCAGGAAAGCAGTTTTTTTCGTGTACTTGGTTGTGCCGTTTCCTCAGAGCGCGATCGTACCGAGGTCGTAAGGGGACTAGCAGAAAGGTCATTGTCATAGATTGTGTGCTTTAATCCACTTGTTTGTTTTTTTAGTATTAATGAAGGGTGATTACTTCCCATTTCTGCTGGTTGCTCTAACGATTTTTCAATCGCATTCTTTGAAGAGTTATACAAATAGTCGTAGCTCCTTACTGATTTAATCGGGAGAGCTGCTACTGAATTCTCAGCCTTTTCCTGCGTTTCTTCATCTATTTGATCAGAAGGAGCGGTTGGTTCGCTCTTCTCATCAAAAATCTCCGTTTCGTACGTAGTCACGATCTTTGCCGTAACCACCGTATCAAAGAGTTTTACGCCGCTTTTTTCAAAGATGTCTAGTTGAGTGAGGAGCTCACAGGCTTCTTTGATTTGCTCCACAGGCAAATTGGCATCCACATTTTTGTAGATCCAGTCGTGTTCTTTTCCTAGACCATTGGTAAAGGTCGTGACTAAATCATGGGTCATTGTTCTGCGTTCCTTTCTAAATTAGTTTTTTGCGTAGGTAAAAAAATTGATCAAGGTTCGTTGGTTTCATTAGGACGGACTTTTGCAATTAAGGAACGGACAAGTGAGATGGCTTTTTCGCCAAAGTTACGGACAGGAAATACTCTTGCAGCTAATGAGCGCCATTCGGGTGCCATGAAATAATCTTGGAAATAATAGAAAAATCGTTTCATCGTCCGAGTGGCTTTGGTATTCATAAAAATCTCACGGACAAGATCCTTCAGAATGAAGGCAAACTCCTCCGCACCGAGCTGGTGTCTCACACGTAACGTTAAAATGTATTTGATTGTTAGGCTGCTGTTTTGAGTTTGGTAATAGTATTCAGTAATTCGTTTTTCTAGTGTTGTTGATTTTAGGTTAAATAATTGTCGGCAAGATAAGGTTTGTTCATTCATGGGATCGTGTCCTCCTTTTTTTGATTAGAGGAAGGCGGGGAGCCCGCCGTTCCTCAAGTGATTGCAATTAGAAAATAATCGTTTCAACGGTTTCAACATACTTTGCGCTGACGACTTGGTTGTAAAGCTTCTCGCCATTCTTTTTGAACAGGTTCAACATAGTCAGTCGTTCTAAGAGTCCGCGAATTTCCTCAGGGGCTTTTCCTTCGCCGGGACTTGGGTAGCTCCAGGTTTGCGAACGACCGTCGCTGGTTTTAAAGATCGCTACGATTTTTTTCATCTAGATTCTCCTCCTTTTCTTAATTCTTCGTTACACGCGATTGGCTAGTGATGATCACGCCATCCAACAACGTATCTTCTTGATCAAGGGTCTTCATGATTTCCCCCAGCTCAAGGATGTCTGCTTCAGCGGGATCGTCTACGACATTTTGAAAGGTGACTTTCTTCAATTTCTCTGCACCGGGTAAAGAGAGCTGCACTTGTAATTTGGTACTTAGCTTCTGAATCATTTTGGGTTCCTCCGTGTGTTTGAATTTTGGTACCGGCCGGTGACTACAAGATAAGTGATTTAAAAAAAGATTGCGAATCGCAAAATAATTGTACACCCCCCAAATTGACCACTTTTGGGTGGAAAACAGTGCTTTTTGCTCCAAAACGAGTCAAATTGGGGATGTAGGTGTCAAATTGTGATTTGTGAAAATATTCAGATTGCGTTATAATAAATCGTTTTGCACAAAAAAGTAAAAATAGACAAAGAAATAGCTGATCGCCTAGTAAAGAAAGCGATCAGCTATTTCTTTTACAGCCAACTAATTTGTTGCCCATCCAACGGATCATACATCAAAGGTTCACAGTGGTAGAGAGAGTAGGTCTGTTGATACGCTCGATTAATCTCTCCGATGGAGGTTCGAAAGGCCTTTAAACACGGACGTTTTCCCAATGTTTTGGCAAAAGGAGTATCTGGTAAATAGAGAAAATCGAGTGGAATCTCTCCTTCGAGAGCGTAGTGGAAGAGCCCGCGCCGAATCGTCGCCAACACAAGGCAGGCAATTTCTGCGCGAGCAATGAAGCGCCGCCGATAAACAGGGAGAACAAAACAAAGCCCGTTGGTCATTAGAGCGTAGTGTCGACCGTGATAGTTGAAGACTTTTTTGATTTTAAGCGGATTGATCCAAGCCGATTGTTCGCGGGCTTCTAGTGGAAAAAGTGCAAAATAAGGACAGACCCATGGCATTTTATAAGTGCCAAAATGGCCCAGCTTCTTTAGGCAAGTAGATAGAACCTGATAATCAGAAAAGGAATGGGTCGAAGAAAAATGATGCAAGGTTTTTAGAGCATTGTCTTTACTAAAGTGTATGTCCGTATCGGTGAAGATCAATACACCTTTTTTTTCTGGAATCGGGAAAATACAACAGATTTCATGAATGGTGAGCGGATCAAAAACGAATGCCTCCTCCAGATAGCGCTTCCATAATAGTGACCACTGTTTGTCATCTAAGTACTCAAAACTGTCCATAAAAAAATCCCCCTTTAAAAAAATATGATTTCTAAGTAATAATATATATCAAGTGAGAATAAAATAGAAAGAGAAATTTTTCGACTTCAAATTAAAATAATCGATGAATTGATCGATTGAGCAGTGGGACAATTATCTTTATTGAGTGATATGATTTTTTAAATAACTAAATATTTTTTAGGATAAATCATTTTATAACAATAACTAATTAATTCGTTATATTTTGTTCGACCGTTCATAAAAATAAGGACGCGTCTTCATTGGTTTTATCCCTTCAAAGGGAATATTCCATCATCCAGTCGATGATAGAGGGAATCCATCCGCTGACTAGCAGATACTTATTAATAAGTTATAGTTCTTATGAATTAAAAATTGGTATAGAACGATTGAGAAAGCCCTGAGTATTCTTAGAGAGACAAAGCGTGGCGCAACATTTTGCCAGCGGATTTGAGTAGACTGTAGTCAAATACATTCTAAGGAGAGTGGTTTTGATGAAAAAGCAGGTCAAACGAGAGGAAGTCTCAAAGATACTCATTTCAGATGATTATTTTCTTACTAAGAAGCTTGGGCTGAAGGCCAGGCAAACGATCATAGCGATTCTTGGCTGGATGGGATTTTTTCTTCCCTTCATCTGGATCGGACTGCCGTTTGTTTTTCCCACATTGGCAAAGAAGCTGTCTTTTCGTACCTATAGGGAAGAGCTCCTGACGTTAAAGTTCTTAGTGCTATTTCTAATTGCGTCTTTTCTGCTTATCGCGATTTTGTATGTAGGGTTGACCTTTTGGAACAATTATCGATTTAGCCATCTGTTACAAAAAAGAAAGCTTCACGATGAAGAGAAATTGGAGAAGCGGAAAGCGTTGCTGGAAGAGGTCTATGCAAAACGATTCGGCTCAAGAGAGTATCGTCACACGGTGAAATTCTATTCTGTTTCTGAAGAACAAAACTTTGAAAAGGGCTATGTTAAGGAGCTGTACAAAAAGAATGGGGTGCCGTTATGATTCAACTTGTTCATACGGGGCATCCAGTAATTGATGGCGTATTAACAATCCTCTTTCTAATACTGATCAGCTATCCAATTTGGGGAGGCTTTAGCTGGTTCATCGGTGTTTTGTGTTATACCTTCTTGTTCAAGTATAAACAAAAAGACTGGATCGATCTACCTGAGGAAATCGAACCCTTTGTCACGATTATGATTCCTGCACATAACGAGGAAATAGTCATCGAAAAGACGATCACTTATTTAATGACGAACATAAATTATAGTCATTACGAAGTCTTGGTCACTGACGATGGCTCCACCGATGACACACCAGTGATTTTAGCCAGACTAGCGGAGCAATATGAAAACTTACGGGTTGTTCGTATTGAGAAGAACAAAGGGAAAGCACATGCTTTTGACATTGGCCTTTCTTTTGCCAAAGGAGAATTGATTTTAAGCAATGATGTAGATACGGTTCCTGAACCAGATGCACTGAATCATTACGTTAATTATTTCATTCGGCAGGATGCCAGTAATATCGCTGCAGTAACCGCAAATATGGATGTTCAAAATCGAACGAAGCTAATCGCTAAATCTCAAACAGTCGAATTCTCCAGTATTGTCGGTATTATTAAACGAACGCAGATTGGTGTTCTAGGCGGTATTTATGCTTATAGCGGAGCGAACACGATGTATAGAAAAGAAGCGTTGATTGATGTGGGCTTGTTTCGACAAGATCGCGCGACCGAGGACATCAGTATCGCGTGGGACCATCAGCTAGATGATTGGGCGTCATTGTTTGCGCCAAAAATAATGTTCTTTATGGAAGTCCCTGAAACCTTAACCATGTTGTATCGCCAAAGGAAACGGTGGGCAAAAGGTGGGACAGAAGTTTGGCTAACCAACTTTAAAAAGGTGCTGCTGCATCCATTTGAAAATATCGGACGAACGGTGATGTTTGTGGATCAAACCTTCAGTATCATCTGGTCATTCTTCTTTTGGATCTCGTCTCTCCTATTCCTTTTTAGCGTGATCACCTTTTTGGTAAACGGAAACTATGAACGACTATACCACATGTTTACCATGGCTTTTCTCTTTGTTTGTTTTGAAATGATCTCTGGAATTTTTCAGCTGGTGGCCTCGCTAATTGCAGATGACCGAGGAAGGAAACTGAAGTACTTGTTGTTTGCGCCGCTGTATATGTTGTTCTATTGGATCATGAACGCCTTGACGATTCTCACAACCTTTATCCCAGCAGTGAAAACCATCCTAGGCTTTGGCTCAGGCACTTGGAAAAGTCCAGATCGACAGAAAAGATGATTGCTTCCATCAGTCGTCAGCCCTCATGAGTCAAAGGAAGTCATTGAAGCGAACATACGAATAGGAACTTGGTGAATTACTAAGCGAACAAAGAGGACTGGAGAAATTCAGCCCTCTTTTTCGTCTGTCGTGATTAATGGATTGGAGAAGGAATGATTGTTTTCGTGAAAGATTAGTATGTCAAAAGTGTTATGGATACAGTCCTTCAATCTATGGCACACAAGGGAAAGACAGGCAATGATGTTATTCGGACGAGGAAGGAGTGGAAAGTGATGAATGATTGTTAAAAATTGCTGCAAAAAAGACCTTCCTAAAGCAGGAAAGTCTTTTAACCATTTGTTTGAGTGGAATTAGAAATAAATTGAAAAGGTATTTTTTATATAGAAAAGTTACATAGTTTAAACAAAACCATGAATATTTTTATTGAATCAACCCTATTATTTTGTTAAAAAATTAAATTACCATGAGTTAATTATAAAATATAGTAAAAGAATAATCAATATGTTTTATAAAAATTGAGAAAAAAGAATAAACGAGTGGCTATTGGATGATTCTATTCCTAGCCATTCATTCAAAGAAGCACGAAACAGAGTTATTTTTCTGTTTATTTGCCGTCAAATAAGCCGTCAGGAGGAGAAGGATTATGCGCAGAGGAGAAAATATCTATAAAAGAAAAGATGGTCGTTGGGAAGGACGCTATAAAAAAGGCTATAAACCCAATCGCCAAATCAAATATGGTTATATCTATGGACGAACATTCAATGACGTACGAACAAAGCTCTATTCAATGAAAGCCTACTATCTCACCCAACAAGAACTCTATGGGGATGCCTGTATCCCTTTAGAAGAATGGGGAATGACGTGGTTAAAAGACATCCAGCAGGAGGTAAAACCCGCCACCTATAGTTCTTATGACTACAAACTAAAAAAATACGTGTTTCCATATATTGGAGAAACGTATTTAAACGAGCTCACCGAAGAAACAGGGAAACACTTGATCCAGCTTTGGCGAACGATGGGATTGGAAGTTTCTACAATGCAGGTCATTTTAAGAATCACCGCTCAATGTTTAACGGCCGCCAAACAAAAAAACTACCTAAAAGAGAATCCCTTTCTCTCCTTAAAGCTGCCAAAGAAACCCAAAAAAACCATTCGCTCATTGAATAAACGGGAACAACGAAAGTTGGAAAAAGTTGCCTTAGCTGAAAAAAATCAGACCGGCATACCTACCTATTTAGCCCTGCATACCGGATTGCGAATCGGTGAGATCGCCGCTCTGCGATGGAAGGATATTGATTTTGAACGGAATATGATTACAGTGAATCACACCTATCAGCGTGTTGCTTTAGGAATAGGCGAACAAAAAACGCAGCTGCTCATTGGCTCAACTAAAACCGAATCAGGTACACGATCCGTTCCGATGGGACAAGCGCTAAAAAAGAACCTACTCAAGCATCGTCGCAAATCAAAAGGAAACTACGTGTTTTCCACGAAAGGTCATCCAATGGAGCCAAGACTATTAACCTATCATTTTCATCGGATTCGAAAAAAATGCGGGTTAGAAGAAATCCACTTCCACCAGTTACGTCATACATTCGCGACTCGTTGTCTAGAAGCGCAAAGCGATATCCTATCTGTCAGCGCACTCTTAGGACACAACTCTACCAAACTGACCTTAGATACTTATGCAGATTCTATGACCGAACAACGAGTAGAAGTGATTTATCGCATGGAAGCCGCTGTTTCTTAGCTCTATCCATGAGTAAAAGGTAAATTAAAAAAAATTTGTTTATCTAACTTATTGCCCTCTTTGTTTTGTCTATTTTAAGTAAGCGCTTACTAATTTTAGCTAACAATTTTAAGGATCTTTTTTATCACAACTAAGAAATGATGATTTTGATGAAGGCCCGTTCATTTTATCCGCCGTCATTCTCCGTCATGAAAACTTGATAAACGCTGATTACTCAATGACTATCCATGGATTCATAGTTTTGTTTAAACATAGAAAAAAAGTAATCCTGATAGGCTTAAAATGATTCTACCTGTCATTTTAATATCTAATGTACGGTTTGTACATTTTATATAAAAAAATAAAGATTAGAGGAGAGAAAAGAGATGAATAAGAAAAAGTTAGTTACAGGTTTGTTAAGTGCAGCATTCCTAGGAGGGGTGTTAGTAACAACTGCATTACCGGCAGATGCGGCTACATATGGTGGGAAATCGAATGGTTCTGTTAAGTTTAAGAAAGGAACATTAGTGACACCGCCGATTACACCACCAATTGTGCCACCTGTTGATCCACCAGCGAGCGATTTTGGATTGCTTTATGTCCCTAAAGAATTTATCTTTGCGGAAACCGCAGTGCCAACAACGACAGTAACGGGAAATACAACAATTGCTCTTGATTCAAATTGGGAATGGGGAAGTGCACCCAATGCATCTGATACAGGTGGATCAGGTGGTACCAACCCGACAATCAAACACTTTGCGGTTGGCGATGTTCGAGGGAAACGTGCCTCTGGTTGGCAACTGGAAGCTAAATTAACGGATGATCTGAAAGTTAGTGCCACTAAAAAATTAGATGGCGCAAGAATTACAATGACTCAAGCAATCAACGAGTTAACCCCTCAAGTATCTCCAACACCATGGACCGAAACACCAACAATTGCTGGTGCTGGGGCGCATACACCAGATAAAGTGACTGCAGCAGTTGAAATTAAAACCGCTAGTTCATTAATTATGAGTGCAAAAGGTGAAACAAGTCCTGGCGATGCAGATGGTCGTGGGGAAGGATATTGGCAAGGAGAATTTAACAATATTAACTTAGTTGTTCCAGATGTTCCAATGAACAAGGTTGCGGCAGGAGAGCAATACACTGGAACGATTGACTGGACATTAACGGATTCGATTTAAATTTTAAAACAGATAGATAACTAGGAAATAGGTTGAAGATGACTGGATTTATTTTCAGCCTTTTTCTTTTAAGAGGGGTTCTGATGAAGCAGACGAAAGCAATAGCTATTTTACTCATATGTTTGTTTAGTTTTTTCGGAGAGAGTGGTTTTGCCGAGAAAACGAGTAACACACAAGAGATCACTGAAAATGAGAAACGAGCAGGTTTTACGGTTCAGGCAGTTTTACCGGAAAATCAAATCAATGATCGCATCGGTTATTATCATTTGCTTGTTCAACCAAATGGCAGACAAACGGTTGATGTAAAAATTTTCAATACTTCTGAGAAGAAACAAACCTACAAAGTAGAAGTGATTAATGCGGCAACCAATCGCAACGGCTTGATCACCTACGATGAACGCGATAAGAAACCGGATGCGAGTATGAAGCTTCCCATCACTGAGGTGGCGAAGCCCAAAAACAAAGAAGTGTCGGTGGATGCCTATTCAGAAGGAAAAGCAGAAATAGAACTGAACGTTCCAGCAGAACCTTTCTCTGGCATTGTTTTAGGCGGTATTCGAATTTCATTGAAACCAGAAAAAGAAGAAGAGTCGGAGAATGGGATGTCTGTCAAGAATACATACGGCTATGCGATTGGCATGATTCTGACTGAAAACAAAGAGACCCCAATCTATGGTGAGACCGAACTGAAATTAACAGAGCTAAAACCAGAAATTGATTATGGTAGTAAGGTTTTAGAGGCACGTATCCAAAATCCGCATCCAGAAGCGCTGCAAGAATTGGAAGCGGAAGGAAAGATCACGAAAAAAGGCTCCAGCAAAACCATTGCGAAGAATACACTCAAAAATATAAAAATTGCCCCAAATTCCATCTTTCCTTTTCAAATCGATTGGGGCATGCAGGAAGTCGCAGCTGGTGACTACACCTTTACAGGAAAAGTCAAAGGGGAGACAACTAGTTGGGCATTCAGCAAGGATTTTACCATCACTAGAGCGTTAGCGAAAAAGATGAATAAGCAAACAGCCTTCCGGGTATTTATCCCTGAATGGTGGACAAATACTTTTTATGGCTTTGTGTTAGTGACTGTTTTGCTTGTCCTATTCTTAGGTTATCGCCTTATAAAACGAAAGAAAAAGGAGGAGGGAGACGAGTGAAGAAGAAAATCGGGTTGTATATAGCCACTGCGTTTTTTTGTCTAAGTGCGGGTTGTGCTTCTGTTTTAGCAGCCAGCCATGACGGGCAATCGCCGATTGGTGTTGGGTTTTATGATCCTACGAGTTCAAGCAGTACCAGCAGTTCGACGACACCATCGACAACGAGCAGCACCAGTAGTACCACATCAGATTCCAGCAGTTCGACAGATTCCAACAGTTCTACGGTTGATTCTAGTAGTAAAGACCGAATAGTGCCGATAACAAACAATCGAGGGGGTAGCAGTGGTGGCGGATATTGGGATTATATTACAGATACCGCCAGCAAAGTATTGCCAAAAACAGGAGAATTTATCGGCAATCATCTAGCTCTGATTGGTATGGGGATGCTCGTCATTGTTTTCTTCTATTTACGAAAGAATAGGAGGAAGAAGGTATGAGATCACTAATAAGAAAACTCTTCGTAGTAGTCTTTGTATTATCAGGGCTCATCATAGGCAGTCTTGGATTTCCAGACCATTCATTAGCATATCGTGGAGAAGCAATCCAAAGTGAAATTAATTTTGATATGTACATGGATGATGGTAGTCTGATTCCTGCAGGAAAGGTCCCTGTAGCGAAGGCTGATTATGAGTATAGAACATCTTTACATATCTATGTTCAGCCGGGTTATACTTATACACCAGTATATGATAATACAATCAATCAAAAGACAGTTACTATTCCGTATGATGGGGCAGGGAATTTTTCAGCTACTGGAGCAGCAGGGTCTTATTTTTATGGTATAAGAACGCCTAGTGATCCGTTCACATCTAAAAAAGATGCAGTTTTTTTCGCGCATATATTTCGAAACTTGAATTTTTCTAATGCACCTGCGTATATTCGATCAATATCAGCGAAATCTTCTGTGGTAGGGGATTATTCTTACTATAAGACATTAGGCACATATTATAAACTTCCTGATTTTACAATCAACGATAGCTCGAATTATCATCATCAAGCGACTCAGAACGTAGCAATACCAAATCCAGACTTAACTAGAATGGGACCGGGAAGTTTTAAATACGAAGGTTCTCAAGTTGACCTCATGCTTAATCCAAATGGGGTAGAGTTTGCTTATGTTGGAGGGTGGGGAAGATACACCAACATTCCTAGTGATCCTTTACTTGGAAATTTTGATTTTTTGCATACTTATTCAAGTTTAGCCACAAATGGTAAAAGAATCACATTCTTTATGAAGGAATTCCAAGTAGTAGAAAACTTTGAAGATGAGTCTGGTGCACCATTAACACCACCAACAGGATTCACTCAAGGCAAAAAAACAGATGCGGATGCAGATCAATACAAACATACAATGAATAAGCTTCCAACCTCTTATACTTCTGGTGGAAATATGTATGTATTGGAAGGGTGGTATCAAGGTGATACAAAACCAGGTACTCTAGAACAATCAAATCCTCCGTCTATGACAGTAGACTACACCCAACCGAAATCGATTTCTGATTTGGATACTGAAGGAAAGATTCATGTAGTATACAAGAAATCTTTCGCAGTGAATGAGAAGTATATTGATGGAAGCAATAACTCTATTAATGGAGGAGCTTGGGATGTTGCTAACCCAGCGGCTGCAAATTCTAACTTTACTGGTAATCCTGCCGCAAGCAAGACAGACAGTGGAAATGCTATATGGGAGTATCAAGGGTGGAAAGAGGGGATTTCTGGAGCCGTAAATTCAGCAGGTGTACCGGTAAAAATTAATAATATTACTGAATCCAAAGATATTTACTATGTTTATAGAAAAAAAGTGCATACAATCACTCAAAAATTTGTGGATTCTGCTGATGGAACAACTCTGATACAAATGTCTAGCAATCCAAACTCTTTAGGTAAACTTGACAACGATACGTACACTGCAACTGTTCTTCAAACGATCACAGATACTTCTGGAGACTTATGGGATTATGCAGGCTGGGAAAATGTGACTGATGCACCAGGGACGGTCCATCCTAAAAGTACACCTATAGCCATTAATAATATTAAAGGACCTAAAGAAGTTCGGTTCCATTATCAAGCACGAAGCACCACAGCGAGTCTTGATTTAACACCGACTCCGCAAATTGTCGCAAATAATGGTTCGGTTGCTTGGAGTTCACGATTAACCAATACAGGGACTTCTGCATTGAATAATCTCACACTCAAAGCAACGAGTAATTGGGCGTCTGGTTTGTCTACTCCTACGCAAGTTACAGTGACTCCTGCAGGTGGTGCACCTCAGAACTTTACGATCTCACCAGCGGATTGGGTTGGTGGTTTTAATCTAACAGGCATTAGTATTCCAAGTGCTGGACCGAATAATTACGCAGACATCACCTTTACAGACACTGCCGCTGGAGCGGTGAATCAAGTGCTCCCTGCGGAGATTGAGATTGATGGGAATATCGCGACGCCATTGACTGCGGAGAACTTTGTCCGTATCGATGATCCAGATGAGCCGAATTTGAAACCGACTGGAAATGCGGGGCTGATTAACATTCCGAATTTCAAATTTGGCGAAGTAGAGGTTAAACCTTCTGCTCAAAAGAAAGGGTTAGATGTGTCCGCATATCGACCAGGCTACAATCCTTATATTCGTTTCATGGATAATGAAAGTAATTTTGGTTGGGATTTAACAGTGAAGCTTAGTCAATTTACTAGCGGAACCAAAACCTTACCAACCACTACTGCGATCAATCTAAGAAATGGCACTCTATTGGAAGTTCAAAACTATAATAAACACAACGAATCTTATAGTTTTGAAAAGCTGGAAGGGACAAAAAACATACCTTCTGACGGGACCACTGTTTCGTTAACTAGTGACATCGCACGAGGTGTCCATGAATTGAGTTACGATATTAACAATGATGTGGAACTAGAATTAATGGCGCATTCTGGAATCGCTGGCTTGAATTACGAGGCAGAGATGGATTGGACATTGACCACGTCGATATAAGAAAAAGGTAACCAAAGAAGGGGGAGGAACGATGTACAATTATGTCTGGCTGTCTGCGGGGATGGGGATACTCGCATTAGGACTGGCGATCTTTTTCCTCGTTAAAGACCTGACCTATAGTGAACAGACGAACCAAAGAAAAGCCATCTATTTGATCGCAAATTGGGGCATGTTCCTACTGGCAGTTGTTTGGATTGGATTAAGTATCAGTCTATACATCCTGATCCAGAATCAGTTAACAGCGTAACAAAAAGCCGCTCGAAAACTTTCGGGCGGCTCGTACATATAAATATTTATGGAATAGAGAATTTCAGAGCGAATAGCTTGCAACTATTCGAACCAAAAAACCAGAAAGCAGGAAGTAAAAATGAGCCAGATTTTGTTATTTACGAAAAATCCTTTAAACGAAGAATTATTTGAAGAACGTTTGCGACAGTTAGGGCATGAAGTGTTTACCACAAAGGAATTGATCGATCGTTGCTTGCTTGAAAACATGAATCATTCGTTTATTCAAGTCTTCCACTACATTATCCTAAGTGAAACGATCGCCAATGCGGAAGTAAAAGAACTCGTATTAAGCTTAAGCAAATACAAAATCCCAATCTTCCGTAAATCGGACGAGCCAATAGAAGAAGACCAACTGAAGGAATGGAAAAAGCTGGGGATCACTGATTGGATCGAAGCTCATCCAAGTATCGAAGAGCTAAGAGAAAAACTCAGCAGCTATAAAACACGAAACGAACGAAAGATTGTTTTTCTGCCTAGATCAGATGAAAAGATCGCTTTGTCTAACATACCTTTAAGCGGCAGTGAACTAAAGCTCTTCTTAATTCTATATAGACAGCAGAACCAAACCATTTCACGCGAGGAAATTTCTCAAAAAATGTGGAATAGAAGTAAAAACAATTCCACCATGTCTCAGCTGTCAGTGATGATAAAACATCTAAAGGATAAGCTTGCTAGTAGGAATATCTCTGGACCGATCATCGAAACCTGTTGGGGACGAGGGTATCGATTAGATGAATCGGTGAATGATCAGGTAACGGTCGATATTGTCGATGAAGTGATGATTGGGCAGCAGTAAGAGGTCTTAGGGCCTCTTTTTTGTTTAGCAATAGGATGAAAGATAAAAAGAGCAGTCGAGAAACGACTGCTAGTTGGATTTTTTACTTTTTTCTTCATCAGTTAACAACCAGTCAATTGACATAAACAGGAAAGTAACAGCAATCATGCGCCAGACAATGCGTCCAATTTTTTTCACTGAACTTCACTCCTTTTAATTAATTATATCAAAGTAGTTAGTTGGTTTCATATAAAAAGACAATTGTTCTACTAATAAATCAAATAACAGATTAGTGTATCAAATGCTAGTAGGATTGTCCTACACTCTCTTTGTTAATGTTTGAAAGATCCTCACTTACCCAATCCAATCCAAATTACCTAGTAGTGGTCTCGGTGAAATAAACTTGGAATTTATCATTAATTATCAAAGCTAGGAATTTGGTTACCCACTCCTCAAATATAGAGAAATTGTTAATCTTTTTTCAAAAGTAGGGATAATGATTAAAATATAGGAGACTTTCTTTATAATATGAATGAAGGAGGGGATCGAATGAAGAAAATCATTGCAGGAATTCTATCTGCTATATTAAGCTATGGGATGGTCTATTATTTGGTCCTGCCGACATTGCAGAATTATCCGCGTCTGGATAGTATGACGCAACGCTTTGAATATACGGATGAAGCGTTGTGGCTTTTTATTTTCTTAAGCTTATGGCTCTTTTATTGGCAGTGGGAGCAGCGAAGGATTTGGAATATTTATCTCTACCTTTTTTATAGCAGCTACTTTTTATTATTGTTCATCATGCTGTTTACGAAGGCTAGGGCCTACCATTCCTTCAATCTAGACCCGTTTGAATTGTACCTAAATAATAATCAGCAGATTATAGAGCTGATCTTGAATACAGGCTACTTTATTCCATTAGGGTGCCTGTATGGCATACGAGCCGGTAAAATAGAAGCGGCTGTAATCGCGTTGATCACTATCCTGGGGATTGAAACAATCCAATATGTCTTTTATCTGGGGACGTTTGATATCTGGGATATTATGACAAATTTCATAGGCTGTATGATTGGGTATGCTCTGTGCAGGATGATCAAGAGGCGGCTCCGTTAGAAGAACATACCACTGGGCCTTTCGGTTGACTGGCGCTCTTAATCAAAAGGAATGAAATTGCATATTTAGGAACCTTTCAAAAAAAATAGATTGTAGTAGACGTAGAGCCGCTCACTTCATCCATCAAACGGGGGAAATGAGAATCATAACAAGATTATTCGACGCTTTCTTCCTAAAAGTACGCGTTTATTGGATGTTTCAGTGAGAACCGTTCGTCGAGTACAGGACTGAATGAACAATTTAACGAGAAAAATCTTTGGCTACAGAACACCTCGGGAGAGATTACTAGAGGAGTTGAAACAGGTGTCGGCTGCGCCTACTTGACAACGTACACTTGAGGCATGGTGAGGCTTGAGCAGCTCTAAGATTGGCTGCCCAGTGAATACCATGCCTCAACTCAATTTGTCAAGCAAGCACTAAACAGGCTAAAAATTAAATAACCGGAAGCACCTGTCCAGTTGTGTCTAATTCCTCTGGCAGCGAATAGTGCATAGGCAGATTTTTTATAGTAGAAGTAATTGGACAAATCACTGCGAACATTGTTTTTCGATTAAAGTCGTATCTAGATACAATCAACCCTGGGCGTCTTTTTTAGATTTTTCATCCAGCAGATGGATCAAAATTAATTCAGACGATATCGCCTTTTTTGGGGATATATTTCTTTTCTTCATTCATTACAAAAGTTCTTTCCCCTCAGGAGATAAATCTTCCCACTCATCTTTTTCATAATACTCCGCTACTTCTCCACCACTAAACGGATCTTTGATTTTAGGAATCAATGTAATTGTTCCATCATCAGAATAGACGACGATGTATTCTTGATTTTCTGAAGGTCTTTTTCCATTATCTGATGGTAAAGCAACAACTACAGAGCTTCCCTGTAATCTAGATTTAGTTGTAAGCATAATATCGCCTCCTTATAAAAAGGATACTATGTGACATATTGCATGGTGAAATTAGCAATGTCTAGAAAATGGGTCCGTAAACGTCTCCTGAAAACGGTAATCGCTGCTTGCCAAATTTTTTGATTTGAACTCTCTTGAAAGAATAGATGAAAGTCTGATGTATAAGCATTTATAAAAAACGCCTAGCGAATGCTAGACGTTGAGTATTATTTTCTATTGAGTGCCATTCAGTGTGGTAAGGAAACGCATTTAGACCATGGCAGCTAAGAAGGAATCAAAATTGGTGGTTGCAGCGATTTTTTGCTGAAGCTTTTCGTCTTCAACAAGATCAGATAAGAATTCAAAAAAGGTTTGAAGCTTTTCTTTATCGTCCTCTGCAACAGCTAGCAGGAAAATGATTTTAACCGTCGCATTTTCTCGCCAAGTAATAGGTTCGGTCGAAATGTAAACAAAAATCTTCGTCTCATTTATTGTCGAGTCAATTGCATGAGGGATCGCGATTAGTTTGGTAATGTTTGTTGGTGCGATTTGTTCTCTTTCAATTACTTTTTTAGTGAAATCGTTAGAGACGATCCCTTGTTCAAGCAAGATAGCACCAAGCGATGTGATCAAATGGTCTCGCGAGATTTTTTGATTGTTGACGGCAAACAAGGTTGGGTCGAACAAACTGAAAAAAGTTTGTTTTTCATCTTCGGCGGCTAATAGCCTATCAATTTTTTCCATTCCTTGTTTTATATCTAAAAAATCAATTTGAACAACAGGGATTGTTTTATCTTTAAGTGGAACGGTAGAGATTAGAAGGTCGACATTTTCTAATTCTTTTGTTTGATAAGCGGTGTAAGAAATCGTATCGACTATTTCAAATCTTTCAGCGAAACGTTTTTTAAGCATTGCTTCAATGAGGCGGCTTGTTGAAACACCTTGACCGCAAACGACTAAAATCCTCTTTTTATTTTGCTGCTGATCCTTTTTTCGTTCGATCGCAGCAGCAATATGAAGTGCTAGATAGCCAATATCATCTTCGGTAAATTCAAAATCGTTTAACCATTTACTATTATTAGTCGCTAAAATAGCTAACTCAAATGCATAAGAAAAATTTTTCTTAATCTCTGGCAGCAAGGGATTTTTTTTATTTTTTAACAGCTCCTTCAATGTCAAATAGCTGGAGAAATGAGTGAAAAGATCATTTCGCAGGATCTCATCGTGCTTCAAGTCCTCGCCGATAATTTCATAAATTTCACCCAACATCTGGTCAATAAACGTGTAGATTTTTTCTATCTGATGACTGGAATAAGATTTATGCTGCAAATCAGAGAATAAGTGATTGTATAGCCAGGTTCTGTCCTGTTGATCGAATGAGAGTTGATATTTCTTTTCAATAGCAGTTAATAACGTTGTTGTAGCAGATTGAATGCCGTCGTCGATCATAAAATGATTTGCGATGACATCCAAGTGATGATCATTTTTCACTCGTAAAATGGCGATCGCAAGATGGATCACGAAATTTTTCCGATTGTAGTCGGAAATCTTATATTTGTCAGGGGGGAAATATTCTGTCACAGATCCTGCTAACTCCTCGAGATCAATATCTTTGAATAGTTCACTCTCATTTTTAGAAAATTGAGAAATATAGCTTTCAAAATTTTTTTCGACAAGTTGATCGGAAATAACTTCGCGAATGGCGGACTCGTCACCAACAACTTTGTAACCTATGTTTATTTTTGAGGTGATCTTTAGATTGTAGGAGGCTAGCAAAAGACGAAGCTGTCTTATATAACCTAAAACTGTTGTACGGCCAACAAATATTTGATTGCACATCTCATCAATGGATAGTTCTTGCTCAGACAATAAAAGCAACAATAAAAGTTGTTTGATTCGATCTTCTGAAGATTCCAACTGCTGCTCGACAGGGGGGAGCTGTTCGTTGAGTTCATTGAACAGCGCTTGAACATTTTCTTTTCCTAACAATTCATAGCCCACGCCTCGTTTTAGAATGACTTTGGAATGATAGGTTTCCAGTGATTCATTGAGTTCGTGGATATCATTTCTGATTGTCCGCTTTGAGACAGAAAAATCAGAAGCAAGTTTTTCACTTGAACAATTTTTTTCTATGTATAAGCGCTGAAATAACTGGGCTAGTCTTTTATAAGCGAACATGCAAGTTCCTCCCCCTTTTTATCGCTATCATATAAAGTATTCCGTTGGATTGCAATGAATAGAATTTTATTTGAAAGAGACTTTTGCCAACAAAAGTGCTGAGGTATAGGTTTAAATCTGATTTGTAGAGAAGGAGTCAAATGATTTCCAATTTGAAATGGAAATGACTGAACTGAGAAGTTCAACTGCTTCCGTTTCAAACTGGAAATGAAAGCGGTATCGATTAGTGTTGATTTTGTTTATAGTATGTTTAGCAAGGAGGTTATCAAGTGGATGAAAATGAGAAAAACTATTTATGTGAAGAACACCTTGAGTTCAGGTCTAAAGTAACGGATTGGAAAGAGGCCATTGCATTAGCTGCGCAACCATTATTGATTGACCAAATTATCGAAAAAAAATATATATCGGCAATGATTGAGAACGTCTTGAATTTAGGGGATTATATGGTACTAGTACCAAGAGTAGCGATGCCTCATGCACGTCCAGAATCGGGTGCACTTAAAACTGGCTTTAGTATCTTAAAACTAGAGGAGCCGGTGGTGTTTGGAGAGACACAGCCTGTATACTTAATTATTTGTTTGGCAACAAATGATAACGAAGCGCATTTGACGATGCTCCAAAAAATATCATCACTGATAGATGAAGAGGAGAAGGTGGATGCGTTGCTAAAGACTACGACTAAAACAGAATTTATAAAACTTTCAGAGAGATTCATTAATGAGGAGGAGTACTGATGATCAAAATAATTACAGTATGTGGCAATGGGATCGGAAGCAGTAACTTATTGGCTATGAAGATCAATCAAATTGCTAAAAAGAATGGATTCGAAGTAGATGCTAAATCGAGTGATTTCAATGCGGCATTGGGAGAAGAACCGGATCTTTTTGTTACGGTAGACGAATTTGCGAAGCAGTTTCCAGATTCGAAAAGAGTAGCGGTTGTTCGCAGTTATGCTGACAAGAAGAAGATTTCAGAGGATATATTGCCAGTACTAGAGGAATTAAGTAAAGAGTAATCATTTATCTTATGTGGCCACATGAGAAGATTAACTATATAACATTAGGAGGATTCATAATGGATTTTTTAGAATTTCTCAAGGATTTACTGAGTGAACCAGCAATCTTGATGGGATTAGTTGCTTTTGTTGGTTTAGTTGCTATGAAAGCCCCAGGGCATAAGGTACTGACAGGGACGCTAGGGCCGATATTAGGATATTTGATGCTTGCGGCAGGAGCTGATGTGATTAGTGGAAATTTGGACCCGTTATCTCAAATGATTGAGAAGGGATTTCATATTACAGGAGTAGTACCAAATAATGAGGCAGTTACTTCAGTTGCACAAAAAGTCTTAGGTGTCGAAACCATGTCCATTTTGATTGCAGGACTGATTATTAATCTGATAGTTGCTCGTTTTACTCGCTATAAATACGTATTTTTGACAGGACATCATTCATTCTTTATGGCGTGCTTACTTTCAGCAGTTTTAGGAGCAATTGGATTTTCAGGAACACCGCTTATCTTAATTGGCGGATTCTTTTTAGGAACTTGGAGTGCGATCTCACCAGCGATCGGTCAGAAATATACTCTTCAAGTGACTGATGGTGACGAAATAGCAATGGGGCATTTTGGTTCAGTAGGTTATTATCTTTCAGCATTTATTGGAAATCTTGTAGGAAAAGGGTCTAAATCAACTGAGGATATTCAAGTTCCAGAAAAATTTGGCTTTTTGAGAAACACAACCATCTCTACAGCGTTAACAATGGTGATCTTTTATTTAGTATCTGCAATTGCAGCCGGTCCTGAGTTTGTATCTACTTTATCAGATGGAAAATCTCCTTACCTGTTTGCTATCCTTTGCGGATTGAAATTTGCTGTAGGTGTAACAGTTGTCTATTCAGGTGTTCGAATGATACTTGCAGATTTATTGCCAGCTTTCCAAGGAATTGCGGATAAAGTCATACCAAACGCAGTGCCAGCAGTAGACTGTGCAGTCTTCTTTCCATATGCACAAACTGCAGTAATTATTGGTTTTATTTCAAGCTTTATAGGTGGCTTGATCGGAATGTTTGTTCTCGGCGCTTTTGGTGGAGTATTGATTATTCCTGGATTAGTTCCACATTTCTTCTGCGGTGCGACGGCCGGTGTATACGGCAACGCAACAGGTGGACGTCGTGGAGCAGTAGTGGGATCTTTTGTTAATGGATTATTTTTAGCCTTCCTGCCAGCATTGCTCTTACCGGTATTAGGTCAATTAGGTTTCTCTAATGCGACTTTCGGCGATTTTGACTTTGGCTGGATCGGTATTTTATTAGGAAAAGTTGGCGGTCAATTTGGTCAAATGGGCATTTATGTAATCATTGCAGCAGTGTTAGCAATTCTTTTTGTACCAAGTATTATCAAACCGTCTAAGACAGCAATTAATAATGAAGGAATGGAGCTTGATTAATATGAATTTTGATATAGATATTTATTCAGATGGAGCAGTTATTGAGGATATGCTGAAAATGAAAGCATCAGGAATCGTTACTGGTTTTACAACGAATCCTAGTTTGATGAAACAGGCAGGTATCACAAATTACGTAGCATTTGCAAAGGAAGTCTTGGATAAGGTTGAAGGCATGCCCATTAGTTTTGAGGTTTTTGCTGATGATTTTGACACAATGGAGAAAGAAGCATTGAAGCTGGCTTCTTTGGGAGAGAATGTGTATGTTAAAATTCCTATTACAAACACAAAGGGAGAATCCTCTACGGAGTTGATCCGTAAATTATCAGAAAAAGGTTTAAGGCTCAACATCACTGCAATCATGACGCTCAAGCAAGTTTCAGATACAGTCGAGGCATTATCTGAAGGCACTGAAAATATTGTTTCAGTTTTTGCTGGACGTGTTGCTGATACTGGCGTTGATCCATTACCTTTGATGGAAGACTCGTTGAAAGTGTGTCATAAAAAAGCAGGAACAAAATTACTTTGGGCGAGTTCAAGAGAGGCTTATAATATCATTCAAGCTGAAAAAATCGGCGTAGATATTATTACGGCTACTCCAGCAATACTATCTAAACTGTCTATGTATCATATGGATCTAAATGAACTTTCGTTGGAGACAGTAAAAATGTTTAATCGAGATATCCAAACACTCGGCTTTACAATTTTGGATGTGGAATAAATAGAAATCAGAGAAATAGCGTCATAATTAATAGATGGTAGTATTCGATTGCAACTGGGAATTGATGTCAGAGTTTAATCCAATGAAGTTACGTAATTTATCGAAGGATCATCAAGAGGACTTTCAAGCTCATCGCTTCAAGCATTTGAAAGAAGAATTTGCTCGGGGAATGGCGATTATTGACTATAATTAAAAAGATCAAGTGGGGTCAAAAGAAATGACCGCCACTTGATCTTTTTATTATGCTAAACACTGCATATAGGCATAGGATTAGCCAACTGATAAGAGTGAGTCGTAGACTGCCAGTGAAATAAGACGGTGCTTTATAAGTTAAAATCGCATAATTCTTACCAGAAACTTGTTTGATTGTGGGTGTTCCAATCTCGCTAAGAGTTGTCTTTTGGGGAGAAATTTCTTGACCATTCACTATTAATTGACTGTTTTGGTAGAGAATGATTGGTAAATTTGTCGTTTCTTTTCCTTGAGATGTCCACTCGATCCGCACCCCTTCTTTGCATGATTTCTTTTCGAATTGCCGATGTTGCTCGAGAATCAACTTTTCGTATAGCTGATATTTATTTTGCTCTGTCTTTTGATAAAGAGGCAAATAGTCAGGCGTCGATTTCTCCCAATAACTTAGTCCTTTAGCGAGGTCATTTTGATGGAAAGAATCTTTGATGACTTGGCTGTCTATCGGTTGAATATGCGTATGTAAACTTTCGAAATAATGAATATCATTTAGCAGCCAGAGACCCAAGGCATAACTGATAGTTAACAAAACTTGAACTAGACTAAGTAAAATGACTGGCTGTCGATATTTTGAATAAGCTTTTCGCTGAAGACTGTTTTCTTCAAGAGATAATGCAAAGGAAAATAAAATGAGAACCGTAAAGGGAATAAAAAAGCGGAACGGAAATTGAATCAATTCGACAATTTTGATTTTTTGACTCATTAGAAACTTCCAAGGAATTAAACTAGAAGAAAGAACTAGAAAAAATATCGCAGTCATAGAAGCCATCTTATTGACCTGAGAAAGCTTTTGTTGTCGACTAAATAAACATTTAAACTGACAAATAATGATTGGAACTAAGAAAATTGGATTTGCTAACCAGTACCAACTACTGCGATCAATGGTGTTGCTGTCCAAGCTTTGATTAATAAACGGAGGTAAAATTTCATTTGTCAAATATAGATGCAGCATGTTCACCCATATATTCGCTGTTAGTAGAGAAAATAATAAAACTGACAAAGTGATATCACGGATCATTTGAATTTTATGCTGGTTTTTCCACCAACTGTAAATGAAAAAAATAAAATAGATTAGAATCAACAGCAGGCAAGAAAAAAGGTGAATTTGCATCATCAATGCCACTGAGAAGCCGATCTGCACAATGGCTATTTTTCCTTCCAGTACCATTTTGCGTAGAGGAATTAAAGCAAATGGTAAAAAAGCGGCCCCCCAACCACTAAAACACTGACCAATCGTCCAATAATGGACACTGTACGTAGTCATGAAAAGAATAGACGTAAATAAATTGATTTTCAAAGTTACTTTATTGCATTTCAAGAGGCTGAACATTGAAACGCCTGAAATAAAATAGAGAATAAAATTGGCCAATATTTGGTAACGAAACCAGGAACCACTAATTATTACCAATAAGCCTTGAATATAGGCCATCAGTGGTCCATAAAAAGGATTGATAATACGACCTGTTTGCTGAAACCCAAAAGTTGTTAAGAAGTAGTGGATATTGCCAGTTTTGATTTGCATAGCCGTATCGTAAAAGCGATTAAAATGAAAAATAGCATCAGAGCCAATAATCATTCCTCCACTGATAATTTGTGGTAATGTGAAGAGAAGAGCAATACTGAAAATTAAAAAAAATGGAAAAAAACGATTTTGCAAAAATTTAGCCATCATAATTTCCTCCTTGAGGTCAGAAATTTATTTCCGGGTTGAATGATTTGAGGCAAAATGGTCCGGCCTGCCAAACGTTTTTTAATAAAAAATAAGATTTCTATACTCAAAGTAGTCAATACGAAAGTGATTAAAAACAATGGAATTCCTTGGAATTTCTGAATGCCTAACTGGGCTAGAAACCACTTTGTCGTTTCAAGAAAAGCAGGATGTAAAAAGAATAAATATTGAGCTGATTTTCGTAGGTGTGAAAAATTCCTGTTTTGCAAGGCTTTGGAACGCAAAAGCAAAATCATTAAAAAGAATGAGGCAGGAATCAAGGAAAAGAGAAAATTCTTGTCATCTCCCTGTCTTAAACAAATAATTAACGTTTCGATCCCTAAAAGAATCAGACTGATTCCGAATTTTACTGGAATATGCCGTTGCAGGAAAGTATGATTTCCTTCCAGATAATCTGCTAAAAAAAAGCCAATAAGAATGAAAACAGGTGTATAGAAAAGACCATTGCGAGTTGTCATAAAGAGTTGATTGTAAAAAGCATATAGGTCGTAAATTAAAGTCCCTTGAAGATATCCTGAGTATGTTTCTGTCGCTCCCAATGCAAACAATAGAAGACAAATACTGAAAGCAATAGGGTAATTGAAATGGCGCAACCATTTTCTAACTAGCCAAAGACCCAAAAACAATGCGGGAAAATACCACAAATGATAACAAACCCCTAAATAAGCTAAGCCGACAGGAAGTGCAGCTAAGTATAAATTAGAAGGTATACCTAGATCCTGAATAAATAAAATCCCATATGGAAGATAGATCAAGCTCCAAAATAGGTATGTTTTCCATTGACGTTTAAAAAAATTACTTGGATATGTTGTATTTTTCTTTTGCTTTGAGCGGAAGAAGTAACTAGAACCTATAAGGAAAATAGGTACGGCTAAACGCGCGCAGCAAACTTTCAAGAAAAAATGAATAAAATCATTCTCAGCTAAACGATCACAATGAGCCAAAATGACAAATAGTGAAGCGGCATATTGTGTGAGATCAAGTAAGGGAAAATTATTTTTTATTGTTTGACTGGTTTCCATAAACTTCATTCCTTTTTGTAGCGAAAAATCTTCATTAGTGAAGACTTAAACTAGTAAATTTGTTAGTGAGTTTGCTAAAGCAAAAAGAACATTACTCTCATGGAAGGCATGCTTGTTTTCTACAATTTTTGGCACTCCTGAGAGATAGAAATATTCTCTTTCTTTCACAGTAAAGTAGGATGAAATTGTCGCCTAGAAACAAAAGCAAACATCGGGGGGAATTATCGCAATCAAAATGAACATGCTAGAAAGGTTGATAAATCAAGATGTTATCATTTGTTGCAAGCCTAATTTCGCTAGATGGAATTTCTATTTAGAGTAATTTCCGTTAAATTAGATAAAGGGATAAGGAGGGAGCGAAAGATGGATATTGGAAAAATTATCAAAGAGAAAAGAACCGAAAGAAATTTGACACAGGAAGATTTGGCACAGCAATTTTTTGTCACGCGTCAGTTGATTTCTAAATGGGAGAATGGAAAAAGCTATCCTGATTTAAAACAAGTAGTTCAACTAAGTGAACTCTTTGATATTTCTTTAGAAGGACTTCTGAAGGAAGATACCGGCATGGTCAAGGATTTGAGTTTTGATATCAAACAGAAGCGATTATTTAAAGGATTAATTCTGTTTTTAGCAGTAATTTCCGTCGGAGTGATTTCTATTTTTAGTTTTTTCTGGTGGGTTGATTTAACTTATTTAGAAAAAGACGATATTGAGATTACGAAAATTACGAAACAGATATTGCCAGAAGAAGTAGTCGTCGTCGAACAAACCGGCGAGGAAATTACTTTGCCACAGGATGTTGAATATACAGTTCATTTTAAAACGAATAAGTGGCTAATTGATTTAGCAAAGATATCCGGGACTAATGTGACCTCTGATGCGGAGGGCGTTGAAATTCAAATATGGGGACACCATAAATTGTTTGGCGCGAAGAAGGAAAGTAAAGCAGTTGTCTATAGCAATAGGGATAAATTGTTGAATGAGGAGTTTGATTCTAATATAGGAAAAAGTCTATATATGTATAACCGTAAAAAAGGAGCTCAAAGGTTTAATCCTCAACAAGCAAAGGATAAGGATAAATGGCCGTTAATTAAAGAAACGAGTGATAAAATTGCGGATGTTAAAAGTTTAGAAAAATTGCCAGTTGAATGATAGCTGACTGAAACATCGCGCATTAGAATTTCGAAACAGACTCGCATAAAATCGTGTATGAGAGATTGACTTAAGTCTATTTTCTTTTTGGTCGCTTTTTTTATAGAGCTAGGAGGCTAAGTTCGTTATGAAATCCGTCATGTATTTGAATAATAAACAACAAATTATTGAGTTGATCTTGAATACAAGATATTTTAATAGATTAGGATGTTTGTATAGAATACGAGCCGGTAAATTAGAAGTGGCTGTGATTACGCTGACAACTATTATAGGCATTGAAACGGTCCAATATGTCTTTTATCTGAGAATATTAGACATCTAGGATATTATTTCCGGTTTTATTAGATGAGTTATTGGCTATCAGTTTTATAGAATAATAAAAAGTCGGATGGCTTAATCTCTCTATAATATCAGTGACTACGGCAGCTAGGATAAAAATCCTAGCTGTTTTTTTAAGTTAACAAAAATTCCTTTAATATAAATAATATCTTTCTGTTAAAGTGTTTTAACAATATATTTAACAATAACTCTTTTTTAATTCAAAATCATAAAAAATACAAATGGTATTTGAAATATTAATAGCATAATAGTAAAATATGATATATAGAAACTGATATTTAAAATAATAATTTAGATTTTTATGAATTTAGATATTTTTATAACTTATTTATTTTTGGTTATTGATGACTTAGAGCAATTGTAGAAGGGGGGAAGGTGAGAAATAGTGCAAAAAAAGAGAGGCTTTATAGGAAAGTTAGTCAAATTGCTAGCTGCCTTTTTTATTCTTTTATCTGTCCTGATTCCGACTCTTTCTATAGGAGCAACAAACATTGAGACAACCTCTAGTAATCAAGCAAATGAGACCTTTGATTCAAGTGAGCTGATGCCAAACTTGGACTCTCAATTGAGTAGTACCTCTTTTAATGAACCAAATGAGCTTGATACCACGGAATCCACTACGGAGGATATGACTAAAACGAAAGCGGGAGAATCTGAAAATGAGCTTCAAGATGCACTGATTGAGGAAGAGGCTAAAGCTTCTACAACAAACATTATTCATTCGGTTGTGGTGAATGATTGGGAGTTATATCGGTTAAACGGTCAAAGTCGTGAATCACTAACGACAGCACCAAAAAGTAATGCGGTACCCAATCAAGCATATAATTTCAGTTTTTCTTGGAGTATTCCAGATGGAAAGTTAGGCAGAAATATCCTCCCCGGAGATTACTTTGTTCTGAACATCCCGCAAAATGATGATCCAAACACAGGTAACTGGTACGCGTTGCCGGGTGATTGGCGTACAATAGCGACGGATGAGGGGGAATCGATTTATCGTTATCGAATTGAAAATTCAACTACTGAAAATACCCAAATGATTCGAATTGAGTTTCTGGAAGGAGTTGCTGAACCTAGTACTAATAGCATTAACTCTGATTTGGAATTTCCTGGCTTCATGAACTACGTTACCAAAGCTAGTGTTCAAAATGTTGTTTTTGGTCGAGATGCGAATGGAGCGGCACTTTCAAAAAGTATTACGTTTAACAAAATTGATTTGAGTGCTTCGAATGGCTTTTCTTTTAAACATGGTACACCAGGTTCTAGCAATTCGATAAAGTGGGATATTCAATTTAATGGAGCATCCAATATTGAACTAGGTGGAGATGAAGTAGATTACGATGTAAATGGTGGAGCAGGAAGTGCGTATCAAGGCTTTTATACGGATAAACCTGGTCGAGATGTTTGGTATCCATGGGGGACCAATTATACAGATATTTACGCTCCTGCTGGGAAACAAGGAGGCGGTGAGTTAGGTGGATACGTAGAAGATGAGTTACCTGCAGGTTCTGAGGTAACAACTCTAACCATCGCTGCATATATTCAAGTTCCAATTGGTTTGAGCCAAGAGAATTACGAGAAACAAGAAGGTGTCTATCCTTCTTCAGAGGTTTCTTTTCAATCGTTTGTTTTAGCAGATTATGGAGATGGTCCAACTTATCGAACAGGCTCGGATACTAGTGAGGTACAAAGCCCAAAAGCTGGTACTGGATTCACCCGATTAACGCAATTGGAGAATGAAACAAAGACACAGTTTAAGGTTCGAATTCAAGCAGCTCCTTATCAATATGGCGTTTACAAAGAAAAAACTACGGGTATTTCGACTGTGATGCTGCATTATGGAGCAATGAAAAAAGCAGCTAATGAGCAGCAAAAGCTTAGTGATTTAACAGATACAGCATACACGGGAAGAACAATCATAAACCAAAAAACGAATCAGACAGTAAATATCACTCAGTTTGCGGCACAAGCGGCTGATTTTACAATCAGAAAAGGCTATTATGCTGAAGAAGATCGCGAGCTTTTGGAAAATTACTATTCAATCACTTTTGGGGACACCAATGTCATAGGTGGGAAAATCGCGTCATACAATATTTCCTTGATGGTTCGTTACCCGCCAAGTACGCCATCTGGACCCATTAGAAATGAATCGGCTATCTATACTCATAGTGCGTTGACACTAAAGCGAAAGCCTCCAGAAACAATGCCAAAGATAGATGGATATACTGCCAATCTCAAGAATTCATACGGTAGTATCACTTTAAACGCGAATCAAGCTTTACTGCAAAAATTCGACGTTGAACGTGATGAGAATGATGAGTATATCCCGATTAATGGCGCAAAGTTCAAGCTGCAAGTAAAAGATGGAAGTACTTGGTCAGACGTAAAAAAAGATGGCACTATATTAACCTTTATTACTGATGGCATTCAGTACTACGAAGTGGAAAATGGTGTGACCGTTGAAAAGACAGCCAATGGATTGGTCAAAGTGGATTTTGGCACATTAGGATTAGCTGATGGTACCTATCGATTTGTTGAGACCAAAGCGGCAGCAGGTTATGTTGAAGAAACTAAAGTATCTGATGAGTTTGTTATACCGTCAACTACTAGCAGAGGGCCGACTGTAACTGTTTGGAATAAGAAGCTTCCGCAGGCTAAATACACTGTTAAACACTATGTGCAGAAGAGTGAAGGAAATACAGCGAAAGATAATTTTGAACTGAGAGAGACAGAAGAAAAGTCCGGCTATTTAGGACAAGAGATCATTGGTGAGCCATTGATGGACTTATTGAAGTCCTATGAGTATAGCGAGACGCTGTCAATTGCTTACGGGAAAATCACTGGAACTGTTACTGCGGATGGCAACTTGACCATAGAGCTATATTATACGATTGCAGCGAATGTACCCTTTACCCTTTATAAGCAAGGAATGAATGGTGAGTTGATGCCTTCTGTTGATTCGAGTGGTAATCCATTGCTAGATGAGCAGGGACGAGAAAAGAAAGTTGCTTTTGATATTTATGAGTGGGATGAGGATTGGGGAGTAAGTAATCCTTATGCTGATGGAAATGGACCTATCTCGAAGCCGGAAGTTTGGACAAAGATAAATAATACTCCCATTGCTACAGATGCATTAGGCAGGGTTCGAGCCCCAAGTATTACTGATTTGACAAAGTATTACGCTATCGTTGAAGTAGCAACTTATCCAGATTATGTTCAACCAGATAATGAGGTCTATTGGGTGATCAAAATGAGTACTAAGGAAATTTTTTCCATGCCAAACTGGGTCGGTGGGAGTCAAGTACACAAACCTGATTATGAAGCGCCCAGTGAAGGAAATGGCCAACGGTACATCTTAAAAAATAAGAAACCTGAGATTTCATTATTTAAGGTCAATGAACAGGGTGATGCGATGCCATCTTCTGAAGGTCAGAAAGTCCGATTCGATATTTATCGGTGGAATGTTTTTTGGTATTTTGATGAAAACACTCCTTACACAGATGGAACGTGGACAAAGATAAAATCAAATGCTGCAACAGACAATCAAGGCTACTTCGCCACAATCGGACAAACAGGTTCGGAAGGGGCGGAACCAAAAGAGTTTGACTGGTATATCATTCGTGAGACAGACACGTATAGCGGATATCAATTGGCTAATGGTTATTGGTTAGTTTCTACCGCATGGAATCCTTCTACGCAAAAATTTGAAATCTTTGAAGTGAAATATAAAATTATTCAAAATGGTACAGCGGTTGATGCTGAAGATCCCGGACACAAAATCAGCGATGACAAAACGAATCTTTATTTAACAAATAAGAGCAAGCCGATCAGCTTTTACAAAGAAGATGAAAAGAAAAATCCATTAGGGGGAGTTCACTTCTCTCTTTATAAAGCGAAAGATGGCGAAGCTGGTGCTAACGGTAGTGAATATCCAGAAGCTGCGGATACTAAATGGGATATGACGAATCCCATTGAAAAAGTCAGTAGTGATGATGCTGCTGATAAGGGGAAAGTCACCTTCGATGCATTAGCGAGAGGCGATTATTTATTAGTAGAGACTAAGACGCTTCCGGACTATCAATTACCGCTGGGCTATTGGATTGTCACCGTAGATTTCTACGGAGAAATCGAAACGATTCGTGGGCGAGGTGATCCATTACCACCAGCTTTCCGGGTAAATAACGGCAAGTATTATTTACCAAACTATTTAAAGAACTCGCTGCCTAGAGCAGGTGGTTATCTGAGAGTGTTCTTGGTTGTATTAGGAATTGTATTACTTGGTTCAGCGGGAATTGTTTTGCAGAATCGAAAAAAGAAAGTAAACGATGAAAAGGGGAAAAAAGATGAGAACAAAGCTAAGTAAGCTAATAGCAATAGCCTTTATTTTATTAACAACATTAGGAGGAGCGATTTCCGGATATGCTGCTCCAGGTTCACGACCGGCGAATGGAGATTTAACGATTCATAAGCATTGGGCGGAAACATCAGGGGATATCGGGAATGAAGGAAGCGGGGAAAAGCTGCCAGACGGTGCTATAACCAATCCCGCGGTAAAAGGTATTCAATTTGATGTATATAGTATGACACCAGTAGCTCCTGCAACAGAGATACCACCATCAGAGAAAGATGGCTGGACATATTCTAGAACAGATAATGTGTTAACCGTCAGCAAGTCTGGAGAAACATCTATGACTTACAATTTGGTCAAAAAAGTTGCTGATGCTAAATATACTGATGGTAAAACAGATGCAAATGGTGAATTAAAATATTCAGGACTAGCCGCAGGGTATTATTTTGTAGAAGAGAATTTGACCGCATCGACCGGTTATGAAGTGCAAGGAACGGGAAATGCAGGTAAAACGATTACTTCTACTGCAAAACCATTTATCACAGCAGTACCTATGACGAATCCAGCGGGTGATGGCTGGAATTCAGATGTTCACGTCTATCCGAAAAACCAAGGGTTAAGTCCTGAAAAGGAACCTGAAGTGCCCTCTGTCAATGTTGGAGATAAGGTAAAGTGGACCATTACGGCAAATGTTCCTTCTGATATTGCCGGTTACAAAAAGTTTGATGTAATCGATGAGTTGGATAAACGATTGAATTATGTAACAAATAGTGTGAAAATTGTTGGATTAGATTCTGGTGATACAGAAGTAATCACCCTTACTCCAATTGATTTTGAAGTTGTCCATACACCAGCCACAGATTCGGCTAAAGAATCAATCAAAATTGAACTGAAGGATACTGGAATTGCGAAGCTTGGTACAAGCGGTGTCGTAAAAGTAGCAATCTCATTTGAAACGATTGTTAACGGGAACATTAAATCAGATGATGAAAATGCAATTGAGAACGATGCCTCTATAGAATTTGATAATGGTACGATAGTTGATGTTGATGAAACACCTGTTACGACAGTTCACACAGGAGAAATCAAAATCAATAAAACCTATTCTGGCGGAACGGTAACTGAAAGTGCCCAATTCCAATTGGCTAAAACGTCGGTGGATGCGGAAGCCGGAAATTATTACAGAGTAGTTTTAGATAGTTCAAACTCCTATATAACAGATATAGTTGCACCTGGTGAAACAGGCTATGATACCGCCAAAAAATGGGTTGCACTACCCTCTCAAGCAGCTACTGGCGAAACGGTGGGACTTGTTGGAGATATTTTCTATGTTACGTCTTTTGAAGGATTAAGAACGTATACTGGACCGGATGATAATAAAGTGTTCGATTCTTATTATCTAGTCGAAACAAAAGCGCCAGAAGATTACAATTTGTTAGACGAACCTGTTGAAGTGACATTTACTGAAACAGATCTTGGTACTAAATACATTCACACTGAAGCTATCGAAAACAAAAAAGGGTTCACTCTCCCTAACACCGGGGGCGTAGGAACGATCTTGCTAGTTGTCTTCGGGATCGTCCTGATCGGATTAGCGATCATTCTAACAATGAATAAAAAGAAAAAGACTGCTTAAATGAGTCTTCAGGAAAAGCCGAGTTTGCGCTCGGCTTTTATTATACATAGAAAGGGGAGCGGGCGATGAAGCGGACGATTTTGATCCTTCTTTTATTGATGGCTGGAATTGGCATCATTGCCTTTCCTTTTATCGGAAATTATTTAAATCAAAAAAATGCGACACAGGTGATGGAAAAGTATCAAAAGGATACAGAGGAGCTGACACCTGAACAAATCGCCAATATTTTTCAACAGGCTCAGGTCTACAATGAGAATCTGTTGGGGCAGCCGGCGCACGATCCCTTTCTGCCTGGCTCTGGAATTGTAATGCCGGATAATTATTATCGTGTATTGAATGTCGGTGGTACGATGGGGCAGGTAGAGATTCCCAGTATTGATGTGAAGCTTCCAATTTATCATGGGACAAAGGATGCTGTTTTGCGAAGGGCAGTGGGACATCTTGAGGGTTCGGCTCTGCCGATCGGAGGAGCAGGAACGCATACGGTACTGACTTCTCACACTGGTTTGACGCAGGCGAAATTGTTCACGGATTTGACTGAACTGGAAAAAGGGGATCAATTTTTCATTCGTGTGTTGGATCGAACACTGGCTTATGAGGTGGACAAGATTTCAGTCATTAAGCCGGAGCAGACGGATTTATTGAAGGCGGTCGATGGCAAAGACTATGCGACCTTATTGACTTGTACACCTTATGGCGTGAACTCTCATCGCCTCTTAGTTCGCGGAAAACGAGTTCCTTATCAGCCGCAGAAAAAAGTACCGCAGAAAAAACTAACCAAAGAAAATCACTTATTATTGAAGGCAGTGCTGATCACCAGCGGAATTATGCTGCTTTTGATTCTATTGAATTATTGGCGGAATAAACGGAAAGCAGCTAAAGTATAAACAAAAAGTTTGTTCTTAATGCTTGTTCATGTTAACTTACAATTAGTAAGTGAGGTGCATGAGGATGGAATATCTTTATCAAGCAGGAAAGCCCAATGGCAAAAAATTTATTTTGCTGCATGGAACGGGCGGCGATGAACGATCATTGCTAGAAATGGCGAAGTTTTTAGATGCGGACAGCACAGTTTTATCGTTTCGCGGAAAAATTGAAGAAGAGGGCATGAATCGCTTCTTTAAACGGAATGGCTTGAATCAATTTGATTTTGCGAGCCTGGAAAAGGAAACGGATCATCTATTAGAAGAGATTAAAAGGATTAGCAAAGAGAAAGGGATCGCCTTAGAGGAATGGATTTTAGTTGGTTATTCGAATGGCGCAAATATTGCGGCACATCTATTGTTGGAGCGTGAAACAACTTTAACACAGGGAATCTTTTTCCATCCGATGTCATTAGAAATTCATACCCAATCATTTAATTTATCAGATAAAAAAATTTGGGTTTCTTATGGCGGGAGCCAAGATCCAATTGTCAGTCAAGCATCTTTTGCTGAATTAGTCGCGGCCTTCCGCGATCGAAGCGCAGAGGTCACAGTAGTAGAAACAGCTTATGGTCATCAAGTTTCAATGGATGAAGTTCAAAATGCTCGGGAATGGCTGAAAGACTAGTGACACGCTTTTGGGATATGGTAAAATGAATCGAAGGGGTGGCGTGATGACAGACTCATTTGATTACAAAGGCTTGACCTTGACACCAACGGACTTAGCATTTAACGATGACGAATTACAAAAGTTATTGACCTTTGAAGGAGCGATCACTCATGAACGATTGAAGGGCTTTAATTTCCATTATTTTTTGATGCCGGAATATGATTTGAATGGTCTTTTGGCAAAGCTTGGCGACGCTGAACGCAAGGCGAAACGAATTTACTATATCACGGGGCAGCTAGTCTCTAGTGATTTAAAGGACATGTCGGTGGACGGCTATTACATGCCGACCAACTGGGGCTTTATGCATGTAGAGAATCATACATAAGAGGAGAGAAAAAATCTCTCCTCTTTTTTGTGCTCATTGCGTGTAGCTATTCTTAAATGTTAGTTTAGGTCTTTTTTTATTTGTGGCGGGACTTTTGAGGCAGAAATTTCTTCCCAGCCTAATACACCCTTTTTAGTGTTTACATGAATGATCAGAAAGGCTTGTTTTCTTAAAGGAGTGTCGCTCGTTGAATTAAAGGATACTTTCTTTGCGTGCCGTTTTTGATCGTAAGCTGTCAAGGTGTATTTGTACCGAAATTGGGGCTTGTATCTGCCGCCTTCTTCAGTGATTATGCGCGTTCCATCGGTCGTAATTTTAGTATAGTAGTCTTTTGTTCCATAATTTTGATGATACCAGATATAGCCTCCGCTTATGACTATAAAAAAGGGTAAAAAAATGCCCAGCAATTTTCTCAAAGCAATCAGTCCTTTCATAAAATAAGGATAAATAAAAATGGCTGTTAAAGAATCAAACTAAAGACGGAAGTTGACCTAACATTTTTGTAAGGCAAAAAGGCAGGGACAACGGAAAAATGCAGCGGACCGCACGCTGCACTGTGTTAGAAGTTTTGTTTTCCGTCAAGATGTGTCAATGAGAGAATAATCATCGCGGCCTTTTTGACACAACAGCAATCTAACACCAAAGTATGAAGAAAGTTAGAAAGCAGGCTTAAAAAAAAGCATGCTTCGTTTATTCTGCGAAGCAACGCCCTTTTTATATAAAAATAAATTAATTTTCGGTTCTTCCCACCAGATAATCTAAGGTTACCTGATACAGATCTACGATATCAATCAATTCCAAAATATGGGGCAATGATTCTCCGCTTTCATAAGACTCGTATTGGTCGAATGGAAGATTCAAACGCTCAGCCACCTCTTTTTTCGTGTAATTGTTTTTCGTTCGCAGGAAATCAAGTCTGCAACGTAAGGTATCAAGTAAAATAGCTTCTTCAATACTCAAAGGAACATGACCTCGATTCTAAATAATCTGCCAGATAAATAGGGACAGTGTAACATTTTCAAAAGGCAGCTGGTCGAACAGCTGCCTTTAAACATTGATCAATGCCTAGTTTCCGCTAGACAAGTCGATTTTATCAAAAAGCTTATGCTAGTCAACCGCGAACGGTAGCTCATTCTTCGCAAACGGAAAAAAGTTGCGATAGTAGACTGTTGATTATAATAGACCCCATTTTAATAGAAGGGAAAAAAATGAATGGAAAGGAAAATGTCTAATAGTCTCAGCTGTCCGTTTTGTGATAGAATTCAGACGGATTGAATGTGGATGAGGTGAATGATAGATGTATACAAAAGAAGTGTTCAACAATAAGATGAACAGCTGGATCAATATTGACGCGGAAAATGTGGATGAGTTGAAGAATCTTTATCGTGACTTTGGAATCGATAGGGAATTTGTCGATTATTCTCTGGACCGCAACGAGCGGGCGCATTTAGACTATGATAAAACGACAGATGTGTTGCTGTTGATTTTCAACGCCCCCAATCGCCGGAAGATCGATAATCATTATGAAACGGTGCCGATGACATTTATTGTTGTGAATCGAACCTTGATCACTGTTACGAATCAGCAGACCAACTATTTGTATTTTGAGATCAAAAATTACTTAGAGAAAAATCCTGATAGTACGTTGTTTGAACTGCTTTTTGGCAGTCTCTTCACTATTTCTGATCAGTATTTTCCTTTTGTGGAAGGAATGGATCGTGACCGCAAACGGATCAGTCAATTGCTGAAGGAGAAGACGACAAAGCAGAATCTACTACTGTTATCGGATTTAGAAACGGGGATCGTCTATTTCGTAACGGCTTCACGGCAAAATGTACTGTTGGTGCAGCAAATTAAGAGCCATGGAATTTATCGGCGTTTAAGTGAGCAGGAGAAGGAGCGGTTGGATGATGTCTTGATCGAGGCTCAGCAGCTAGTGGAAATGACGCAGCTGTCATCACAGATTTTGCAGCAGCTATCCGGAACCTACAATAATGTCTTAAACAATAATTTGAATGATACGATGCGGATTTTAACAGTGTTATCGGTGTTGCTAACGATTCCGACGATTGTTTCGGGCTTTTTCGGGATGAATATGCCGTTGCCGCTGGAGCATAATGCTTCAGGTTGGATTATTACGATTGTGGTCAGTCTTTTTCTGTGGTTTGGATTGTCTTATGTCTTGCGGAGGTTAATGAAGTAAAATGGGTCTTAAGAAACTTATGATTTAGATGCTGTAAAATAGGGTACATTACAATTGAGGTGACTAATATATTAAACATAAAGCCAGTTTCTGATTTGCGTAACTACAATAAAGTATTAGAGCAAGTAACTACGGATGAGCCTGTTTTTTTGACGAAGAATGGGCATGGAAAGTATGTTGTTGTAACTATTGAAGAGTATGATCGTTTGAAAAAGAGTCTTGAAATCGTTGAGAAGTTAAAAAAAGCAGAAGAGAGTGGCACCATTTCTCTTTCTGAAGCTAAGCAGAGGTTTGGTGTATGAGTTATATCATCCGATTAACAAATGATTTGATGGTAGATATAGAAGGATTGAAAGATTATCCAATTTTCTGATAGTGTTTCGAATGAAGTGATCAAACAAATTTTTGAAACCTTTGATTCATTAAAAGATTTTCCTAAAAAAGGGAAAGATGCTACGAATCTTATGTTTGTTTTTAGTGGATATAGATATTTGCCATTAGAAAAAAATGTGTTGTTCTATCTAATTGACGAGCAAAAGCAAGAAGTAGTCTTATTGCGATTGTTTTCTGTAAATGAAGATTTCATGCAAAAATTTGACTCTTTTATTGCTGAAGGACAATGATATCTTTCTTTATATTAAGTAGAAAAGCCCCCGACAACACGGATAAAAGTGTTGTCGGGGGCTTTTTCGCCGCTAACTATTCTTTCAAGTTTGTTTGAAAGAATTCTGTCATTTGATCAAATGGGATAATGGATGTTTGATCATACAGATCGGTATGTGAAGCGCCAGGGATAATCATTAATTCCTTATTTTCTCCGACTAATTGTTTATAGGCATCTTGGCTAAAATACAAGGAATGCGCCTTTTCCCCATGGATCATCAATACGGCATTGCGAATTTCATTGCTGTATTGTAGGATCGGCATGTTTATAAAGGACAGTGATGAGGTAACATTCCAACCGTTATTAGAGTTTAGTGATCGTGGATGATAGCCTCGATTTGTTTTGTAATACGCGTGATAATCTTTCACAAATTGGGGAGCGTCATCAGGGAGCGGATCGATGACTCCACCAGCAAGAACATAGTCTTCATTTCTATAATCATCAATTCGTTGGGCATTCAAGGTTTCTTTTAGTTTGTAACGAGCATCTTCGTCCATTTCATCAAAGTATCCTTTGGCATTTACGCGCGACATGTCATACATTGTCGAAGTAACAGTGGCCTTGATACGTGTATCGATAGCGGCAGCATTGAGTGCCATTCCGCTCCAGCCACAAATTCCGATAATTCCAATCGCTTCTGGTTCCACATTGTCTTGAACCGATAGGAAATCGACAGCTGCTTGGAAATCTTCTGTATTGATATCAGGTGAAGCGACATAACGAGGGACTCCGCCGCTTTCTCCAGTGAAGGACGGATCGAAAGCGATCGTCAAGAAGCCTCTTTCGGCCATTGTTTGAGCATACAAGCCAGAGGACTGTTCTTTGACTGCACCAAAAGGTCCGCTCACGGCGATCGCAGGTAATTTTCCTTTGTATTCTTTTGGCTCATAGAGATCAGCTGCTAATGTGATGCCATAGCGGTTATGAAAAGTGACCTTGCGATGAGTGACTTTTTCACTTTTTGGAAATACCTTATCCCATTCTTGAGTGATCGTTAATTCTTTTTCCATGATATTGGCTCCTTTTTTGGTTTGAATTTGACAAGTCATGCTTGCCTATACTAATATGTTAATACCTAAACCTGACTTTAGGTCAAGAGATAATGAAAAAGATGGAGGAATTCGATGTATACAATTGGACAAGTTTCTGAAATGTTTGGATTGCCAATATCTACGTTGCGTTATTATGATAAAGAAGGACTGTTTCCGGAGATTCAACGGGTATCTGGAATTCGCAAGTTCTCTGAAAATGAGATAGAAGCATTGAGAGTCATTGAATGCTTAAAGAAATCAGGATTAGAAATCAAAGATATCAAGCAATTCATGGAGTGGAGCAAACAAGGCAGTCAAACCTTCCAAATTCGAAAAGAGCTTTTTGAAAAGCAAAAGGTCGTTGTTGAAGAAGAAATAGCAAAGCTGAATCGGGTACTCAACATGCTGCAATATAAGTGCTGGTACTATGTAGAGGCGATCAAAGCGGATAATGAAGAGAGTGTTAAGGCAAAAGTTCCAGAAGAATTACCGGAACAGATCAAAAAGTATTATGAGTACTCTCATTCCTAATCTATAAAAAAAAACGAAGGCATGATTTCAAGAAAAGTTGAAGTCACGCCTTTTTTCTTACGAAAATTTAAAAAAAAGAAGATACAAAGGGTACGAGAAATGCTATTTTAAAGAAGGTATTAGTGCAATGTTTTTTTGATAGAAATGGAAGATCAACCACAAATTATCTTCTATACATATGATAAGTTGCCAAATTCCTTGTAAAATTTGGATTCTTTGCACTAGAGTAAGTGCAATCATTTCATATTGTTCCAGGGAAGACAAATCACTATAGTTAAGTGTGTAAGGAGAGAGCATGATGCAACAAATTACGAAAAGACAGATTCAAGTCTTGCTGCAATTTCTTGAGAATCCAGAGCCGATCACTACTAAGGAATTAGCAAGTCAGCGAAATGTAAGCGTGCGCACAATCAAATATGATCTAGACGATATTCGTTTGTGGCTTCAAGAAAGGAACCACGACTTAACGAGTAAAAGAAGTCAGGGTGTTTGGCTGGAGCTGAGTGATTCCGAGCGGATCAAGCTGAAAAGCGAATTAATGGAGGTTGACCGGCTGGAATTATTTGCTGATCAAACGTTGCGACTGGATCGCTTGAGTATCCAGCTTATGCTGACAAATCAAGCCATTACCTCTTATGAATTGGCGGAGCGTTTGACAGTCAGTAAAGATACGATCCTCAATGATTTGGATAGTTTAGAAAAGCAGCTGAGTTCGTTAGGGTTAAAGCTAGAACGATTGCCTCGCAAAGGCTTTTTGATCACTGGTTCAGAGCATCAGGTCCGTTTATTAATTGAAGAGGTTTTTCAAAAGGATTTGACTGATTATGATATTTACAAAATCATGGATCTGCTTCTGCAAAGTGAAAAGCAGGATGGATACGAATTGTATTCAGCCAAGGGAACGGCCTTTCAAGAGGTCTTCAATCAGGTGCTTGCGGATATGCGGCAGCTATTAAAGCAGATCGATACGGCGGAGCTAAATTATTCGGAGTTACTGAATATGCTGATTCGAGTGGCAATTGCGACCGTTCGTTTGCAAAATGAGTATACGATCGGCCGCTATCAATTGCTGAATGATCCGAAAGAGCAGCGGGAACTCTCTTACTTATTGATGCAGCAAGTTTTCGCCCATTATCAGTTGCCCTTGTTTGAAGATGAGTACCGCTATGTTTACAGCGATACCTTCGAAAATGATTTGCAGCAGGACGTGATGGCGTTGACGGAAAACTTGATCCAAAAGGTGAGTAAAAAAATCAACTACTCCTTCTTTAATGATCCACAGCTGCTGACCAATCTTTATGCGCATTTGTCCATGCGGCTATCGCGCAAACAGAAGTTTGTCAATGAGTACAATCCCTTCAAGGATGATATCAAAGCTAAGTACCCAGAACTCTTTGATGCCATCGAGATAGTGGTGCGAAGAGAGATTCGAGGGAAAAGCTTGCTGATTAATGATTCCTTTATCGCTTATATCGCATTGCACTTTCTCGTTTCTTATGAGAAGGAAGTGGATTTACGAAGTGTTCGAGCGGTATATGTTTGTTCCACTGGTTTAGGAGTGACCAGTTTGATCAAGCAAAAAATCTCAGAGGAGCTTTCAAATATTGAGATTGCGGCTTTTGCTTCGGTACTGAATGCCCAAGAGGTCATTAAGCAGAAGGAACCAGAGTTGGTCATTAGTATCTTTCCGATCGAAGGAATGGATTGCGAATTCATCAAGGTTCATCCGCTGCCGACGAAGCAAGATTTGGAAAAGATTCAGCAGGCAGTTAAAAAAATCTTGAGCCAATCACCGCAAAAAGGGACGAGGAAGCTGAGATTAGAAACACCAGGAAATAGAACATCGCTAGAGGACTTCAGCAAAGAGCTGATTTTACAAGCGTATACGATTTATGAAAAGCTTTTGAGTCTATTTAAGGAGGAGCTCAATCAAGAATACCGCGAAGCCTTTTTGCTGCATGTATTCTTGATGGTCCATCGAATCACCTTCGATCAGCAATATATGATGGAAGGAAATAAAACGGATGAGACAGAAAAAACAGTCTCAACGTACAACCAGCAAATAGAGCAATTATTTTCTGAACACAATCTAGCGATTAATCAATCAGAAATCAATGCATTATTTGCTTATATCAAAAGTTAAATTGTTCTGCTTTTCGCATATATGTTAAAGGAGGAAATGAATGATCGTGACTGAAGAAGCACTACAGATTATTTCGACGAGTAAGTATCAAGAAGAATTAGAAAGTTTAATCAACTGGCTGAAAGAAGAGCTTTCAGCAGTAAACATTGCACCAACGGAATTACAATGGACGATTTTAATCAATCATTTAAATGAGATGCTGAAGCGTTCGAAAGAGCAAGAACGAATTCCAGAGGTTGATCCAGAAATGTTCAGCGAAGTTTCGCAGGAGGCGCTGCGATTAGCTGATGGTGTCGTTCAAAAAATCAGTAATTTAACACAAGACGAAATGTATGTTTTATCGATCCATTTTGAAACAGCTAAGCAAAATTAATTTAGGGGGAAAAGTAAATGATCACAGTAGTAATTGCAGACCGTATGGGTAAAGGACAAAATGTAGCAAAAGGTGTAGAAGCAGCAGGCGGAAAAGCAGTCGTGGTACCGGGAATGGGCGCAGATATGCGTTTAGGTGATGTAATGCAGCAGGAAAATGCGGATATGGGGATTTCATTTTGCGGAAGCGGCGGAGCAGGTGCGCTGACTGCGGCTACAAAATACGGATACCCAGAACGCCACGGGATGCGTTCGATTGAAGAAGGAATAACGGCAATCAATGATGGAAAAACAGTTCTAGGGTTCGGCTTTATGGATCAGGAAGAATTGGGCAAACGTCTAGTAGAAGCTTTTGAAAAGAAACACAACTAGGGAGATGAGTAAATGAGTATCCAAGATTGCCAACAAGTCATCGTAGTAGTCGAAGGCAAGGGCGATTCCAAGCAGCATGCGTTTGCTAGTGCACTGGGAGATATCCAGAAGAAAATGATGCAGGAATCCGAAGTGATTTTACGCATTGAACCAGTCGAAGTCGAGATCATTGAAGCCACTGAAGAAACGTATAAAGAACGTTTTCTCTTTTTCTTCTTTCCAAGAAAAAGGACGAGCTATCATGTAAAGCTGGAAGTAACAGTTAATGTGACGACGCTTCAAGTGAATGACGTGACGTTTACGAAAAAAGTGACGGACGATCCTGATGGGGTTCAAATTCCCATTATTTCCAAAAAGATATAAGCGTAGAAATATCCGTTTTACTTTCTATTTTAGTAGGTTCGTAAAAGGGTATGCGGTATGAGAAAAATGAATACCGACTAACGAATAAGGAGGATATAGATAGTGGAGTTTACAGTTATCTTAATTAAATCAATCATCATCGGCGGGTTGCTTGGCTTTTCTGCTTCGATGGGTGCGGCGCGAATGTTCCACGCGCCGAGTACACAAGGCTTGGGTGCATTTCGTACTTTAGGCGAAATGAATGCATGTATGGGAGATCCGGCATCGCATTTTTCATTCGGACTGGGCTTTTTCTTCAATGCTTGGGCTTCAACAGTTGGAGCGGGAGCTTTTACACAGGATGTCACCCATCGAATCATTCCGAACTGGGCAGCATCGGTCTTATTAGCTAAAAATAAAAATGTTTCAGAAACCATGCACGATCCTAGAAAAATGGGGTTTGTGGGTGCGGTCGTTGGTGCCATCGTTGTTGCTTTCTTAAATTCAACCGCAGCAGCAATTCCATCAGCGTTACAGGTAACAGCAGTAGCCGTATTGGTTCCAGCAGCAACAACCTTGATCAATATCGTAATGCCAGTCATTTTCTGGTTGGCCGCTTTGGATGCAGGGAAACGGACGGGATTCTGGGGCACATTATTCGGTGGAATCGCGCAATTGATTATGGGAAATGCTGTGCCGGGAGTGGTATTAGGAATCTTGATCGGTAAAGGTGTCGATGAGATCGGCTGGTCTAAAGTAACGAAGATGATGATGGGTGCAATTATTTTGCTATTCGTTTTAAGCGGCTTCTTCCGCGGCTTCGATCTGCAAATGTTGGAAAGCTTCAAGCTGCAAGCACCAAACTGGTTGGAAGACATCCATAAAATGTTAGGCTTGAACTAAATAATAGGAATCGTCTGTTGAGCATAGTGAAAGATAGTAGTACGAAACAAGAGTTATAGCTAAATGTAAATAATTCAAAACAGGGGGTATCTTGATGGATAACACAGAGGAATTGGAAAAGGAACAATTAGCGCTTTCTGAAGAAAAGAAGGCGAAGAGTTTCTGGTATGCGGACTGGGCATTTCCTATCACAGTAGGGATTATGGCCGCGGCAGTATTTGCTGGAACGCATATGTACGTGACCCATGGTGTTGGCGCGTTTAATGAAGTATCAATTGTGGCAATGTTGAAGGCCGGATTAGATGGTGGTTCTTACGGGGCTGCCGCAGCCTTTGGAGCAAGTTTCTTGTTTGCTCGTATTTTAGAGGGCTCATTGGTGGGGATTCTTGATTTAGGCGGATCGATTTTAACAGGGATTGGTATCGGTATTCCCGCGATTTTCTTGAGTATGGGAATTCGCGCACCAATCGATAATTTTGCTCTGTCGCTGATCACTGGTGCTGTCTTAGGTTTGTTAGTCGGCGGTGTCATTATTTTGATTCGTAAATTTACGATCAATCAAGCAAATTCAACCTTTGGCGCTGATGTGATGATGGGAGCCGGAAATTCTTCTGGCCGATTCTTAGGCCCGTTGATTATTTTAAGTGCTTGCGGCGCTTCTATTCCGATCGGTATCGGCGCGACCTTGGGAGCATTGGGCTTCTATGCGTGGAAAAAACCAATTGCTGGTGGAGCGATCCTAGGTGCAATGGTACTTGGAACAATCTTCCCAGTAGCACTTCAATAGAAAGAAGGCCAAAGAATGTTTGATTTATTAATCAAAAATGGAAAGTTAATCAGTGGGGAAAAAATAGAGGTCGCTGTTAAGGATGGGGTGATTCTGGCAGCAGAGACTGAGATCGAGTCATCGGCTAAAGAAATTCTCGATCTTGAAGGCAAACATTATCTGTCTGCCGGTTGGATAGACGACCATGTCCATTGCTATGAAAAAATGACGCTTTATTATGATTATCCAGATGAAATCGGAGTTACAAAAGGTGTTACGACGGTGATCGATGCCGGAACAACCGGGGCCGAAAATATTGGTGATTTTTACGAGTTGACGAAAGCGGTAAAAACCAATGTCTATGCACTAGTAAATATCTCTAAATGGGGAATTGTCGAACAGGATGAGTTGGCTGATCTGACGAAGATTCAGGCTGACCTTGTACGGAATCGTCTAACGGAGCTTCCGCAATTCATCGTCGGGATCAAGGCACGGATGAGTAAAACAGTCGTTGGTGAAAATGGCATCACACCACTAGAACTGGCTAAAGATATTCAACAGAAAAATCAAAACCTTCCATTAATGATCCATATTGGCTCGGCACCGCCAGAGCTGCAGGAAGTTCTGGAATTATTAGATGAAGGCGATGTATTGACTCATTGCTTTAATGGCAAGCCTAACGGGATTCTGGATAGAGAAACGGATCAGATCAAGGACTTTGCGAAGGCAGCTTATGAAAAAGGCATCGTTTTTGATATCGGACATGGGACGGACAGTTTCAACTTTCATGTAGCTGAAAGGGCGTTAAAAGAAGGAATCAAAGCAACATCGATCAGTACAGACATTTATCATCGTAATCGTGAGAATGGCCCTGTGTATGACTTGGCAACCACGATGGAAAAGTTGAGAGTCGTGGGGTATTCGTGGGAAGAAATTTTAGACAAGGTAACAGTGGTACCCGCAAAATATTTCTATTTAGAGAAAAAGGGTCAATTAGTGAAGGGCTATGATGCAGATCTGACGATTTTTGATTTGGAGGTCGGCGAGAAAACGTTGACTGATTCAAATGGGTTCACGCGAACAGCCAAAGAATTGATCAAGCCAGTGAAAACAATTATTGGGGGCACCATCTATGACAATTAGTTATGATAAATTTGGTTTAAAGGAAGTTATCAATGCTTCAGGAAAGATGACGATTTTAGGTGTATCAAAAGTAGCAGAGAACGTTCTGACGGCGCAACGCTTCGGAGGCGAGCATTTTTTTGAGATGAGCGAGCTTTCTAGCCAAACCGGCGCCTACTTAGCCAAGCTTTTGGAAGTAGAAGACGCTCAGATCGTTTCCTCGGCATCCGCAGGGATCGCTCAATCTGTCGCTGCGATTATTGGAGAAGGCAGTGTCTATCATGCATATCATCCTTACACAGATCGCATCAAAAAACGAGAAATCCTTTTACCTAAAGGGCATAACGTTGATTACGGCACTCCGGTTGAAGTGATGGTGAATCTTGGCGGCGGACAAGTGGTGGAAGCTGGGTATGCGAATGGCTGTTCCGCTGAGCAAATGGAAATGATGATTACGGAAAATACCGCAGCCATTCTCTATATCAAGAGTCATCATACTGTACAAAAGAGCATGCTGACGGTAGCAGAGGCTGCGGCGGTTGCTGAAAAGTATCAAGTACCTCTGATCGTAGATGCGGCAGCAGAAGAAGACCTTTATCGTTATAGTAAAGCCGGAGCAGATTTAGTGATTTACTCAGGAGCTAAGGCGATCGAAGGACCGAGCAGCGGTCTAGTCATCGGTAGAAAAAAGTATATCGAATGGGTTCGTCTGCAAGGTAAGGGAATCGGTCGTGCGATGAAGATCGGTAAAGAGAATATTTTAGGTCTGACACAAGCGGTGGAGGATCGCTTAGAGCACGGAAGTGAAACGGGTGATTCAATGAAAGAACGATTGACACCATTTATCGAAGCGCTCAATCAAATTGACGGACTGAAAGCAACAATGGTTCAAGATGGTGCTGGACGGGACATTTATCGCGCAAGCGTGAAGGTTTTAGACCAATCCGCAAAAGCAGTAATCGCTGCTTTGAAGGCGGAGGACCCGGCGATTTATACCAGGGAATACCAAGCCAATAATGGAATCATCGAGTTCGATATTCGTGCGGTAAATGAAAGAGAAATGGAAAAAATCATCACACGACTAAAAGAAATCATGTAAACAAAATAAAACTAATAAACGAGGTGCGTATATAGAATGTCATTAACCCCAAAGTATTATAACGATCGAGTGTGTCTGAATGTTTTAGCGAACTCAGTCGAAAACGCTCGCGACTGCTATACAGCAGCAGAAGGACATGTTGTTTTAGGTGTGCTATCGAAAAATTATGATAGCGATGCTGCTGCTATTGAAGATATGGAAAAATATCAAGCGGCCACTGAGAACGCGTTATCCGTTGGACTGGGTGCTGGTGATCCTAACCAAAGTCAGATGGTCACACGAATTTCCGGCAAGCTGCAGCCGCAGCATGTAAATCAAGTTTTCACAGGAGTCGGAGCATCACGAGCATTACTGGGACAAAAAGATACAGTGATCAATGGCTTGGTCTCCCCCTGCGGCAAAGTCGGTTATGTCAATATTGCGACCGGTCCGTTGAGTTCCCAAACAACAGAAGCCATTGTGCCAATTGAAACAGCAATAGCTCTATTAAAAGATATGGGCGGCAGTTCTGTTAAGTACTTTCCAATGAAAGGCTTGGCATGTAAAGAAGAATACCAAGCAGTAGCGAAGGCCTGCGCTGAAAATGATTTCTATTTGGAACCGACTGGCGGTATTGATTTAGCGAACTTCCAAGAAATCGTAAAGATCGCACTAGATGCTGGTGTCGAAAAAGTAATCCCGCATGTTTACAGTTCGATTATCGATCCAGCAACAGGGGATACCCGACCAGAGGATGTCGCAGCACTATTAGCGATGGTAAAAGAAATCGTATAAGTATATGAAAGAGCATGGGATTGCCTCCATGCTCTTCTTTGTGGGGAATAAATCAGTTTGCCGTCGATTGACAGCGCTTTAAAAATGATGTAAGTTAAGAGACAACATGACGAGATAGATGGTCAAATTTTTTTAGTTTATCTCGTGAATCATTGCACAAAATAATAGAGTAGGAGGAAACGAAATGATTGAAACTTTTGTATTTTCAAGTGAGAGTATATTTTTACGGGAGGAAGATCAAGCAAATGTCCAGCAGCTGTTGGATTATTTGAAAAGTCGTAAGCAGCAGATCGGCATAGTCTTCTATGATCAAGCGATGATGAATCACGTTCTGCTAGAGCATCACTTAGCGGATTATTTAGATTTTTCAATCAATGGTGAAGACGCTGAAGTCATTTCACCTGGGTTAGTCGACTTTTTGAAGGTAGAACTGAGTCATCGAAAAGTGACTTTCATCTCGAATTCTCTAGAACAATTGGCTGAAGCTGAAGCGTTAGGCTTCAAACCAATTTATATTGCGGAAGACTGTGATAAAGAAACCGTGCCCTGCCAATCTTTTAGAGATTTCAATCAGCTGCACTTGGGAGTCATCGAAAGCCGGTTTGAAAAATTGATGTAGTATGCAATCGAATAGTGAAAAGAGCCTTAGGCAGTTTTCTTTTTAAAACTGTTTAAGGTTTTTATTTTGGTTATTTTATGACTTCTAGAATGATCATAAAATCAATGGTCTTAAAATGAGCAATTGTTTAATTAGATTGACTCATGATAAATTCATAATGCGTATAATATTTTTGGGTTATAGAAGATTAGAGTTGCTAACGCTGGATTTTTAAAAACAGTCCTTAAAACTTTATATTGACAATCTTTTGGCAACTGGTATAATCAAAAAAATAAAATATTTTCTGAATATTCCAAATAAAATAACGATTAGCGACAATGAGATTCATTAGATTAGATAGTTATTTTTTAATCTTATTCTAAAAATACAGAGACGGGGAGTTAATTATTTTATGGAGAAAGAACTGCTACGGGTCGAAGAGCTCACAGTCAAATTTCGAACCTATAACGGAGAAGTAACTGCCGTAAATAATTTAGATCTTCTATTAAATGAAAACGAGACATTAGGGATTGTTGGCGAAAGCGGCAGTGGAAAAAGCGTGACTTCATTAAGTATTATGGGGCTATTAGAGGAAGCAACAAGTCGGGTCAGCGGAAAAGCCTTGTTTAAAGGCACCGACTTGATAGCTATGAAAGAGAAGGAAAAGCAGCAGTATCGCGGCAATCAGTTGGCGATGATCTTTCAGGAACCGATGACCTCTTTGAATCCGCTTCATAAATGCGGAAGTCAAATTATTGAATCTATGCGGATTCACACGGATATCTCAAAAGCAGATGCAAAGGAAAAGGCGATTGAGCTGTTAAAGCTTGTAGGAATCCCAGCTCCTGAACAGCGCTTCAATGAATATCCTCATCAGATGTCTGGCGGGATGCGGCAACGAGTGATGATCGCAATGGCACTTGCCTGTGATCCTCAGCTTTTGATTGCGGATGAACCGACAACGGCATTGGATGTAACGATTCAAGCGCAAATATTAGAAGTATTAAAGGAATTAAGAGATCGTCTCAAAATGGGGATTATTCTGATTACTCATGATTTAGGGGTGGTATCGGAAGTCTGCGATCGCGTGATTGTGATGTATACCGGAAAAGTCGTGGAGCAGGGATTGATTCGTGAAATCCTAGACAATCCTAAGCATCCTTATACAGAAGGATTGATTGCTGCGATTCCAAATATTCTAGATGAAAAAGGAAAGCTGAACAGTATTGAGGGAATGGTTCCTCAGCTGGATAACATGCCGAAAGGATGCAGCTTCCACCCTCGCTGTCCTTATGCGATGGCTATCTGTAAAGAGAAGCGGCCAGCGTTGACGACGGGAGAAGACGGCCGCAAGGTTCGCTGCTTTAAGTATTCGACGGAAGAAGAGACCGAGGTGACGACGTAAAATGATGACACAAGAACCGATTATTACGATGGAGCACGTCAAACAGTATTTTGAAATTCGTGATGGCAAAGGAAAAAAAGGAACACTGAAGGCAGTGGACGATGTTTCGCTAACCGTAAATAAGGGTGAGACCTTCGGCATTGTAGGCGAGAGCGGCTGTGGGAAAAGTACCTTGGGGAAAACCATGTTGAACCTTGGTGCAGTGACCGACGGCACGATCATCATCGATGGGCAGGATGTCAGCGCCTTCAAGAATCGCAAAGAAAAAATAGCCTTTGGATCAAAGGTTCAGCTCGTTTTCCAGGATCCATCCGCCTGTTTAAATCCTCGAAATAAAATCAGAGATATATTGGCGGAGCCTTTTCAAATCCATCACAAAAAAGATATGACCAAGGTAGAGATTGAGGCAGAAATCGACCGCTTATTGACAATGGTTGGTTTAGCACCAGATTACAAGAAGCGATACCCCCATGAAATGTCAGGCGGGCAGAAGCAGCGGATCGGGATCGCTAGAGCACTGGCTTTAAAACCAGACATCATCATTTGTGATGAGCCTGTTTCCGCGTTGGATGTGTCGATTCAGGCACAAGTCATCAACCTGCTAGTAGAGCTGCAGGAACAAATGAATCTGACTTATTTCTTTATTTCCCATGATTTAGGAGTTGTTTATCATTTATGCGATCGAATCGCTGTAATGTATCTAGGAAATGTAGTAGAGCTGGCAGATCGGGATGCTCTATACAAAGATACACTGCATCCTTATACGAAAGCGTTGATCTCGGCAGCACCGACGATCGATAAAGAAAAGACGGAACGAATCGTATTGACTGGAGATGTTCCAAGTCCTGCGAATCCGCCTAAAGGCTGCAAATTCCATACCCGCTGTCCATTTGCGATGGAAAAATGCAAAACAGTCGTGCCCGAACTGATGGAGGTAAAGGACAACCATTTTGTGGCCTGTCATTTGCACGATAAGAAAGAGGAAACAGAAGCACCATAAAAATCAGAATTAATTTTTCTTTTGAAAAATTAAATTACATTTAGCAAAAATAAGGAGGAGTACAAGGGTATGAAAAAAAGAAAGATGTTGTGGAGCGTCATTTGTTTAGTGATGTTGACACTTGCCGGTTGTGGCGGCGGGGGCGGCAGTACTGACGGATCAAACGATGGTGGCAGCGGTGATGGCGGCAAGACATTGGTAGTCGGGATGGCATCTGATTTGAAGACTTTGGATCCTCACCATGGCTATGAAGTTTATGGAAACATGGTGTATTATGCGCTTTACGATTATTTGTATCGCACGTTTGATTCATCAACACCAGAGCCTTCATTAGCAGAATCACATGAATTGGATGATTCGCAAAAGGTTCATACATTTAAAATCAAAGAAGGCGTGAAATTCTCCAGCGGCAATGAGCTGACTTCTAAAGATGTGAAGTTCAGTGTCATGCGAACAAAAAACCTGAAAAGTAATACGAGTCATCATACTGAAAACGTTGAAAGCATCGAAACACCAGATGATTATACGGTGAAATTCACGTTGAAAGAACCAGACGCAGCGTTCCTTGTTAAATTAGCGAACAACTCTTTCGCGATCGTGGATTCAGAGGTCGTTAAGGAACATGGCGGGACGGATGCGGAGGATGCATCGTCTAAAGATACTGCTGAAAAATGGTTGAATGCTAACTCAGCTGGATCTGGCGCGTATGTTTTGGACAAATGGAAACAAAACGAAGAGCTAAGTCTGGTCAAAAATGACAAATACTGGGGCAAAGTGAAAAACGATAAGGTCATTTGTAAAGAAATTCCAGATGTAAATACTCAGATCCAAATGTTGAAACAAGGCGACATTGATATCGCGTTAGGTATCGGTGTGGACAATGTATCGCAATTGAAGGATCAAGAAGGCGTGAAGATCAAAAACTATGTTGGCTCAACAACGACCTTCCTATTAATGAACCAAGATGAAAAAATTGGCGGACCAATGGCGAATCCGAAAGTGCAAGAAGCGGTTCGTAAAGCGATCAATTACAAGGAACTATTGAAGATTTCAGGTGACGAAGCAGTGTTGCCGCTAGATATCGTGCCAAAAGGCTTTGTCGGTGCTTTAGAAAAAGAAAAAGATTACCAAGATTTGGATGAAGCGAAGAAGCTGATGGAAGAAGCTGGCTACAAAGACGGCTTTGACGTGAAATTCACTGTAGCAAACTTTGATACAGAAGGAATGTCATGGACCACCTTAGGCCAAAAAATCAAAGACGATTTGGAAAAAATCGGGATCAATGCGAAGATCGAAACATCTGAGATTGGTGTCGTAATCGATTCTTACCGTGAAGGCAAAGAAGCCTTCTTAATGATGCACTGGCATCCAGATTACATGGATATCAATAACCAGCTAGTCTTCTTACCAGGCGACACCGTTGGGGAACGTGCGAAATGGGCAGACACTTCAAACGAGAAGATGGCTGAACTGAAGAAAACGATTCAAACAGAATCAGATGAAGAAAAACGTTCAGCGGCTTCAGAAGAATTGCAAAAGCTATTGGCAAACGACATGCCATATGCGTTCTTAGTTCAACATCCGAAAGTATTGGCTTACCGCGATAACTTGAAGGGTGTCAGCTACTTTGAAGTACAAAAAATCAATTTCCAAGATGTCAGTATCAACTAACCAAAGGGCAAGGGGCAAAAGTGTATGAGGAATATGGCTAGGTTTTTATTACGGCGCTTATTATTTGTTTGCTTTTTGATCATTGGGGTGACGTTTTTAGTATTCATGATCTCGCATCTCGTTCCCAGTGATCCAATTGCATCGAATATGAGTCCAAATGCGATGAGCGATCCTGCAGCGGTAGCGGCTTATAAGGCCCGCTGGGGATTAGACAAACCGCTAATGGAGCAATACTTTATCTATCTGAGCAACTTGTTGCGGGGAGATCTAGGGACTTCGATTCGCACCGGTAATCCTGTTATCAGTGATTTAAAACAGTTTTTCCCTGCGACTTTGGAACTATCCATCATGGCTATGCTGATCGCCGTTTTATTCGGGATCACGTTTGGGATCATCTCTGCGGTTTATCGCAACAAGCCGTTTGATTATCTAGTTCGTACTATCTCAATCAGCGGGGTCTCGATCCCAAATTTCTGGTTCGCACTAGTCATGCTGCTGCTTTTCTATTCTAAATGGCGGTTGTTTCCAGGCGGCGGGCGAGTCAGTTCGCGTATCTCCGCACCGACAGGAGGAACAGGACTTTATGTTTGGGACGCCTTAACCAGCGGGAACTGGGCATTGCTAAATGACGCGCTCTCCCATCTGATCCTGCCGGCGATTGTTTTAGGGTTCTTTACTATGGGATTGATCTCACGGCAGACGCGTTCGAATCTGTTGGAGGTTTCTTCATTGGATTATATCCGCACCGCAAAAGCTAAAGGGCTGTCCCAACGTCAAATCGTTTTGCGACACGCGTTAGGAAATGCCTTGATTCCTGTAATCACCGTCATGGGTATGGGCTTTAGCAACTTGTTAGGCGGTATGGTCTTCGTTGAAAAAATCTTTTCATGGCCGGGGATTGGACAGTATGCGTATCTTTCGGCAACAACGTTGGACTTTCCGGCGATCTGCGGCGTTTCATTATTGATCGCGATGGTCAATGTGATACTGAATCTCTTGATTGATATCCTTTATGGAGTCATCGACCCGAGAGTGAGGTACAGCTAATGAAACGACTATTGAAGCAAAAGAATTTCTTGTTCAAACTAGGATTGATTATCTGTGCGCTATGGGTGATCGTGGCGGTATTTGCACCGCTGATTGTTCCGAAAAATCCATTAGCGCAGGATATGATGGGGCGCTTTTTAGCCCCTGGCTCATCCGGTCATTTACTTGGAACGGATGAATTAGGTCGAGATGTTTTCTCTCGGGTATTAATGGGAAGTCGTGTATCAATTACCGCTGGATTAGTAACAGTCTGTATCACGATCGTTATTGGGACAATCTATGGTGGTATCGCCGGATATGTCGGCGGTATCGTCGATGATGTAATGATGCGTTTCGCAGAATTGATTGCAGCATTTCCACCGCTGATCTTGGCGATGGTAATCGCTGCTGCACTAGGACCAAGTATTTTTAACTCGGTTTTGGCGATGACAATCATTTGGTGGCCCAATTATGCACGATTGATGCGAAGTCTCGTGATTACTTTGAAGGAAAATGAATACATCGTTGCTTCCAAAGTTTTAGGTGCGAGTCATTTGCGAATCTTAGTTAAAGAGATCGTTCCGAATGCCTTAGGCTCATTATTAGTTATGGCAACACTGGATATTGGGAATGCGATTGTTACCTTTTCAGGGCTGAGCTTCTTAGGATTGGGTACGCAACCGCCAACTCCTGAGTGGGGATCAATGGTATCCGATGGGGTCAATAATATGAACTATTGGTGGATTTCCACCTTTCCAGGTATCGCGATCTTCTCTATGTCGATCGGCGCGAACTTTGTTGGTGACGGCCTGCGTGACTATCTCGATCCAAAAATCAAAAATAAATAAATTGATAGAAGTCTGTCTCATGAACCACATGAGGCAGGCTTTTTTCGCCCGTTCATTTTTTATGTTAGGACGATTAAGTGAAAGATTAGGCGTAAAACCATTATTATTGCTTTATTAATGGTTGCGAGCGCTGGTTTTCACAGATTAATAAGAAGGCGGATTAGTCAGAATGATATGTATAAGAAAAATCCTTACTATACACAGTGGAGAACAGTAATAATTAATGTTTATAAATTATATATTCTTTTCCGAAAGAAATTATTTTAATAATGAAATGTGATAAACTTATTGTTGAATATAAAACTCAAGTATACGAAAGAGAGAAGGTGAAGAGTTTGGGTAAACATACTGATCCAAATGAAAAATCGAAAGGCAAATATATCGTGATCGGCATGGCGGCACTTCTATTGGCGGGTGGTGCTTATTTTGGTGTGACACGCGTATTGAATTATTCAGCAGAAAAACCAAAAGAGGCAGTCACCGCTAAGGACAGCCCATCTTCGTCAAAGGAAAAACCTGCTGCCAGCAGCAAGAAGAAACCGGCTAAGAAAAAAACAGAGAAGAGCTCTGAGAAGAAGAAGACAAAATCATCTAAGAAAAAGACAAAAGAGTCTAGTACAAGTAAGAAACAGGAAAGCTCTGAAAAAAAGGCGGCTAAGAAAAAGACTTCAACAAAAGCGAAAAAGAAACCGGCTAGTTTAGACGCGGGAGCTTTAACCCAGAGTGCTGGAAAAGTGTATTATGGTGTTCATTATTTTAAGGACAAACAAGATTTTTCTAGTGACAATTCTGAACCAACGATCGCTGCCAACGTCATTGAGTTGTTTATCATGGATTATGCCCTTGCTCAAAAAGACGGTGGTGATCAGATGATCCAAGAGAAGAAGCTGACGGAATGGCTGGTTCCGATGATCCAACAAAATGATATTAATGCAACCAACGTATTGATTGATCATTATGGAATGGACAAACTGAATGACTATTTCAAGACACAGGGATATCCAGATACGCGGATCGAACGTCGAATGGTGGATATCAATGTTCGCATAACTGACAATGATAATTACACGTCATTGAATGATTGCATGAAGCTGTTGAAAAAGATCTACGATGATCGTGAAAAGGGACCGCAGAAAACGATGATGGAAATATTGAAGGGGCAGGTTATCCGTACAAAGATTCCACAGAAGTTACCAGAAAATACCGCAGTCGCCAATATTACTGGAGAACAACAGAATGTCGAAAATGACATCGGACTCGTTTTAACAGAGGACAACCCATTCGCGATTGTTGTGTTGACAAAAGAAGTTTCAGATATCGTGAAAACTAGAACAGCGATCGCTGATTTTAGTTTAGCCGCAACAAAATTGAAATAGACTTAGAGGAGCTTACTGAAGAAAATTCGGTAGGTTCTTTTTTTAGCTCTGCAGGAAAAAATAGCTATAATAATAAGCCAGAAGAAGGGGGTTATCGAAAGAATTGTGATTTTTTTCGATATTATTATGATAAAATAAACACATGAAACAGCGGCTATCATTATTTTAATGGATTTTAACAAAGGGAAAAAGGAGCGATTTTAAAATGAAACTATGTCCAAGATGTGGAGAGGAAAATAGCGATCGATCACTATTTTGTGAGCATTGCGGCTATGAATTTGCAAAATCAGAAACATCGCCAAAGAGGAGTCAGGGAGCAAATCTGCAGGAAACGGCGCCTATATCAAATTATACACCGAACCCTCAAAAATCCAGTGTTCCCAAATGGGCCTTCATGATCGCTGGGTTAGCGTTGTTGGCAGTTGTTGTGGGTGTCGGTTTTGCTATGGCTGGGCGTAATAATAATGAGGCACAGTTGCCAGCAACATCTTCGACCTCCAGCACAATTGATACTAGTAAATACGATGAAATCATCGCTGAGGCCAAGGAATTAACAATCAATGGCGACTATAAAAAATCAAACCTCAAGCTGAGCCGTATTCCCGCTAGTGATTTAGGCAAGAGTGAATTTTCAGCCATTGCTGATGAGGTAGACGATCTAACTGAGAAGAATGAAGAAGGATTGAAGCAAGAAGAGGACAAAGAAGCTACTCAAAAAGCACAGGAAAAGGATCGTCCAGCAGTAAGGACTTCTGGGAGCACGAGCGGCTTTAGCGGCGATTACGCGAAATGGGCGAATACCTATTATTTTTATTACTCGCAAACTAGCCAAAGGCAAACTGCTTTGACGATTGGTGCGAATGGTAGTGTAACCCAGAAAAATGTTAACGGCACACAATATTTTGGGAAGGCAACGATTACAAGTGCTAGCGGCGATGTTTTGAGTTATGAGACGAACGAGCAGTATCCAACAGAAATGCCGGATACTAAACTGATCAATCCGAACGTCCAAATCACGGTGACTTGGGACGGTGGAGGTACCCAGATCTATTACGGCTACATCTCCTATTCTTCACGTTTGGCATTGACCGATGGCGTTTCGAAAAATGATGGGGTCAATGAGGTCTGGATCTCTTAAAAACGGAAAGAAAGAAGATGAAACCTTTTGGGAAGACACTCCAGTCAGAAAAAAACGGGAAACGCTAAATACCTTTTGATGGGGATGCTTTTTCTTATACTAGCAGGCTCCTCTTACCTAGTGGTGAATACCTTTTTCGCCCAGCAGCAGGAAAATGTGCCGCAAAAAGTTAAGGAAAGCCGTTCGGAAAAAATAAGTTCAAAACCAAAGCTTGAAACTAGTGAGGCAAAGACTGCGAGTACCAGAAGTACACAACAATCAAGTGCTCCTGAACCACAATTAGATACGGCCTCGTTAATGGCAAGTGCGGATCAAGTTTACTATGGGATTCATTATTTCAATCAGAATAGAGATATTTCCAGTGATAATTCAGCGCCGACTATCTCTGCGAGTGTGATTAAAGTCTTTATTATGGAGTACGCTTTTACAAAAGCTGATCCAAATGAACGGATTGAAGAAAAGCCCCTTAGTGATTGGATCGTACCGATGATTCAGCAAAGCGATAACGAGGCTGCAAATGTACTGATCTCTCATTTCGGTATGGCGAATCTGAATGAGTATTTCCAGACACAAGGCTATCACGATACACGTGTGGAGCGACTGATGCTGGATAATGAAGCACGTAGTCAAGGAAGAGAAAACTATACGTCGTTGAATGATTGTATGTCCTTTTTGAAGAAGCTCTATCAGCAGCAAGCTGCATATCCTCAATCAGCGATGCTAGATATAATGAAAGGTCAGGCGCTTCGTACGAAAATTCCGAGTAAACTACCCGAAAATGTCCTAGTAGCGAATAAAACAGGGGAACTGGATAATGCAGAAAACGATATTGGTTTGGTTTTATCCGAAGAGAATCCTTTTGCGATCGTTGTGCTGTCGCAAAATTTTAAGAGTGTGGAAGGGATTCGAGGGGCTATCGGCGAATTTACTTTGGCTGCGACAAAAATTTATCAATAAGTTAGAAAAAAGAAAATCGGTTTTGCTTTAGAGAGCTAAAGCAGAGCCGATTTTTTGTGTAAAAAGAAGTGCGTGAATTTAGAAAATTAAGTATTCGGATATGGATAACTAATAGTACACGTAAAATACATTCTAACTTATATGGTTGTTAATGCAGATGCGATAGAGTTTCTCTGTAAATCGTTTTCAAATAGTCGTTGACAAAGAGGGAGGATGGTTATATATTTAATTTGCGAATAGAACCATTGGCTCTTTTTTAGAACCGAAGGATTTTTTCGAAGTACTTAAACTATTTTAGTCAATTGCTGAGAAGGGAGACAGAAGATGAAGACAGCAGTTTTTTATGGAATCAAGGATTTAAGGATCGAAGAGTGTGACATGCCGGAGGTTTCGGAAAATAAAATTCTAATTAAAATCGAGGCTTGTGCTCTTTGTACCTGGGAGCAGAGGGTATATACAGGGGTTAAAAAAGTTGAATATCCTTTTATCGGCGGTCATGAGATCGCAGCAGAGATCGTTGCTTTGGGAAGCAGCATCGATAAAACAAAATGGCAGGTAGGAAATAAGGTGGTTTTCGGAACGAACCTTGCTTGCGGCGATTGTGATTTTTGTAAAAGCGGTGAGGAGCAGAACTGCATAGACTTCAATCACAGTAAACATTTAGAGGGACTTCCCCACAAAGGAATGGGTGGTTTGTCGGAATATATGTTAGTTGAGCCGAAGCATCTCTTCCATTATTTTGGTGTAGCCCCTGAGGAAGCGGCTTTAACAGAACCGTTATCTTGTGTCGTTCACAGCTGCGAGACGGCGGATATCCAGTATGGCGACTTAGTAGTGGTCATCGGCTGCGGCATCATGGGATTACTGCATGTTGCATTGGCCGTAAAAAGTGGGGCAAGAGTGATTGCCTGCGACTTAAATTCAGAACGCTTGGAATTGGCAAAAAAAATCGGAGCACATTATGTTGTTGATTCTTCGAAAGAGGCGCTCCCAGCTAAAGTCAAAGAAATCAGTCGAAATCTTGGGGCCAATGTGGTTTTTGATACGACACCGATCCATAGTGTTGTGGAAGAAGCGATCGAGCTGGTTTCAAATACGGGCAAAGTGATCCTTTATTCGTCATTTTATCCAGATGAGCCAGTAAGCTTTAGTCCGGATAAGCTGCATAAAGGCAGCTACTCGATCGCGGGTACAGCAAACTCGAACAGTCGGGATTTTGTTCGAGCTTCTAAAATGATCAGCGAACGAATAATCGATATGCGGCCGTTTATTAGTGAGATTGTGTCCTTTGATGATGTGAAGGCAGGATTCGAATCGGCAATCGAAGGAGATAAATACCGAGTGGTTGTGAGATTTTAAGTCACAAAGCAATAAATCAATAAGGCAATGCTAGTATGGTGGGTAGTTGTATAAAAAATCGGTTATAATCAAGAGTGAAAATTTGTTTGATTTAATAATAATAATTATGCAGCTGCCTGTCTGTTTTGATAGAAGTCTTTATGAACTCCCTATCCAAGACAAGGCGAGTGAAGGGAGGATTATCGAAGTGGAAGAGTTTATTCCAAAGTATAAAAGAATCAGCGATGATATTCAAAATTTAGCCAAAGTGTTGAGTGGTCAAGGAAAACCGCTGCCCAGCGAACGCAAGCTGTCGGAAACATTTAACGTAAGCAGAACGACGATAAAACGTGCGCTGGAATCACTGGAAAGGCAAGGCATCGTTACCTATATTGAAGGCAAAGGCTTTATTATTCCAGATCGGGATGTAAAGATCGTTTCAAGTATGCATATTTCCGGGTTTTATGAAGATATTGTTTCACGTAAAAAGAAAATCAGCTCCAAGGTGTTGAAAAAAAACGTCATTCAAGCCGATCAAAAATTGAGTAAAGAACTTCAAATCGCGGAAAATGATTACGTTTTCTACCTTTTACGTTTACGGAGTGTCGATGGAACAGTTTATTCTTTATCGGAAAGTTTTATTCCGATTGCTCGTTGCCCAGAGATTGGTTCCTTTGATCTGACGGATAAATCCCTTTGGAAGGTGTTGAACCAATTCGGTATCTATCCAGAGATTATCAGTCAGCGAGTAAGTGCTCGGATGGCCAATTATTCAGAAATCGAATACTTGAATATTTCAAATCCTGCGGTGGTCATGATCGTTAACAATATGGCCTATTGGAATGAGAAGCCGATTGAACTTTCTTATGTCTATACGGATGTATTTTCAACAAATCTTGAATATCGTTTTAGTAAATAAAACGAGGGGGAAGATTCATGTTAGTAACATTAAGTGAACTTTTGAAGGATGCGAAAGAAAAGAAATACGCAGTTGGGGCATTTAACGTACCCAATCTCGAAGCAATACGAGCCGTTATTCAAGCGGCGGAAGAACTGGATTCACCCGTGATTTTACAGCATGCAGAAGTACATGAAAATCTGATTCCACTAGAGGAAATCGGACCGATCATGCTTCAGTATGCTAAAGCAGCGAAAGTTCCTGTTGCGGTCCATTTGGATCATGGAGCGTCTTTTGATATGTGTGTCAAAGCGATTCGATTAGGCTTTACTTCTGTGATGTACGATGCGTCCAGCAAGGAATATGAGGTCAATTTGGCAGAATCCAAAGAGATCGTAAAAATCGCTCATGCCGCGGGAGTAAGTGTTGAGGCTGAATTAGGACATATCTTTACGTCAGCAGTAGGCGGTGGAGAAGGAAGAGGGTCAGATTCCAGCGAGGATTATGAAGATTTGGATGATGTATACACAGATCCTGATTTGGCCAAGTCATTCGTGGAGGAAACCGGCGTTGATTGTTTAGCAATCGGTTTTGGTACCGTCCACGGCGTTTATTTGAAAGAACCAAAGCTTGACCTAAATCGAATTCTTCAAATCAAAGAGAAAATCGATGTGCCTTTTGTAATGCATGGCGGTTCAGGCGTATCAGAAGAAAATTATCGAACCGCAATAAAAAATGGCATTTGCAAGATCAACTATTATACCTATATGAACAAAGCAGCCGGCAAAGCTATGCAGGAGGAGTTGGAGAATTTTTCAGAAGGCTCAGTGTTCTTCGATGAGCTGTCACTCAAAGCAACAGCGGCTATGAAGAGCAATGTAAAAGCAGCGATGGAGATTTTTAAAAATCCTTGATCCATTCATATTAAGTCAATTTGATGGAGGAGAAAAGATGGAGAAGATTGCGGCATCAATCATGTGTGGAGATCAATTGGCGTTGGGACAGGAATTGGAAGATCTGTGTGAGGCGGGGATTGATTGGCTGCATTGTGACGTAATGGACGGTGTCTATGTAAATAACTTGGCGATGGCGCCTTATGTGCTGGAACCAGTTATTGGAACCGGAAAATTTACTACTGATATTCATTTGGCTTGTGTGGACCCAGAAAAATACATCGAGATGTTTGCGCCATTGGCTCCAGATTATTTGACTTTTCATCTCGAAGCGACCAAAGCGCCAGATGAACTAGTGAAAAAGATCCATGACCACGGTCTGAAGGCAGGAATTGCAATAAATCCTGAAACACCAATTGAATCACTCTTTCCTTATTTAGCTTCAATAGAATTAGTCCTCGTGATGACGGTTAATCCTGGCTTTGCCGGTCAAAAATTTCAATGGTCGGTTTTAGATAAGCTTGAGTGCTTGAACCGTCAGCTTGAAGCACAAAAAACAAGGCCTCTGATTGAAGTTGATGGCAACATCAATTCTAAAACAGCAGCTGCCATTAGTAAGATCGGTGCGACCATCTATGTTGTTGGAACATCTGCACTCTTCAATACCAAACCAGGTACTTATACCGAAAAGGTGGAGAGTCTGAAGCGGAGCTTGGTCTCAATAGAAGAAGATCGAAACTTGTCTTAATATTTTAGGCAAGTTTTTTTTAATGCCCATTTCGCTACATAAATCAGTCGTCTATACAGATTTTTTATGACGTGTTACTCTTTCATTAGAATGAGACTTAGTGAGTGAAATGGAGCGGAGCAAATGACGAAGGAAGAATTTTTAAACCAGATAAAAGGCGGCTTGATTGTTTCTTGTCAGGCCTTGCCTGGCGAACCTTTATATACTGAGAATGGAGGAATAATGCCATTGCTCGCAGCAGCTGCAAAAGAAGGCGGCGCCGCAGCAATTCGCGCCAATTCTGTGAGGGATATTCAAGAAATTAAAGCGGCAGTGGATCTGCCTATGATCGGTTTGATCAAAAAACAATATCCGCCGGAGGAGCCATTTATTACTGCTAGTATGCAGGAAGTGGATGAGTTGGCGGCAACAGGAATAGAGGTTATTGCACTGGATTGTACGATGCGTAAACGTCATGATGGACGGACGGTCTATCAATTTATTCAACAAATCAAAGAGAAATATCCTAAACAATTATTGATGGCAGATATTGCCACTTTTGAAGAAGGAGTGAATGCTTATCAAGCAGGTGTTGATTTTGTGGGTACGACTTTAAGCGGTTATACTGCGGAAACAGCCGATCGCAAAGGGCAAGGACCAGATTTTGAATTGATTGAAAAGTTAGTTGCTGCTGGTTTGCCTGTTATTGCGGAAGGACAGATTCATACACCTGAACAAGCGAAAAAAATCCAAGCAATGGGAGTATGCGGAATCGTTGTTGGCGGCGCGATTACCCGACCAAAAGAGATTACGGCGCGGTTTACAGCGGAATTAACTGAGCATAAGTAATACGTCCGATTTTAAACATGGAGTGGTTTTCAATATATACTAAGTGTGTCATCGAAGTTTCTTATCGTATGGAGTGATTGAACTTTTCAATACGATAAGAAATTTTGATGGCCTTTTTACGTTGTTTCACTAAAAATATTCTGTGAAACATAGACAACAAATCTAATTTTATTTTCAGAATTCTATTGACAAGGATAGAAAACCTGATAAACTGAGTTTGTGGATAAAATATCCCAAAATAGTAATAATGGAGGATAATTTTTATGGAGAATTTGAAAGTTGCTGTTGTTGGTGCGGGTATTTATGGCATCCATCATGTCGATGTCTATAAGCAAAATCCATTTGTTGAGTTGGTGGCTGTATGCGATTTCAATGCAGAAATTAGGGGGGGAATAGAAAAAAAGTACAAGGTAAATACTTATGCTACGGTGGAGGAAATGCTCGCTAATGAGAAATTGAATGCGGTTTCTATTGCCACGCCAGATCATTTACACGTAGAGCCAGCTGTTGCCTGTATCAATCATGGTCTTGATGTATTGATAGAAAAACCGTTAGCTACGACGGTGAGAGATTGTCAAATTATTTTGGATGCTGCAGAAAAGAATCAGGTCAGAGTTGCGGTTGATTTTCATAAGCGATGGGACCCAGCGGCTATTTACACCTACAATCAGTTAAAAGAATCTGAGAACGGCTACCCAATTCGCGGCTACATGAATATGGATGACACAATCGATGTTCCTACTAAGTGGTTCAAGTGGGGAAATGCCTCTGATCCAATCGATTTTCTAGGAGTACACTGCGTCGATTTAATGCGCTGGTATATGAACTGTGAAGTCACTGAGGTCTATTCAGTAGGTTCAAAGAAGCTGCTGCCTAGTCTGGGCGTAGATACTTACGACAGTGTCCAATCGATTATTACTTTTGAAAACGATTGCGCATGGACGTTGGAAAATTCTTGGATTTTACCATCAGGCTTCGCCAAAGTAAATGACAGTCGCACGGCAGTTCTGACCTCAGAAAAGTACATTAGGATCAATAATCAAGATCGTGGTGTTGAGATGGCAGACAAAGAAAAAACACACACTCCAAATGTCTTCTTCTTTAATGATTTCAATAATAAAGTGGTCGGCTTCGGGGCAGATCCGATTAACAGTTTTATCGATAGTCTAATCGATGGTTCTGATTTTGTGGCAGATGTATATGATGGCTTACAAGCAGCTAAAGTTACCGATGCGATTCATGAAAGTTTAAGAACAGGAGAACGGGTTAAGCTTCAATAAAACAAATAATGGGAGGAATCAAATATGGCAAAGCAAAGAATTGTCAGAGTGGATTACAGATTGATACATGGGCAAGTTGTTGCGAAATGGATCAAATACCATCCAGTGAATCGCATCATTGTGGCAGACGATGAGCTGAAAAATGATGATTTCATGTGTGACATCTATAAGCTTGCCGCTCCGGGAAACGAAGTGGAGATTGTTTCTGTGGCAGAGCTGGAGGAAACGCTGAATAAAAAAAATGATGATGTCATGATTATTTTTAAAGATATTAGAAATGCTCAGCGGGCATTGGAGAATGGTGTGGAGCTAGTTGAGTTGAATGTTGGGGCTGTTCAAACTGGTAAAGCTAGTCAATTTGTGACATCCGGTGTTGCATTGACGATGGAAGAATTTGAAACATTGAAGCAGTTGGATACTCAGGGACTAAATGTCTATATCCAACCAATTCCTGAAAATGAGAAGATCACGTTAGAAAGTATTGCTAATAAAATCAAATAGTCAGGGGGAAATACTATGGATAATAGTGTAATGATGGCTGTCGCAATGGCATTGGTGTATTGGCTAAGTCGTGGAATGATCGGAGGATATTTTGCCTTATTTTTTATTGGAAATCCGATTTTTATAGGGATTATCTCCGGTTTGATTTATGGGGATGTGGTGTCTGGCCTAATGATTGGAGGAGGGATAGCTGCTGTATTTGCTGGGATCATCGCTCCTGGTGGAAACTTGCCAACTGATCAGGGAATGGCAGCGGCAACGATGATACCGATTGCTCTAAATACGGGATTATCAGTAGAGCAGGCAATCGCATTTGCTGTTCCATTGGGGCTTTTAGGAGCGCAATTATTGAATTTACGTAAGATTATTAATGTTCCTTTAGTGCATAAGGCAGATGAATATGCTGAAAAAGCGGATACTAAAGGAATTGCCCGAACAGCTATCTGGTATCCTGCGGCAACTTCTTTTCTATTATTGTTTTTACCAGTATTTATCGTTGTACTATTTGGACAGGACGTCATGCTGAATCTTTTAAAAATTGTGCCAGAATGGATTATGCATGGCTTAGAAGTTGCTGGTGGTGTTTTACCTGCGGTTGGTTTTGCCCTGATCATCAATTCTATTGGAAAACCTAGGCTGATTCCCTATATTATCATTGGGTTTGTTTGTGTCTCAGTATTGGGAATGAACTCTTTAGTTACAGGGATCATTGCAATTTCGATCGCCTTCATTACTGTGTTAAATCGCAAGCAGCTTTCTGAATCGATGGGAGGGTAATAAAATGGAAAAAAATGAAAAAAAACTGACGCGTTCAGATATCAATAAAACGATGTTCAGATGGTATTTTTCCACTGAAATATCTTTAAACTATGAAAGAATGCAATCAATTTCTTTTACTTATTCATTGATGCCTGTGCTAGAAAAACTATACGACACGACGGATGATTTGAAGCTGGCTTTAAAGCGGCATCTCGAACTATATAATACAAACTGTACGGCTGGCGGTTTGATTTTAGGTACGGTACTAGCTATGGAAGAAGAAAAAGCGAATGAAGGAACGATTTCAGACGAAGCAATTATTGGTATTAAAACAGGGTTGATGGGGCCGGTTGCGGCGTTCGGAGATTCATTTAGCGCGGGTACATTGCAGACTTTATGCATACTAGCCGCCAGCACTCTGGCTGCAGGCGGCTCGTTCTTCGGTTTGTTAATGCTCTTTTTAGGGAATTTTATTTTGATGTGCGAATTGGTTTTGACAACGAATCTCACTTATATAAAAGGTCGCGAAGCGATAAAGGATGTCTTATCTTCTAGACTAATGACCGATGTTTTAGAGGGTGCCAATATTTTAGGAATGATGATGATGGGGGCTTTGACAGCATCTATGGTAACGTTGGTCACACCACTGGCTGTCACATTCGGCGAAACAAAAATGAAGATTCAAGATAATTTTGACAATTTGATTCCGGGGCTTTTCTCAATATTAGTTTTGTTTTTGTTCTATTATTTAATTGGAAAGAAAAAAGTTAGTATTTCAAAAGTGATCTTCGGTACGATCCTCGTATCAGTCGCTTTATCATTCTTTGGAATCGTTTAAAAGGAAAGGGAAAGATTAACATGAAGGGAATTTTACTTGTCAGCCATGGGAATTTGGCAGAGGGAATGCGGGATACGCTGGAGCTTTTTTCAGGTCAGCTGGAGCAGCTTGATACCCTGACGCTATCAGCGGGTGAAGATATCATGGACTTTAGAGCTGCGTTATCTGACAAAGTTGATTTGATTGATACAGGAGACGGGGTAGTCATTTTCTGTGATTTAGCTTTTGGTACTCCTGCTAATATTGCAGCAAAGCTATTAACAGATACGCAGTATAAGGAGAGGCTTCAAATCATTACTGGTATGAACTTGCCGTTAATTTTGGAATATAGTCAATTAAGGTCAGAAAATGTTGATTTTAATGATATGATTAGTGTAGGAAAAGATGGTATCATGAATTTGAATCAAACGTTGAATATTTGATTGACTCACTAATACTAAAGGACAGAACTCAATGAATGCTATAGATACGATAAGTAATAATTACGATCAATTGACTAAATCAGAACGAAAAGTTGCGGATTATATAGTCTCAAATAAGGATAAGGTCGTACACAATACAATAAGTGATTTGAAACAATTACTAAATGTTGGGGATGCCACGATCAATCGACTATGTAAGAAGGTAGGGTTCTCAGGATTTACTGAACTGAAAATCGCAATTGCTAAAAATAATGTGCGTATTGAACAAGACAATTTTAGCAACACCTCTTTATTGAATAAAATCAAAGAGACTTTAGATCGGACACATGACCTTATTGATGAAAATGACTATAGAAAAGTTGTGGATCTAATTGAAGAAAAGCGCCATATTTATATCTTAGGTAAAGGGCAAAGTGGATTAGCCGCCATAGATTTGGAAAAATTACTGTTAAGAAATGGTGTGCAGTCAACGGCTTTATTAGATTCAGATTTTCAAGTAAATGCTGCAAATGTACTGACTCACGATGATTTGCTTATTGTCTTTTCATTGTCTGGCCGAACGGCAAATTTAATTGATACAATCAACATCGCTAAAGAAAATAACGTGGTAGTTGTAGGAATAACGAATTATTTACTTTCACCAATCGCGAAATTGAGCGATGTGGTCATTCAGAGTTCTTATGATGAGTTTTTTAGTTCGCCAGTACCTGGCAGAATGAGTCAAATGTATATATCTGGATTGATAGTTGATATTTATGAAAATGAACACCATGCTTCAAAGAGCTTAGAAATCAGAGAAAAAACATTAAAAGCTATCATCGATAAGCGGGTGGAAGAATAAATATGAGCACAGGAAAGAATCGTTTTCCTGTGCTTTTTTAGGTACAATCTTGTACCTGCTTTCTTTTTAATGTATCATGAATATGCAAAAGGATATATTCATGGTGATGGGAGTGGGATTTCGTGAAAAGAAGTAAAGGATTCTCTGAGGAAGAAAAAGAGAATTTGAGGAATAAACTATGTATGGCTTGTGAGAAAAGCTGGTCCAAATTCGGATATCGAAAAACGACGATCGGTGAACTTACAAAAGAGACGGGGATTGCTACGGGCTCGTTTTATCTTTTATTTGAGAATAAAGAAGAGTTATTTCTTGAGACCTTCCTTTCGGTTCAGGAACGTTTAAGAAATGATTGGATGGGAATTTTGGAAAAAAGGCCTAATAGGGAAGGGTTTATCCATGCGATGGCTGCTTTGTATCGTGAATACCAGGCCTCACCATTTCTATATGATTTTTCAAATCCAGATTTTTTTGCTTTGCTGAATCGATTGAGTGAGGATGAGCGTAAGGAATTTACAAACGGCTCCTTATCCTTTTTTGAATATGTCCTAAAGTGTACGAGGCTTAAATTAACAGTGCCAGAGGAAAAGGCATTTGGTGTGCTCAGCAGTTTACTTTACACAGTAACGCTGACCAATACAGTCTATGACCAAGAAGAAGTGTTTACTTTTATGCTAGAAACAATCAGTGATCGATTATTTATTGAGGAATAAAAGAAATGGAGGAAGAGAAATGTTTGATCATTCAGCAAAATATTTTGAAAAAATGGCGGAAGATATGAACGTGACTATCAAGATTCCTAGACCAACCAAAAGAAGCCTTCAAGCTAGTGCAAAAAGCAATGCTGTGGTAGGTGTGGGATTGTTAGCAGGTGGTGTCTTGCTATCTAGTAAAGCTATGTTCACGTTAGGTATTATTGGGCTTGCGGGAGCGACTGCACTTCATTACCAGTTAAAAGATTAGGAGAGAATCAAACGCTAGAGCAGCTCTGTGCTCCAGCGTTTTTTTTCGTAAATGACCGCAACATTGATGAAAAATTTTTTTCGCCGCTCATTTATACTAGTTATTTGACCAAGTTTGTGAGAGGTGATCATTGATGGATGTGTTAGCGCAAGAACAAAAAGAATGGCGGGCGATTCGCGGGGAGATTGAAAAGAAGGAGGCTGGTCTTGAAGAGGAGCTGATTCATTTTACGAAGGAATCAAAGCAATTTCACCAATATTTGATCGATTATAAAGGTGAGATCGATCCCCATGAAATGTTTATCAATTCTCGGCTGTTGGATCAGCAGCAATTGGCGGAATCAGTCAGCGGGAAACAATTGGTTCGTTTGGAAAAGCAAAAGAAAAATCCTTATTTTACTCGCGTTGATTTTGTCTATGAAGGCGAGCATGTAGTAGAAAAAATCTATGTAGGTTCCTTTTCTTTTTCAACGAAGGATCAAGGCTTATTGATTTATGATTGGCGTGCGCCTATTGCAAGTGTTTTCTATGATTATGATTTGGGAGAAGCACATTTTCAGACACCAGCAGGAACGGCTTCTGGTGAGATCAAGCGAAAACGCCAAATCAAATTTAAGGATGGAACGATCGATTATGTTGTAGAATCTGATACGACTGTTTTCGATGAGGTTCTGCAAAAGGAGCTGCATCAGCAAAAGGGCGGGCAAATGTCTACCATCATCAGTACGATCCAAAAAGAACAAAATCAGGTGATTCGCGACAGTCATTCAAAGGATATGATTATTCAGGGTGTTGCTGGATCAGGTAAAACGTCGATTGCTTTGCATCGTATTGCTTTTCTACTTTATCATTTTCGCGAGCAGATCACGTCTGATCAGGTAATGATCCTTTCACCAAATCGTACCTTTAGCCAGTTTATTGCACAGGTGCTGCCAGAGTTGGGAGAAGAACCCGTAACGGAATGGACGATCGATGCCTTTGGTCAGAAGCTTGCGGGAAAGACAAACGCACCTTCGCGTTTTCAAGAGATCGAATCTTTGTATTTGAATGATCAGCCGCAGCTAAGTGAACGGATCAGTTATCTCTCAACGAAACAGTTGGTAGAAGACTTGCAAAACTATCTCCAAGAAGTTGAAAAATTTTCCCCGCAAACGATAACGATTGGCGAGTACGCTTATGATGCAGAATACATTTTAAAGCGGTACAAGGCATACCATAAGAAACCAATTTTCGAACGTTTCCGGCTTATCGCGGAAGATATACTGGAAGATCTGCGCACTCGGCCTTTTCAACCAAAACGGAAGCCGACGAAAAATCAGCTGTTTAGTCGTTTGAAGAAGCAGTTCCACTATACGACTGGTACCAAGCTGTATCATAATTTTTTAACGGAACATAATTTTTCAGCAAAAAAAGCTTCTAGTTATTCTGATCTGTTTCCTATTATCTATATTCGCTTATTTATTGAGGGCATTGATGAGTTTTCGAAAATTCGCTACCTGATCATCGACGAGATGCAGGATTATACACCGATTCAATATGAGGTAGTCAAAAAATTATTTTCTTGTCCGATATTATTAATAGGAGATTTTACTCAATCTCTGACCACACTCAATGAAATGACGCTAGGGGAGTTACAGACTTACTATCCCAAAGCACAGTCGATTTTTCTTACGAAGAGCTATCGGTCAACCTATGAAATCATTTCTTGTGCGAAAAAAATAATTAACGATCAGACGATTGAACCTGTTTTGCGCCATGGAATGGAACCTGAAAAACGGATCGTTCCTTCTCAAGCAGAGAAAATTTCAAGTATAATAGAGATAGTAAATCAGTTAAGAGAAAAAGGACTGTCAACGATTGCGTTGATAACGAAAACCTTGTCTCAAGCAAATGAATGGCTGGATTTACTAGAAAAGCAAGGCATGATTTGCGAAGTATTAACGGATGAAGCAGCGAGCTTGCAGGAGCATCTGTCCATTTGTCCGCTTGTACAGTCGAAGGGATTGGAGTTTGATGCGGTGATCATTGTGGATGCTGATGAAGAAAATTACCCTGGCCTATTAGGAAGGCAGCAGTTATTTGTTGCCGCGACACGAGCGATGCACGCCCTCTATTTTCTCCAAAGGAAGTGAAAAGCATGAATAATTTCCGATTGGTCGCAAGTATCACAGAGTACATTGAAGAACACCTGCAGGAGAAGATAACGTTGGAGGAGCTGGCCAGTCAGCTCAATTATTCAAAATATTACTTACTGCATGAATTTAAAGAAACGACACAACAATCACTCTACAATTACATCAAACGGCGGCGCTTAAACGAAGCGGCCAAGGCTTTGCTCTATTCAGATCAAAGAATTATTGAGGTGGCCTTTCAAATAGGCTATCAAAGCCAGCAAGCCTTTACAAAAGCTTTCGAGGAGCTTTTTAAGCTTCCTCCTAATGGCTATCGATCACAGAATAAAGAATTTTTTATTGAAGAACCTTATGCTGTTTCGGACTGCTTAGTGTGGGCAGAGGAACGGGAGGTGATTATTCAACGAGGGATGCCTAGAGACCAAGAGAAAATCCTCCATTTTGCGCACTTGATGCGGGGGGCTTTGCCTTACTTAGAAAAGAAGGATTACTTACGATCACTTAAAATAGTTATCAAGGAAGAAAACTGCTATCTTGCTTGGGCAAAAGGGCGGATCGTCGGTTTGCTCCTTTTCGATTCTCAAAAGCAAACGATTGAAAACCTCACAGCCTTGCCCTTTTGTTGGGATTTAGCGATCGAAAAAAAACTGTTGATGAAATTGATTTTGGATAAACACCCCCGCATGCTCAGGACGACGACCTTTAGAGCGTTTGATAAATTGGATATCGGACATCGCAAACGGTTGTTAAAATTAGGATTTGTTTCCAGTGATGAGACGTTCGATTTCAACTATCCAACGGAAAAAATGATTCTCCCGCTAACGGGTATTAACTGAATAGTTTAGTAAAGTCAAACAGCTTAATAATGAATTAGCCTGTTTTTTTTATAAATAATTAATATTTAATCCGCTACCATTTAATCAAATT
>NZ_JAFLVR010000014.1 GCF_017315985.1 Candidatus Enterococcus murrayae | reverse complement strand
CAGTTTAGTTGACAAACCCTCAATAGAAACGATCTCTGCTTCGATTGCATTTAGAAACTCCATGATTTCCTGCTTCTCTTCTTCAGAATGAATGTCTCTCGTATTGATTTTTTCGAAATTTTCTTGGATCGTTTTCAAATTAATCAAGCTACCTGTGACATGCATCTTCTTATTGATATTTTCAATCGTATTCAAACTTATACTCCCTTCCCTGAGCAGCTTAACGTGATCATAGATAGCCAGAGGTCATGGTTTGATATACGCATAACCTTCAGATTGCAGTTTGATCAAATCTAAAACACCAGCAGGAACGACAACGACATTCCCCGGCAGCTGCTCTGCTGCGATCTTGTTTGCTCTCATTGCATTGTTGCAGGCGTGAAAGGAAATACCTTCAGTCGCAATAAATGCTTGGTTTTCCGGAGCAAGATACCCATTGATCGCTTTCCCATTAATTAAAATAATAATAGCTATTTTATGGGGCTCTTTCAATAAGTTTTTGACATTATTGGCTGCTTCCGACCATTTTTCTAGTTCATCAACATGGAAAACGACTTTCATTATTACACCTTATTTCTTAATGATCATATTGATTGCTTGCTCTAACTTTTGTGCTTGTTCTTCAGGGTTTTGATCCGGATGTTCAAAGCAATTCTTTAGATTTTCAGCGACGATCATGCCCATTACACGATCAATGCTGGAACGTACAGCACTCAGCTGTGTAATGATATCAATACATTCCTTCTCATCATCGATCATTTTTTGCACTCCACGAATTTGTCCCTCAGTTCGTTTTAAACGGTTGAGAATCTTTTTTTCCTCTATCTCCATTTTGATCAACTTCCTTTTTTACATTATTTAAGAAGAATATACCTATCTAGGGTATGATTCGTCAAGTAGATCGTTTTTTGGTGATTTTACTGAGTAAACAGAATGATTGACAGTATTCGATTGTTTATGATTAAAATACCCTATGAGGTATATAAAGAGAAATAAGGAGTGCATCGAATGTTTAAACTATTTCAAAAGACCCCAGTGATTTCAACAAAGGATTTGGCTGATAAGCTCGAACAATCAATCACACTATTAGATGTTCGAACCCCCGAAGAATACCGTAGAGGGCATATTGCTAAAGCAGTCAACTACCCTCTAAATAAAATTAATCGTTATCAGGGGAAGGAAAAGGAAGTTTACGTGATCTGCCAGTCAGGAATGCGCAGTAAGCAAGCAGCAAAGATATTAAAGCAAAAGGGTTATGAGGCCACCAATGTTCAAGGCGGAATGAATCGTTGGCAAGGGCCAACTAGAGGAGGAAAGTAGCATGAAAATTATTATTGTTGGCGGTGTTGCTGGTGGGATGTCGGCGGCTACACGATTACGCCGTTTAGTGGAAGATGCAGAGATCGTGGTATTGGAAAAGGGACCGTTTGTCTCGTTTGCCAATTGCGGCCTGCCTTATTATGTTTCTGGAGAAATTGCAGACCGAGAGTCTCTTTTAGTTCAAACACCGGAATCACTAAAAGGCCGTTTCAACTTGGATGTTCGTCCTTTCCATGAGGTTACAAGTATTTCGCCAGAGAATAAAACTGTGACTATTAAGAATGAGCAGGGAAGCTTTGAAGAAGGCTACGATAAATTGATCTTGTCACCAGGCGCGAAACCATTGATTCCAGAAATGGCTGGATTAGCTGAGGCAGCCAATGTCTATAGTTTGCGGAATGTCCCTGATTTGGATCAAATCATGCTGGCTCTGGAAAAGCAGCCTGCGAAGGCAACAGTAATCGGTGCGGGCTTTATTGGGCTTGAAATGGCAGAAAATCTGAAGTCGCGCGGGTTAGAGGTCACAGTTATTGAAAAAGCCCCGCATGTTTTACCGCCGCTAGATGAAGAAATGGCTGCTTTTGTACAAAATGAGTTGATCCAAAAGGGGATTCGCGTAATCACTGGCGAATCTGCTCAAAGTTTCAGTGAGCGAGGCCAGAAGATTTTACTGACTAACGGTGAGGAAGTAATTTCGGATTTAACGATTCTTTCTGTCGGTGTTCGACCAGAAAATACATTAGCCAAACAAGCGGGGATAGAAGTTGGCTTAGGTGGAGGTATCTTGGTTGATGAGAACTACCAAACAAGTGCAGCGGATATTTTTGCAGTGGGTGACGCTATCGTGGTCAAGCAGCAAGTCAGTGGAAGCGATGCGTTGATTTCCCTTGCTTCACCGGCAAATCGTCAAGGACGTCAAGTGGCAGACATCATTGCTGGATTAAAACGGACAAATCGCGGAAGTATTGGAACGGCGATCGTTCGCGTGTTCGATCTTGCCGCTGCAGCGACTGGGTTGAGCGAACGAGCAGTGAAGCAATTGGGAGTAGATTATCAAGTGGTCCATGTTTCTGGAAAAGACCACGCTGGCTACTATCCTGGTGCAAGTGATCTGACCTTGAAATTAGTGTTTGAGCCAAAAACTGGAAAAATTTACGGCGCTCAAGGTGTCGGAGCTAATGGAATTGATAAACGTATCGATATTTTAGCAACAGCTATTAAGGGTGGATTAACGATTTTTGATTTGCCTGAGTTAGAATTTACGTATGCTCCGCCATTTGGTTCTGCAAAAGATCCAGTCAATATGCTAGGCTATGCAGCAATCAATCTGTCGGAGGGAATCAGTGATTCGATCCAATGGTACGATTTGAAGGAAGAACAGAAAAAAGGCAGTCAGCTGCTAGATGTTCGAAATCCAGAAGAGCTGGCCAATGGTCGTTTTCCAGATGCCATCAACATCCCTTTGAATCAATTACGGGATAGAGTATCTGAGTTGGATCCAGCGAAAAATTATATCGTCAGCTGCCATAGTGGATTACGCAGCTATGTAGCTGAGCGTTTGCTAAAACAACATGGTATGAAGGTGAAAAATTTGGATGGCGCATTTGCCTTGTACAAAACGGTGAGACCGGAGGATTTGATTTATGACTAGTTCGATTGCGATGAAGGATTTTTATCCTTTAACAAAGCAAGAAGATTTGGCGATTATTGATGTTCGTGAAGCTTATGAATATCAAATGGGACATGTTCCTGACGCGAAAAACGTGCCATTAAGCACTCTAGGAGACAGTGTAGCTGAGCTTGAACTTGACAAAGAGTACTATTTGATTTGTCAATCTGGAGCTCGTTCTGAAAATGCATGTGCCTTTTTAAGTGGACAGGGCTATAGAATCACCAATATTTTAGGTGGGACATCAGCTTGGCCGGGGACTTTGACCCGTTGATTTTCATTTGCTTTTAAAATAATAAAGGAGACACCAGTTCGTTTTAGCTGAACTGGTGTTTTTTTACGTAATGTAATGACCTAAAGCAAGATAAGTTCTTTTGTTTTTGGTTTTTATCTTTTATGTATTGACAAAATGAAAGTAAATGATAATATAAAAGTGTGAATAAAAACAAAAAGGAGTAAACGAATGATTAAATTAAAAGATTTGGCGAATATGGTCGATCATACCCTATTGAAGGCTGATGCGACCAAATCGGGGTTTGAACAGCTATGTAAAGAAGCAAATGATTTCGGATTTAAAATGGTAGCAATTAATTCTTATCCAGTAGCGTTGTGTCGAGATTTCTTGAAAGACAGTGAAGTGCATGTAGGAGCAGCAATTGGGTTTCCGTTAGGGCAAACGACGATTGAAGCAAAAGTGTTTGAAGTGAAGGACGCGATTAAAAATGGAGCAGATGAAATCGACTATGTTATCAATATCGGGAAATTGAAAGAAGGAGATATTGAGTATATTCGAGAAGAAATGCAAGCAATTGTGAATGCAGCTCATGAGGGCGGAATTATTAGTAAAGTTATTTTAGAAAATTGCTATTTGACAGATGAAGAAAAAGTTGCTGTTTGTGAAATCGCGAAGGAGGTAAAACCTGATTTTGTTAAAACATCAACAGGATTTGGCACAGGCGGTGCGACGGTAGAAGACGTGGCATTGATGAAGAAAGTCGTAGGCGATGAAGTAAAAGTGAAGGCTGCTGGTGGTATTCGTGATTTGGCTACAGCATTAAAGATGGTTGAAGCAGGGGCTGAACGTTTAGGAACAAGCTCAGGTATCAAAATTGTAGAAGAGTATAAAAAATTACAAGGAGCAGGATAATGACAGAGATTCGTGATGTATTGAAGCCAGCATTTATTGATTTTGATTTAAAAGCGACAGACAAACAAGCTGCAATCAGTGAACTTGCCCACACCTTTATACGCAAAGGTGTTGTAACAAATGATAGCGTTTACTTGGAGGCTGTGGCGAAGCGGGAGGAGGAAAGCACAACGGGGATTGGTTTTGGCGTAGCAATTCCTCATGGGAAAAGTGCAGCTGTCACTGAGCCTTCACTTGCGTTTGGTCGCAGTCATGTAGGAATTCAGTATGACTCTATGGATGGCAAGCCTGTTCATTTGATGTTCCTAATTGCTGTACCAGAAACATCAAACGATGAACACCTGAGAATTCTTAGCAAATTATCTCGTAAATTGATGCATGAGGATGTCCGTCAAAAGTTAATGACTGTCACTGATGTAGAAGAAATCTATCAGATTTTTGAATAGGGAAGGGTGAAAAAAATGAAAATTGTGGGAATTACTTCTTGTTCAACTGGGATCGCACACACCTATATGGCAGCTGAGAATTTAGAGATTGCGGCCAAAAAACGCAATATTGAAATTAAAGTAGAAACACAGGGATCAATTGGTTCGGAAAATGTTCTAACGGAACAAGAGATCGCCGAGGCGGATGCAGTTATTATCGCAGCGAGCACTTCAGTAAATAAGGATCGATTTAATGGAAAACGTTTGTTGGAAGTGGATGTTACTGAGGCGATCGATCATCCAGATGATTTATTTGATCGTGCTCCAAATGCAGCGATATATTCGACTGCGACAGAAGTTAAGTCAGAAGCTAAAGCAGAGAAAAGCGGGATTTATAGTCATTTGATGACCGGCGTTTCTTACATGATTCCTTTTGTTGTAGCGGGAGGGATTTGTATAGCGTTAGCTTTTGCGTTCGGTGGGATTAATGCCAAAGGTGAGCTAGCTTCAGCAATCAATGAACTAGGTGGGATTGCGATGGGCTTGATGTGGCCGATCTTAGGCGGTTACGTCGCTTTCTCGATTGCAGATCGACCAGGGCTCGTTCCAGGAATGGTCGCAGGGATGATTGCTTCATCAATGAATGCAGGATTCTTAGGCGCTTTACTAGGCGGTTTTTTAGCGGGCTATACCGTTCATTGGTTGAAAAAAGTATTGAAATTACCGTCAGCCTTTTCGGGTTTACTGCCTGTTTTGATTCTGCCAGTCGTTTCGGTTTTATTTGTTGGTCTTGTAATGAAATTTATCGTGGGTATTCCCATCACGGCATTAAACGAGGGTATCACAAATTGGCTGAATAGTTTATCCGGTATGAACTCTGTATTGCTTGGCTTGCTTTTAGGCGGAATGATGGCGATTGATTTGGCAGGTCCGATAGGGAAAGCGGCATACTTCTTCGGGGTTGCCTCATTGACCAACCTAGGTGCAGGAGAAACAAGTATGGTAATGGCGGCAGTAATGGTTTCCGGGATGGTACCGCCGTTAGCGATGGCTTTGTCATCAACGGTACTGGGGAAAAATTTATACAGCAAGGAAGAACGGGAAGCAGGAAAATCTGCTTGGGTCTTAGGACTATCCTTCATTTCTGAAGGAGCGATTCCTTTTGCAGCGGCCGATCCGCTTCGCGTGTTGGCATCAGTCACGGTCGGTTCAGCGATTACTGGAGCGCTATCGATGATCTTCAAGTGCGGGATCGCGGTTCCTCATGGCGGCTTCTTTGTCTTCTTGATCCCAGGAGCAGTAGAAAATGTCTTGCTATATGTTTTAGCGCTAGCGATCGGGACAGCGGTCAGTGGATTTTTAGTGACAGCAGTAAAGGTATTTTCACAGAAGAAACAAGCAGCTAAGGAGTAATGATTGGCATGACAGAATTGATTAGAATTTGTTTGATAGGGACCGGCAGGGCAGGAATGATTCATGGGAAAAATTTCGCCCGCCGAATTGAAAATGCTAAGTTAATCGCTTTATGTGATCCGTCAAAAGAAAGCTTGGAATTGGCCCAAAGGGAAGTGGACTGTCAATACATTTATGAAGATTATCAGGAGGCTTTGCAAAATCCTGAGATCGATGCAGTCGTAATCGTCACACCAACGGCCTACCACAAAGAGATCGCGCTGGCCGCCGCCGCTGCTAAAAAGCATATTCTTTGTGAAAAACCGTTGGCGATGGATGAAACAGAATGTTTGGAGATGATCAAAGCTGCAGAAGAAAATCAGGTAAAGCTGCAGGTTGGCTTTATGCGCCGCTTTGATGCCAGTTTCCAAGAAGCAAAGAAAGTCGTGGATTCTGGAGCGATTGGGGAAGTCGTACTGGTAAAATCATTGACTCATGGTCCAAGTGAGCCTAAACCATGGATGTTTGATATTCATAAGAGTAATGGGCCGATCGGCGAGGTAAATAGTCATGATCTAGATACCTTGCGGTGGCTAACCGGTAGTGAAGTGAGCAGCATCTATGCGAATGGCGGTAATTATCGTTCGCCTGAAGTAAGGGATGAGTTTCCTGAATATTACGATACGGTAGCGATGAATTTGAAATTTACGGATGGCAAGCTTGGGCTGATCGATGGTGCTCAGTATGTTCAATACGGCTATGACGCACGTATGGAGATTCTTGGAACAAAAGGCAGTATTTTAGTTGGAGATCAAGGAAAGCACAATATTGTGGTCGCTACTAGCAATCAACAATTGACGCAGCCAACGATGCATAGCTGGATGTATTTGTTTAGAGAAGCCTATGTAGCTGAAGATCAAGCATTTATTGATTGTATATTGAATGATACGACGCCACAGTGCACCGGCTATGATGGTTTGATGTCGGTCCGGTTAGTCAATGCAGGATTGATCTCTCTTCTGGAAAATAGAATTGTTGAGGTGGAAGGATAAATGAAAGCAATCCAATTATTAGGTAAAGAAAAGATTCAATTAAGGGAAGTGGCAAAACCTGAAATAACTGAAAAGGAAGTACTGGTCAAAGTCAAAGCGGCTTCAATATGCGGGACAGATGTTCGAATGTATAAGAATGGTTATCCGACAGCAAGTGAAGGAACACCTTTAACATTGGGACATGAAATCTCTGGCGACATCGTCGAAGTAGGATCGGCGGTTGATTTTTATAAAGAAGGAATGCGAGTAGCAATCGCTCCGAATATGGGGTGCGGAATTTGTGACCAATGTGTTAGTGGAAACACACATTTATGTGAAATTTATGAAGCCTTTGGTATCAATTTACCGGGTGGTTTTGCAGAATACTTAGTAATTCCGGAGAAAGCCGTTCGCCAAGGAAACATATCCTTGATTCCTGATGAATTGTCTTATGAAGAAGCGGCACTGATTGAACCTTTCAGCTGTGTGTTTAATGGTCAAGAAATTGCTGGAAATAAACCGGGAGATAATGTCTTGATAATTGGCTCAGGACCAATCGGGATCATGCACGCTATGCTGGCTAGGGCAAGAGGTGCTGGCAAAGTCATGATGAATGATTTGTCAGAAGCTCGTTTGGCAGATGCTAAGCAAATGATTCCCGATTTGATTCCATTGACTTCGAAAGATCTAAAGGAAAAAATTTTTACTGAAACAAATAATAAGGGTGTGGATCTATGCATCATTGCTGCACCAGCCCCACAAGCACAAGAAGCAAGCTTCAACTATATGGCGATGAATGGCCGTTGTCTTTTCTTTGGTGGATTGCCGAAAGAAAAAGAAGAGGTTAAATTGAACACCAATATCCTTCATTATAAGCAATTAAGGGTCTTCGGCTGTACTCGTGCTAGTCTGAAAGGGTATCGACTGTCGGCGCAACTGGTTGCCAGCGGTAGAATTCCATTAAAAGAGCTGATTACTAAACGTTACTCAATTGATGACTTTGGTGAGGCTTTGGAAAATGCCAAGAATGCTGTTGGATTAAAAAATGTGATTGTTTTTAGCGAATAATTTTAGTTTGATTGCTTACATTTTCAGTTTCTTTTATAATGAAACAAAACACAAAAAGGTGATAAAAGATGGATGATCAATTGTATGCAGAAGAGAGAAAACAATCAATCGTTAATATAGTCAATGAAAAAAATCGAATGCAGGTTGCAGAACTTGCGGATATTTTCAAGGTAACCGGCTCAACGATCCGAAATGATCTGCGGGAACTTGAGAATGAAGGATTGGTGACACGTACGCACGGCGGAGTTATTAAGCGTGATTTTCAGCGCAGTGTGGAAATAATACCTAAGAGCCGCGAGTTTACGACTGAAAAATATCGCATCGCCGAAAGAGCGGTCCGATTGATTGAAGAAAATGACATCTTGGCGATTGATACGGGAACTTCTTGCCGTGCTTTTGCTGAAAAATTGATCAATAGTTCTTTGAAGCGTTTGACCATTTTGACTTATGACTTGGAAATCGCCTTATTATTGAGCGAAAAGACGAATTATCAGGTGCATGTCATTGGCGGTGCGATTCGCAACGGTTATCCATATGTGTCAGGAAGCTCTGTTGCGCTTGGGTTAGTTGGTTTTTCCGTGGATAAAGTCATTTTAGGAACTACCTCTTTCGATAAGGAATACGGATATTCGACGCCTAATTATGAAACGGCAGAAATGAAGAAAAGTTTACTCAACATTAGCCGGATTAAAATCGTATTATGTGAGTCCGACAAAATCAATCAGCGCAGCTTTAAACAGTTTGCGAAACCTGATGAATGTGATTATTTGATTACAGACTCACATATTACAAGAGAACAGCAGACGGATTTTGATACGTTGAATATCAATTTTTTGATCGTATAAAACAAAGCCTGTTTAATTTCCTCAAAGGAAGTTAAGCAGGCTTTTTCTTATGCGAAAAATGCTCCGATAAAATAAAGGATGGGATAAAGAACCATGATTACAGACATGGCTTTTAGCACGATTGGGAAAGTTGTTTTCTTATCTTGAAGCGCACGATATTTTTTGAGACTTTGCCAATTTTTAGGAAATAGGAAGATTAAAAACAGCACGGTCCAAGGTGCCAAACCAGAAATAACCAGAACGAATAGCCAGACAAAGCTGAAAACATAAACATTTGATAAGACCTTGACCGCTAATGGCTTGCCTAAATAATAAACCAGTGTCTTCCGATGATTTTCGATATCCTCTTCCAAATCACACGTATTATTCGCCAGTAAATTATTGAACATCATCAATACTAGCGGCAAGCTGATCAAGAAAACTTTACCGATCATAGCTAAGGTAATGACATGCGTTTGATAGATAGCGAGATAATAGCTCACAACCGGAATAAAGAATCCGCTGGCGGTACCTGTTAAAGCTTCTGCGATTGGCAGGCTGTTCAACGGTCGCCGGCCGTAGGAGTAAAATAAGCCGATGTAAAAGCCGATCACTCCTAAAACACCAATCACCCAATTCGTTCGCCATACCAACAGCAATCCTAATAGGAAGGAGATCCCCAAATTAGATAAGTAGAAATTCCTTACAAAGTGCAAATCTAAATGATCGCGCCCAATGATATTCGTTTGTTGTTTATAATTTTCATCAGAAGCATTTCGATAGTCCATATAATGGTTAAAAATATTTACTGTGACATGGAACATCACGATGATTAAAACAAATAGAAAAAGGTCCGGTCCGGGCAGACTGTTAAACTGGAATTTCGCAATGGCATATCCCAGTAAAATAATAAAAAGATTTAATGGTGCAGTATAGATCTCAGATAATTCCCAAAATTGTTTAAAGGTTAGTTGTTTCAAAATAATTCTCCTTTTAATGTGTTCATTCTTACTATAGATACTCTTCTCATTTCTTTACAGATAAGGCATGAGTTTTCCCGCGAGTAACATTCGACAAAAAATCACCTTAGTGGCAACCAGGCAGTCCTTCTCAAAAATAGCGAGGATTGGGGGATTTGTCCAATAGTTTGTTTAGTTTAAGAGAAAGGGCTGCTATAAAAAATAGTGGGATTTTAGTTAATGTTCGGGTTTAGATGCAGCTACACATTATTGTTTACTTATTTTCTTGTTTATTATATGATTATCCTCGTTGTTTGAAAAAACATGCTATTATTTTACGAACAATTTAGATTGTAGGGGGAGCACTATGAGAGGGAAAATAAATGCCTATTTTGAACTTGAGAAATTAAACACCACTGTAAGAAGAGAGATTCTGGCGGGCTTCACCACCTTTATTTCGATGGCTTATATACTATTTGTCAATCCCAGTGTGTTAGGCGCTTCAGGAATGAATGAAGGTGCTGTATTTACTGCGACTGCTTTAGCAAGTGCACTAGGCTGTATTTTAATGGGAGTACTTGCTCGTTATCCGATTGCGACCGCACCGGCTTTAGGGATAAATGCCTTTTTTGCTTATTCTGTTTGTATCGGTATGGGAATTCGATGGGAAACGGCTTTAGCTGGAGTATTTGTTGCTTCATTGATATTCATTTTGATCACTATTTTCAAATTGCGGGAAATGATTATTGATGCGATTCCAGCGGATTTAAAATTTGCTATCTCTGGGGGGATCGGTTTATTCATCGCTTTTCTAGGACTGAGCGAGGGCGGCATCATCGTTGCCAATAAATCAACGCTTGTTGGGTTAGGTTCGCTGAGTGTCGGAACGACTTGGCTAACGGTTTTTGGCTTGATTGTGACAGCGATTCTGATGGTACGCCGAGTTCCTGGCGGTATTTTTATCGGTATGGTTGCAACAACTTTGTTGGGCTTAGCAACTGGGTTGATCCATGCACCCACTCAAATTATTTCTGCAGCTCCTAGCTTGAAGTCAACATTCCTAGTTGCATTAAACCATGTAAAAGATATCAATACGATCCAGCTTTGGGTCGTTGTCTTGACCTTCTTATTAGTCACTTTTTTTGATACTGCAGGAACCTTAGTTGGTTTAGCTAATCAAGCAGGTTTCATGAAAGATAATAAAATGCCGCGTGTAGGTAAAGCTTTGGCTTCGGATTCTACGGCTATGCTGGCTGGTTCGTTATTAGGAACATCCCCGGTAGGAGCATATGTGGAATCTTCTGCTGGAATTGCTGTCGGTGGTCGTTCAGGTTTGACTGCAATAACGACAGGTGTATTCTTTATCTTTGGTTTATTTTTCTCACCATTGTTGTCTGTCGTTACATCACAGGTGACAGCACCAGCATTGATTATTGTGGGGGTACTAATGGCTCAATCTCTGCGCCAAATCAAATGGGATCAACTAGAGATTGCAATTCCGTCATTTTTGATTTTGATTGGGATGCCATTAACCTACAGTATTTCCGATGGGATCGCGCTGGGCTTCATTTTCTATCCAATCACGATGATTGCTGCTAAACGTGGCAAAGAAGTTTCTCCAATCATGTATGGGTTGTTCTTTGTCTTTATCGGATTTATGTGGATATTAAATGTAAAATAAAACGATTGCTCATTTCGATTCATTTGAAATGGGCAATTTTTTTTTATTTTTTCGTTGTTTAAAAAAATTATTTTAATGTCCTGAATCGTTGCGTAAAGATTTAAATGATGTGTTGACAAAGTGTTTTCTCTATTTTGCACGCTCGTTAAACGGCATTAATGGCTATTTATAGGATTTAATGGTTGTTATTTTAGCCATAAAAGGCAGCTGCCTATGTTTTTATTATATAAAATTAAAAATTGACCTAAAATTAACTGTATAATATAATTAAACCATATAATTATTTTTTTGTTTTGCCACAATTAATGATATTTCCAATTAATTTCCGCTGTTTATTAAGTGATCAGATCCATTCGAGGTTAATGGGGCACTGTTAGTTAGAAAAAAGCTTTTAGTTGGAGTATGTAATTTTAAGGAGGATGTAAGGTATGCAATTATTACTTTTGACCAAGGTTCCATTATACGAAGAAAATTTTGAACGACAATTAAAACAGTTAGGAAATGAAGTTTATTGTTCTAGCAGCTTGATGACAAAACTAAGTAGAAATTCCTTCGACAAGAGTTTCTTTACTCAGTTTGAAGGGATTATTTTCAGTGAGACACTTTATGATATCGATGTGTCTGAAGTAATCAAGCTTTTACCTCAAGGAAATATGAAAGTTTTCCGTCGAACAATTGGGGGCGGTTATGATGAACCAAATGCGTCTCTTTTTGATGCATGTATTCCAGTAAATTCTGATTTAGAAAGATTACGCGAAATTTTATTGATCGCTGAGTTGTCAAACTTTGCAACAAAAGATGCGGTTCATGTTCAGCAGGTGACGGTCAAACAAAAATTGTCAGAATTGAATTTGAAGCTGAAGCAAAAAGAAATTGTTTATTATTTGATCCAAGCAGGAGATCGCACGGTGCCTCGAGAAGAAATCAGTCGCCAGATTTGGGAGAAGGAGCCAACTAAATCGGTTTTAGCGAGTCTTTCAAAAGTTGTTTCAAAAGTAAATGAAAAGTTGGAGAATAATTTTGGAGATGAAGCGATCCAGACCGTTTGGGGACAAGGATATCGCTTAAACAAAACTTTTTTCGAGTACTTAGAAAATGATTTTGTTGAAAAACAAGATTTCATCATTCATTAATAGCCAGTAGATATATTCTAACAGTATCTATAGAAATCAAAGCGATTTTCGTTTCTACATTAGGAAACGAAAATCGCTTTTTTGCTCATAAAGGAAGTATAAAATTTTCAAATGAATAAGTAGCTTTGCAGCAGGACTATCCATGTCCGGCTTCACGAACTAGCTTTATCGGCAATAAGCTGAGCGAGTTCGCGAAGTCTTTTTTGTCTTGGCATAGATCGATAGGAAGAGGTCAATGACTTTAAGAGAACGGCTTATATTAATGCACTAATTATAGTCAGAATAATACAAATAATACATCTTGGATAATGGAAAATGACTTTTTTTATGGCTATTTGAAGTGGATTAAGGTGATGTCAGAACCTCTTATATAACAATGAGAGAATAATTATTATCAAGTAATTCAAGAACTTTGAATGAGATAAAATAGCATGAATCAGCTATTTATCGACTTAAAATGACAGGCTATATTTTTATTATATTGGAATAATTTTTGTAGATTAGAATAAATACAAAAGGTGTTGAAAAGAGATCAATCTGAAAAATAACTAACCTAATAGAAAAAGGACGATTCATCATTTGTATAAAAACCAACCGATTTGTATAAATATTTATTTATTATATTTTTTGGTTTTGAGCACGTTATTATTTTCTCTCGATAAATAGATTAAAAATGTGAGGATGATTTTGATCATTCAGGAAGGGGATTTTACTTTTAACCGTCTGAAAATAGAACGGCATTTTCTTCTAACATTAAAAGTAACGAGTTGATTATCTCCAGATAATTATTATTATGTAGCTATTTTTATTGAAGTTTTTGACCGACTAAGATTTTGCTTGGAAACAATTTTTAGAAATGTGGAAATGGTTAAAAATTTCGTTATGCAAAAATCATTTTAAAAAAAAGGTTTGTATAAAAGTTAATAT
>NZ_JAFLVR010000013.1 GCF_017315985.1 Candidatus Enterococcus murrayae | reverse complement strand
TTAAAGTGTAAATTCAAGATATAAATTTCGTATCCCAAACTATGTGCTACTTTTACAGTAGTATCTATAAAAAACTGTGTTTGTGCCCCACATATTTCTATGGATTTAGCAAATCATTGATTGTAGTAGGTTTTCAGTTCATCCCAAGTTATTTCCCCACTATCATCATGAGAAATAACTACACCCAATTTGAAAAGATGCAAACCCTGAGTTGCACTATTACTTATATTAGTAATTTTTAAGCGAACCCACCCTTCGGCATTTGGAACAGCATTTTCAGTATAACCAATATCTCTATTGCGGAATCCTATGCGACTAGTTTTATCTATAAAATCTTCACTAGTATATTTGTAATAATCATCTTCCGGATCAAAGTGAGGAATGTAATATGAGAACTCACTTCGTATATATGCACTGTGAGAAGACTCTTGTAGTGGAAGTGATGTTATATCTAATTTAAAACGAATATCTCCATTTTCATCTGTTTTAAACTTATAATAAAACTCAGCGGATTCACTATCATCTCGTTTTCCGGTATTCCCTAAAGGAAACCAAGAAACTCTTTTAAATGGATAATCTTCGAATAAGGCATTTTCCGATGAATTCAGAGGTAGGGCATCGACTTCATTGGAAGTTACTGATAACAAACTTGAATTGGAAGGTAAAGTCAAAGGTGTACTTTTAGTTTCAACAGCAGACGCGTCAACAGTTCCCAAAGACAAACAGAAAATTAATCCGAAAAAGAATGAAAGAATAAATTTTTTCATGTTAGCCCCTCCCGCTAAATTTCTTACAATTCAATTGTAACAGATGACAAGGTACTAAAAGGGTTTTTACCAAAAGCTTGGTTCTTTTTAAGAATATCGGGAATATTCTGACAATTTAGCAAAACAACCAAAAAAGCCACCTCAAAAGAGATGACCTAGCTAAGTAAAATTATAACATATAAGGGGTGGCGATTGTGAGATTCCAATGGCTGAAAGATTATCAAGACTTAGAGGATCAAATCCTTTATTTAAAATGGAACCTTAATAAATCAAGATTAGAGCTTAATCTCTGGGTTTATGGTGATTTGTCAGATGTCAGTTTAGATGAAAACCCTTGATCTTCATCTCTTGAAAAGAGTATCAGTAAAATTGAGATGGAGATCACGCTTCAAGAAAATCAAAGAAATGAGATGATTTCCTTAATCGAAGTTTATCAAGGAGGTTTTATGAATACAAACAATACATGTGATTTTCAAATAGGGCGATTAGACGGAGAGAAATATGTAATCATGCAGAACTTTCAATCGATGGCTGAGTTTTGGAAACGGAATAACGGTGGCATTACGGTTCAATACACTTTAAGCTTCCAAAAATTGGATATGCCTGACACAGATGCAACGTTTCTGAGAGAAATCTTTACTACGGGAGGACGGCGAATGAAGACAATCAAACATAAAGTTTATAAGCATGGAAGTTATCTTTACGCCTTAAAAGGTGCAGGTTTCGAATCATTAAGTATTGATTCAGAAATTAAAAAAATGGAGAAGCTACATCAAATCGCTCCATCAAGTACGACTATAGAAAAAGTGAAATTAAACGATAATCAGCTAGGTTTACTAAAAGATATAGAAATGATGTGGACGCAACGAGAACAACATGAACTGTCTTACAAAACCGCAGCGGTTTTTGAAGTATTAAATTCTGATTTTGAATATGAAGTTTATGGAAATGATATTGACGAGGTAGTGAAGATTTTCATTGGAATTTAGTTCCGTGATCCACGCCATTGAGGAGAGGAAATCAAATGATCAAACTAATTATTTTATCGATTATTTCATCAGGAATCGTTTCATTTCTTATGATGAAATTTCAAATGAGGATGATTGAGAAATGGATGGATAGGTCTTTTGAAGAAGAAACTAAGCGAATAAAAAGCTACCTGTCTAAAGACAAATAGCGCAAAAGTTTTTACCAAAAGGAGTAATTCTAATTAGTCCTTTTTGGATTTCAGGTCCGGATAAAACTGGTACCCTATCGGCATCGATATTCGATGAGGGGAATTCGACGGCAACTCTACGGATTTCATCGTATTCATTGTTTAGTCTCTTTATTTCTTGATCAAGAAGATGATACTCTTCCGTTTCTTTAAAAATGTCGTAAATACCCTCTTTAATTTTTAGTTCTTGGTAGGTTATTTCACATAAACCTAATCTTGAGAGGTTATCTAAAGAGGGGCTAATACGACTTTGAGGAATCGACTTCTCGTTTCCTAAGAATAGGTTGGAGAATACCACATCATATCCGCCAGTGCTATAGTTCTTTTTAAGTGAACAAATAAGGGCTTCGTTTTCTGTTGTATGAATAGATAGCAGATTTTCTGCATCCAAGGGAGTCAGCTGTTTGATAATTTCAACATACGACGAATGGACGATGTCTTCTTTAGATGAATCCATAGAGGATGCAATTAATTTTGCGAACATGATTCTCAAAGGTTCGTCCTCAATGTAATATTTCGATGCTTCAAGGGCAGGACCCAATATTTTTAGTTCAGGTTCTTTTAAATTAGCAGGATCAATTTTTGATGCTTCTTCTAGTAGAGAAGTTTTATATGCGTCAATATTAGCGTTCTGTTTAGCGCGAAGCATCTCGGCCTTTTCACTCGATGTGTGACCGAAATTAATGTACCACCAGTCTTCAACAGTTTGAATTGGACCTTTGAATAGACCTGCAGAGGCTGCACCTCCTAACATTCCTGAAATAATCGGAAAAAATGAAGAAGGATCCATAATTTCAACTCCTTATTAATAGTTTAAATGAATTATATATGAAAACAGGTTACAAAAAAAGAAAATCTACATTAACTCATTCAATTGTAGAAAAGTATCTGTCAGCAACAGTTGAAAAAGCTGCTAAACATTATGATGTTACAATAAAATCCGATTCGATAGATTTCATATTTCCATATTGGCTGTTGTAAATATCTTGCGCCATATTTCCAGAACCTTTCTTAATTCGCATTATCGCCCTGAGCCGTAAAGGCGTACTATGCTTATCATGTAAGGATAGAAAAACTTTTACCATCCCATTTAATACAAATAATATCGACATTTTTGATTTTAGGTTTTGTTCGCAACATTTCTTTTGAAAACAAATACTGCAATGTTTTAATAGTAAAAGCATGAGTAACGATCAGGACGTTTGGATTATTCAAGTGAATAAAATTATCAGCTGTATCTTTGAGAAAACTTTCCAATCTATCCGTAATCATATGAAACGGTTCAACCATCCCTGTTATGTCGGATTTATAAATAACCTCATGAACTTCTGGCAGACGAAAATTAAGTTCTGAAAAATCATTTTGTATCTGTAATTCATTCATCATACTGGAAATGAACTTATCATTATTTTCTGCTTCCCAGCAGCCCAAACACCACTCACGGAGCCTTGAATCAGTAATAACTTGCAGTTCATTTTGCCCCTGTGCAGTTAATATGGTTTTTGCAGTTTGTAAAGCTCTGGATGTATCACTTGAAAATGCAGCCGAAAATTGGATATTTTTCAGTTGCAGTCCTAATTGTGTGGCTGTTTGGATTCCTCTTTCAGTTAGTGGAGAATCTGCCCAACCTTGTGCTTTATTTAATCGGTTAAGTAATGTTTCCCCATGTCGAGTAACGTAGAAAGTAACTGTTGAATTCATGTTTTATCCTCCGAAATAAACCTATGTAATCGCTTCACCTTATCGGCAATAGTCGAACCAAGAAATTACTAGCATTATAGCAAAACCACTCGCTCAGAACAACGCTGTAGGAAGAAGTAATGTTGACGAAAGGGGAGTTTAAAAAAGAACTACAGGAAGTAAGGTCAAGAAAATTTGCCTACATTGAAAGCACGACAAAGCTGGGGAAAAAGAGAAAAGAGATTGAAGAATATGTTCAAAAGATCCGGTAATAGAAGCTATGACGGAAAAAGACTGCCGCATTTTAAAACGGCAGTCTAAAGGCTAGTGGGGAAGCTAATTTGTCAGTTAGTTACCTAGCCCTATGTCTATTAACTAGACTATTTCATTGTAGCAAGAGTATGTTGGCAGTTTCAAACGCGAACGGTAGTAATGAGGAAATTTTTGCAATGAAACTAAAAGAATTAATTGAGCAACATACAGTAAGAATTGTCTACTGTGGTAATTGTGAGTGTGGAGAGAGAAAGTATGATTTGATTACAGATCATAATCTTGCTTATCCACCATTTCATGAGTCGACTATTAGGGATGTGAAACCGGAGTTGTTGGAGGGGAAGGTAAATGAAAAAGCAAATCGAAATTCAAAATAGAAATGTAAAAACATTACCTGATTTGATCAAGGATAATCCTGACCTAAGAATCATGCCTATGGTTGAAAGTGAGATTGTTATTAGTGATGACTTCTCAAGTTTGCTGGGATCGTTTGGAATAACGGAGAACGAATCTATTTTAAAATCTCATGATGAAGAAGAATTGGTACAAGATGTACTAGATGATATACCAGCAGAAATAAATGACAAGATAGCTGATAAAACGGCGACAGAGGCTGTTAAAAATTACGAATGGGAAAAGGCGAATATTGTTGCCAGCGGTGGTAAAGCCGATAGATGGCGGCTCCAGTCTTGGGATATCTGTAGTTGAAACGGAGCAGAATTTGAAAATTGCGGTAAAAGAGGCGATTCATTACTCGAATCACCCTAGAATAATAATAGAAGATAAAATAGAAGGAAGAGATTTTTCTGTAGGAATACTTGGAAATCAAGTCCTGCCAATAATTGAAATGATCCCTAAAACAGGTTTTTATGATTATCAAAATAAATATCAAAAGGGGCGAACGGAAGGGATTGTTCCTGCAAAAATAGATTATAAGTTAGCAGACCAGCTCAACGTTTTAGCAGTGAAACTTCATAGGATATTAGGGTTGTCAGTTTGTTCGAGAACAGATTTTTTAGTGGATAAAAACAATCGTATTTTTGCGACTGAAATCAATTCTTTGCCAAGTATGACCTTGAACAGTTCATATTCACAGGCTGCCGGGGCCATGGGGCTTCGATTTAGTGAATTGTGTGAATGCATTATTAAGGAGTCGTTGAAAAAATATGAAAAATAGGCTGTGTTGAAAGAGGTACGAAGGAGCTGCAACAAGCTGGAGTTTTGGAAAATGGAGGAAAGAAAATGAATGTAGTAATTGGTCTGGGACTGTTCCTACTTGGAGGATTTATTGGAGTAGCAGTAATGTGTTTAGTACAGGTTGGAAGGTCCGATAGCAAGGAGAAACAGGAGTTGCGGGAATAGTCTAAAAAGGAATTACACGTCAGTATGACAAAAAGAAACTCTTATACGAATCGTTCATTTTTTAAAAGAATGTGGTGAGAAAAATGGAAAAGAATATAGGATTGAGGATGTTTTCATCTGAAGGTGCACTGAAAAAAGAAATTAAAGGCTTGATCGAGTCATTAGAATACAGTGCTGAAGAAACGAAGGCGATTTATTTCCAACAGCTGGGTCAATGTGAAAGTCACTCCGAATTGCAGGAGTTGATAAGTGTGATTGAGATTGGCGAACAACAGCTACGTGAAATAGAACGATCATTGTTCCAAGCGTTAGAAACTTATGTCTGGAGGATCAATGAATTTAAGTGTTTGCCGATGAATGATAAAACGCAGTGGGTTGAAAAAATAGTCGCCTGCGATTTTCCGGAAAACATGGCTGATATATTCAGTAAAGCACTAGCGGCAGAAAAAGAAGCAAGTAAGAATATACGCGAAGCAAGCAGGGCAGTTTATGACGGATGGACAATCTCAATAGATTATCAGCTATGAATCAGCTTTGTTTAATAGTGGAATTAAAATAACTTTCGTTATGCGGCGAGGTGCATAGAATAAAGTATTGATATTAGTATATTTAGTATATAGGAGAGATTAAATAGACATGGAAAGATATTTAAAGTTAGATAGCAGTTCTTATTTTTTTAAAGTGGATAAGCTGCTTTCAAAAAGGCAAATAAGTCAGATTGCAGGGGAGGTTTCACAAAATAAAACAGGTAATTTCAGGCATAACGTTAAAGGGGAAAAGAAAAAAATTGGTGAAAAAGAGATCAGGTATTCTTTTTTTGTATTTGAACTACAAAAAGAACCAACCTTTTTAGTAAACAGTCCCCTTAAAGAGAATAGTTATGGATATTTACTGATGATTGAATATAACGGGTATCTAATTATAAATTCAAAATATATTACTGGATTACAGAGAGCCTTGGAAAGCATAGTTGAACGCGTCGAATATGAGAATCTATCAGGATTTTTAATAACAGATGGAACTGTTTTTAAACGGTTTTCGATGAAAAATACGAATATATCATCGTATAATTCATCAATCAGAAAACGTACTGTGGAGGCAAATAATTTGGCTGACTCTTTTTCTCCTTTAAGTGCAAGTAAACAGCTAGTTGGATCATACAAAATTAAAAATGAAGATGGAATTAATTATACTGTGAGTTTGACGACATCTAAAGTTGCCGAACCAGGAAAAAAAGTAATGTTCACAGAATTCTGTATCTGGGCAATCAGTATAGTAGATAAATTGAAAAGTTATTTGCCTAGTGATAACTATATGCAAAGCTTCGCACATCCAGTGGATAAAAGTAAATTAAAGGATTTAGATCCAGCCACAGTTCTGGTTGATTTTTCTGGTTTGATTGAATGTTTTCATGGGTGTGACAGTGTAACTTACACAAATGATGAGAAAAGCATTTTAGAAATAGATAAAGAAAAGATTAGCAGAATCTTTATGAAGGATGATTGCCAATCATTCGATTTATCGCATGAATCCTCTCGTGCAAATTATTATAAAGTAAATAATCCTCACATTAACGATGTTTACGTGAAGAAGAATAAAAAAAGCTTAAAAATAATTTCGGAAAAATTGCGTAAGCTAAAGTTTCATTTTGAAGATGAGACTATTAGTTTCTTAGATATCATTAATGAGTCTGGGCAAATGTTAATTAATTTTTCTGATATCGAATATGCGTATACAGAAAATGAACTTTTCTATGATCATCAAATGGAAAGAGCTACTCAATCTTTTCTTTCAATTTTCCATCCGTATGCAGATTTAATGAATACAACAAGTGAAAAAGGAAAGGTAGATATGAATAGCGTAAAATTTGAAGATAACTCACTGTTTTCTTTTATCGAGAATACATTTAGTAATGAGGACTACTTGATTTGTGATGATTTGGGGCATGAGGTAGCAGATTATATTTCCGTAACAGAAAATGAAACGGTAAGTTTCTATCATGCCAAAAGTGATCATACAAGGAAATTATCAGCTTCAGCATTTCATGTGGTGGTTAGTCAGGCATTAAAAAATTTAGGAAGTATTGTCAATGTAGAAAAGATGGACCTGAATAATAAAAGAAATATTTGGGGAAATTTTTATGGAAAAACAAAGATAAACAGACTGACTACTTCTGTAGGTGGAGACATTTCAAATGCAATTGAAATGTTAAGGACGACTGCCTATGCATCGAGTTCGACAAAAAGAGTTTGGCTTGTTGTCGATTTTATTTCCAAAAAGGATCTAGTTGATCAATTTGATAGAGGACCTAACAAGCGAACAGTACAAATTATTTGGTTGCTATCTAGTTTTGTGAATGATTGTCGTGAAATGGGTGTGCAGCCTCGAATTGCGTGTAAACCATAAAAATAAAATGGAGTTTTGAGAAGTATTATGGAAAAAAAACAAAATATTGAAAAAGAAAAAAAGCAGAATATGAAAATGATGCAAAATGGATTTTATGAACGAATAATCACTCTTCTAGAAGAAATTGTACAAAAAAACAAAGCTGATCAAAACTTAACATTTTTTCAAGGATTGAGAAAGTGGTTCATAGAATTAATTAAGAATCCTACTTCACTTGTTTCCGTACTATTTACTGTAGTAGTCTTCTTCGTCGGAAGCAATTACAACAACTCGATGAATAATGTAAATCTAAAATTGAGCGGGACTCAAATGAACAAAATTGTCAAAAATGATGAAGGATGGGCCTTAAACCCCTATATTGCCTTCAAGCTTAAAAAGCAAAAAGCAAGTGGAGAACCACAAAACTTCTATTTAGGAAGGTATGAGGATGATGAAATGACTGTAAAGGAGGTTCGAACAATTAAGACTCTTCCGAATGATAATGAGCAATTTTCAAAACTCACAATTGATACTCGCTCAACAAATTTAACTACTATTCAAGCAGTAATACAAAAACCAAAATATTGGAATCAATTCAATTTACCTACTAAAAAACAGGAAATAGGATATAAACGAGAAACCTATAAGAATACGGATTTGGTTTTGTTTGTTTTTGATCCTGCCTATATGCTGAATATGTCAAGTCAAAATAAAAGATCATATGTAGGTTATTATCATCTTATTTCTCAAGCAAAAAATGGATCTTATCAAGTGATTACTTTTATACACAAACAATCTGGCAAAGAGGATGAGTGGAAAGACATAACTGAAACATTTTATGGATTAGAAATTTATGATGAAACATTGTGGCAAGATTCAACATTTGAATACATGAAGGATGAAGTCATTGGTTCGTACAATGAATGTTTGAGTTTCGTAAAAAATCAAACTATCAACTAGATAAGTATTGTATATTAAGACTCTTTTAACAGTTTAGTTTATCCCCGAAAGGTTATTTTAATAACAATACAGGTTTAGTGAAATAGATAACAATGATATGATATGTGTAGCAAATGATGGCTTGGAGGAAAGATGGATGAATGAGAATCCTGAATGGCTCAATAAAATTGTGACGTTACCGGAGATCAACACGAATATAAAATTATTTGGCGGACATAAGCAACGAGTCGAATATCCTTGGATTGCTGAACGTGAGACACATTTCTCCTTTGAAGTGATGATCATTCTAGAAGGTGTTCAGCATACTTCGTTTAGTGGTCGGGCGTATGACTTTTCTGCAGAAAGTATAGTCTTGATCCCGCCAGGAACCTCACATGAAAATTCTTGTGCTTCTAATGAAGGCTTGAAATATTTTTGCGCGCACTTTGATATTGATGATCCGAGTATCCAACAAACATTGCTTATGTATTGTCCGATTCTTCTCAGAAAAGAGAATGAGGCATATGGTGATATTGCGCGTATCTTACACACCTATGTAGAGTTGCTGGACAATGAATCTTTTAGTCTGAAAGAGAAATTAATCGTGGAGAAGCTGTTGATTGAACTAGTTATTGCTCTGCTTGATTATGCGAATTACGAAAAAATCAAGATGGAATCATCGGATAATTCATCTTTGGTTTTAGCTAAAGCAATTGCGGATACCATTCAACAGAATTTTCGGAAGTTTACGAAGTATCCGACAGAAGAAAATCGGTATCTTTTATCAATGAATTATGTAGCAGCGAATCTGAACATCAGTGAAAGTACCATGCTGAAGGTATTGAAAAAGGTTTATGGTGTCAGTCCTAAAAAATATTTGGATCAGCTTCGTTATAATGAGTCCAAATTTTTACTGCATCAGCCGAATCTTTCTATTAGCGAGATCGCAGAGGTGGTCGGCTATCAAAATCTTTCTCATTTTTCTAGACAATTCAAAACATGGTGTAATGCTTCACCGAATGAGTATAGGCAGTTAAATCATAAAAATTCTAAGATTAATTAAATAGGGATTTCTCACAAGACCAGTTGTGCACTGGTCTTTTTTCTTACGGAAAATGGTAAAAGTTACCCGATTTTTGATATATAACTATCGTTTTGAATCTTTTATTATAAATGCATGATAAGGAAAACGATTTCAATGAAAGCCTTATGTCATTCGAATATTTAGCAGCTAGCATAAGTAGAGTTGAAAGCGTCGTCATAATTACTTATCACTTTATTCTGAAAGGGGTCCCTTCGAACCAAGTAAAGAAGACATTCAGCGATAAAAAACTATATGGCGCAACAAAAGAGATTTACGACGACTTAGCTCATAGCTAAAGAGAAAGGAACATCTAAATGGCAACTATTCAAAATCCAATTATTCCCGGCATGGCACCGGATCCATCAATTATTCGAGTAGGAGAAATGTATTATATCGCAACTTCTACGTTTCATTGGAATCCTGCGATCCAAATTTTTCAATCAACAGATTTAGCAAACTGGGAGTTGATTGATTATGTACTGAAAAAGGGTGAGGTCAATCTAAGAGGGACGAATACACCTGCAGGCATTTGGGCACCGCATTTATCTTATGATGAAACGACTAAAAGATACTGGTTAGCCTATTCGCATATGGTAAATATGGCTGGACGCGAGTTCAATTCTGATTCCTATGCTATGTGGGCGGATGATATCACTGGACCGTGGTCTGAGCCAATCTTTCTAACAGCAATCGGATTTGATCCAGCGATTTTCCATGATGAGGATGGAAAGCACTACTTGGCAATTTTAGAGTGGGAAACGCGAGAGGGATATCAAGCGCCTGGACATATTGTTATTGCGGAGGCGGACTTAGAGAATGGCGGTATTCTTGGTGATTGGCATCGGATCAATCATGGCTTTACGACAAGAGGTTGTGCGGAAGCACCGCAAATTTATAAACGTAATGGCTACTACTATTTATTGATCGCTGCTGGCGGGACAGGTTATGGGCATGGGGTAGAGATTGGACGGTCGAAAACTGTTTTTGGTCCTTATGAGCCGCATCCGTCAGGTGAACCAATTATCACATCTGCACCTAGACATCTTTTTTCATTGGGTGATCCTGATGCGGGACACTTTGAAATGTACAATCCTGAATCGGTCATGCAAAAGGCTGGACATGGCTCATTAGTTGAGACGACAACTGGCGAGTGGTATATCCCACATTTGATGTCGCGTCCACTTGAAGGAACCTTGCTAAATCCGCTGGGGCGAGAAACTTCTATTCAGAAAATGCATTGGACTGAGGAGGGCTGGCTAGAAATGGCAGACGGGTCGAATTTAGCGAAGATGGAAATAGAGGCCATGGTGAACAGTGGAGAATTAATCCCTCTTTCTCATGATGTCAATGATGATTTTTCTGGAGACTATGATTTACGATTTATGACGCCATATCGTGAGCAAGAAAATCGTTGGGTAAATACCAAGGAAAGAGAGGGGCATCTGCGTATCTATGGAGAAAATTCCTTCTTTTCACAGATAAACCCAGCAATCATGGCGACACGCGCTACGTCATTCAACTATGAGGTTCAGACAAAAGTAGAATTTCATCCAGATCATTATTCAGAAACTGCGGGAATGGGCCTTTATTATGATTCGAATAATTGGCTATATCTTCATTTAACTTATTCGGAGGAAAAAGAAACGACCGTGTTAACGATTTTACAAGCAAAGCTTGGACAAAGAATCGAGTATCCTTATCATCAATTATCGATTGAAGAGGGCTCAGTAGAGTTGAAATTGGTTTATGACAATGGCTTAGCAGATCTGCTTTATCTGAAGGATGGTCAATGGGAACGATTTGCTGAAAAAATCGATGTTGCCTATCTCTCTGATGAAGGGGTGAATGGGGAACCAGGAGAAATCGGCGGATTCACCGCATTATTCAATTTTATCGGCTCTGTTGATGCACATCAAAGAGATTCCTACGCGGACTTTGATTATTACACGGTGAAGAACAAAGAAGGAAACAAAGGAGAATAAAAAAATGACAAATACTGTTTCATTAAAACGCCTCGTACCTGGTCTGATTATTGGACCCGCATCTTGGTTAGGACCATATATCGCTGCGGCAAGTCTTTTTTTACCAGCATTGATCCAACAAATTGATGCAGAGAATAAAATTCAGCTTGTTGCATTGTTTTCTACATGCGGAATGGTTTTTGCGGCTGTATCTAATATGGTTGCAGGTTATCTTTCTGACCGTACGCGCTCTCGTTTTGGTAAACGAACGCCTTGGCTAGTCGGTGGTGCGACAGCGTTTATGATCTCAATGATCTTAGCTTCTATGGCAAATAGTATCCCCTTTCTTCTAATCAGCTGGATGCTGGGACAAATCGCGTTGAATTTCATTGTTGCGCCAATGGTTGCTTGGCTGGATCTCGCACCGGAGGACGGTAAAGGAACTGCTTCAGGTGCATATGGCGGATTAGGAATGGCGTTAGGAAACAACGGCTTTACGATCTTTGCGGCTATGTTTTTAGGCCAATTTAGACTCGGCTTCATCATTTTTGGAATTATTACGTTTATCGGCACATTGCTTGCTGCGATCATTGTTAGAGAACCGTCAAATTTGGACGAAGTGCTTGAGGAATCTGCTAAGAAGGAGAAAAAGACGTTAAAAGAATCCTTAGCAATTTTTCCTAGCTGGTCGATCAGCAGGGATTATTATTTAGCCCTAATTGGAAAATTATTTCAAGGAGTAGGAAATTTCTCAATTACTGGATATCTGTTATTTATTATGACGGACTTTCTTCACAAAGGCACAGTTGGGACGCAGCAATCTATCCAATTGATCAATACGATCATGCTGATATTTGGAATCGCGATGGGATTCATTGCAGGCCCTTTAGCTGACAAATATAAAGTGTTGAAGCTGCCCGTTGGTCTGTCTACAATCTCTTTAGGAATCGGCGCTTTAAGCATGTTCTTTCTGCAAAATGATGTTGGAATCATCATCTATGGTTTCGCAGCAGGGTTAGGGATGGGCATTTGGAATTCTTTAGATAACTTACTGAATCTAGAGGTGATACCTGACAAGAATCGAATTGCCTTTTTCCTTGGCGTGTATAATCTGGGTAACACGATTACTCAGGCAATCGCACCGGTATTGGCGGCTTTTGTTATTTCACAATTCAGCTTTTCTGCTATTTTTATTGTGTCGTTCATTTTCTCCGCAATCGGAGGAATTTCCATTCTGTCTATCAAGTCTGTTACTCGCTAATTAGTGATATTGGAAATATTTTAATAGAATCAACCTGAAAAAAATCTGCAATAAACCAGAGTTTCTCTATACTTAGAACTCTGGTTTTTTAGTTTATTGCAGTGATCAATAGTAGTTGCTGCCTTGGATGATGAAATAAACGTGTCCATTAGTATGGGCAGTAGAATATAATAAAGGTAAGCGAATTTTTCACTGAGGGGGAATAGAGATGCCTAAACTATTGATCGCTGACGATGAAAAAGAAATCGTAGAGCTGTTAAAGTTTTATTTGGAAAAAGATCAGATGACAATATTTGACGCTCATGATGGTCAAGAAGCATTGAGAATCTTTGAAACAGAAGAGATTGATTTAGTTATATTAGATATCATGATGCCAAAGATAGATGGGTTTCAATTAACAAAAGCGATTCGAGAAAAAAGTAATGTGCCTATCATGATTCTTTCTGCTAAAACGGAGGCAACAGATAAAATTTTCGGGTTGGATCTAGGCGCGGATGATTACATTAGCAAGCCCTTTGATGCACTTGAAGTCGTTGCAAGAGTTCGGGCCAATCTCCGTCGACTATATGACTTGGGCAATGATCGGAAAATGAAGGGCAGCTTGAAGGTGGCTGATTTAGAATTGGACTTAGATCGATGCATCCTTATCCGTGAGATGGAGGAGATCGAGTTGACTTCTGTTGAGTTTAAGGTGCTGTTTCTTTTTATGAACAGCCCAGGGCAGGTGTTTTCTAAGGAGCAAATTTATGAAACTGGCTGGAAAAATGCTGACGCTGTCGATGATAATACGATCCGTGTGTGCATCAGCAAGCTCAGAAATAAGGTCGGAGAATCACGAATTCATACGATTCGTGGTCTGGGCTATCGAATGGAGAAATAGTATGCAAAATTTACGGTCATTTCTAATTAAACTATTTCTAGGAGTAACCATTCCATTGGTACTGCTGAATACGGTCATTGATAGTCTGTTTATTCGCTACACGAATGCCTTTTCGGAGAGCAAATCTTTGATGATTTCAGGTTTTTTTGGTGTAACAGCTGTTAAAGTAGTTATCTTTGTTCTTATTCTATACATTTTCATCCGTATTCTTACAAAACGAATTCAGCTTGAGAATGTTGCTTATAATCAGGAGAAGACACAGTTATTTGCTACGATCGCTCACGATTTAAAAACACCGAGCACTTCGGTATTAGGCTATGCGAAGCTGTTGCTTGAGGAAAAAAATATAGATCCTCAAAAAGAAAGACAGATGCTGGAAACGATCTATGACAAAGCCGATCAAAGCAATCAAATGTTAGAGTTGATGCTGCAATATGCACGGTTGGAGGGGACAGATTATCCGCTTCATTTAAAAAGCAGTGATTTCAGCCGGTTGATCAGAGAAATTGTTGCGTCACATTATGCTGCGTTTGAGGAAAAAAAGATGGAGTTGCAGATTGATGTATCGAATACTCCTGTAAAAGCAGTGATCGATCCATTGGAATTTGGTCGAGCGTTGCATAATATTCTGGTCAACGCTCTTTCACATAATCCAGCGGGAACTAAGATATTGATTCAGCTGCGTGTCGATGATCAGCTAGAGCTGTTGATCGCAGATAGTGGTAAAAAATTGGCAAAAGAGTTTATTCCAGTAATATTTGATCCCTTTGTTCAAGAAGATTCTTCAAGAAGCAAAACGGGAACTGGGCTGGGCTTGGCAATTACGAAGCAGATTATTGAAAAGCATAACGGAACGATTCAGCTAGTTGAAAATATTTCGGACTATACAAAGGGCTTTCTGATCAAACTCCCGAAGTAGATGATTGATGGATTTTTAATCTTCAGTTAATGTTTATCGATTCTTGAATTAAGCATTCAGCATTATGCTGAGAGTAAATAAAGAATCATTAATTGGAGGAATAATCATGAAATCCAAAATAAAAAGTATTGTCGTTTGTTTGTTGTGCTTAGTTATTTCCTTTGTCACCCGTCCAGTCGCTGCCCAGTGGTTAAAGCTGTCTTTGCCATTTCAGGGGAGTATGATTTTATTTATAGCAAGCGATCTATTACTTACGTTTATTGCTATTCGTGTCTTAATAAAACTTGCGTACAATGAGCCTTTGGCTGAATTTCGGATTGATCGAATTCATTTCAAAGCAAAGTGGTTCATCTTAGCGCTATTATTACCCCTGGGAGTAGTCGCAGCTACGATCCTATTCACCAGAGGGTCATTCACTCTAGTAAATCAGCCCATGGATCAGCTTGCTACGGTTCTTGTACCAGGAGTGTTGGGTGCGGGATTATTGGCGAGCTTAACAGAGGAAATGATTTTTCGTGGAGTAATCATGCGTGTTATCGAAAGAGAATGGTCCCTTCGAATTGCTTTTCTGGTTCCTTCGCTGCTATTTGCAATTTTACATGTATTAAACGGACGTTTATCCTTAAAGGAATGTTTGCTGGTCATTGTGGCGGGCACGTTAACTGGTGTACTTTTTTCAATGGGAGCATATTTTTCTGGCACGATTTGGTGCAGCTTCTTGTATCATTTTTGCTGGAACCTGATTGTAAGCAGCGGAATCTTTATGATGAGTAACGTTGAGAATCCAATCTCGCCTATTCAATACGTGATGCAAGACAAAAATATCCTTTTGACCGGCGGTGTGTTTGGTATTCAGTCATCTGTTTTTGCAATGGTAGGGTACGTTGTCGCCATCGTATTCTTGTTGGTTCAAAGCGTATGGAAGAGAAACAGGTCTGATATATGACGGTATAATTATTAAGCCTTTTGATTTATTTAATTAGGAAAAATTGAACGATATTGATCTTCACGGTAAGAACAAGTCATAGTGAAAATCTCTTTTTTTGGTTTGGTATTGGAAGCCAAAAATAACTGATTTTCACTATGACATTTTTATGTTTTAAGGACTATGAAAACATGATTACAGTTTTTTCCATCCAAAAACTCAAAATGAAGGATCAAAAGGTAAAGAAATTTTTAAGTGAAAACGAAATAATGGAGGCAGTATATTTCACTCGAAAAGATGGGTGAATTTTTCTGGAAACCCAAATATGAAGGTAGTGTTTATAGTTATTTTATAAACCAATGTGCTATTAAAAGTCTTTTAAAGAATTTGATGGGGAAGAGGGGGAGTTGATTCAATGTACTTTAGGTCTATTGTTGAAGTATATGGTAATAGTATGTTTTTAGCTGGAGGCATACTGTTAACAGGAAAGATCGAGTATGAAGTTAGCTGCCCTAAGTAAGTCTGTTCAGCTACTTGAAAAAATAATTAAAACGTTATTTTAGTTCGCTTTAAAAAATAAGGATTCAATAAAAAACTTAGGTGAAAATCCTAAATTTGATTCAAAAATTTTTTTTAAAATTAAAATAATTATTTGGCGATAGAAAGCTTGACGTAAATGCATTTATTCACAAATTTCGCTCTTCTGTTATAGTGCAGATCAGAATTTTACTTGACAACTATAACAGAACGACCCATAATTTTTAGAGAAATTATGTAAAGGGTGGTTAGATAATGACAACGAGGATGGGAGTGAAGAAAATGATGCACAGTATTGGCGAAGCGGCAGAGATTTGTCACGTTTCAAGAAAGACGTTGCGCTTCTACGAGGAATTAGGATTGCTTATACCTGATCATGTCAGCCCAAAGAATGGCTATCGATATTATAGCGAAGATACCGTAATGATGATTCCGATTCTGAAGTACTACAAGCAAATGGGTTTTCGCCTGCAAGAAATGACTGGAATTTCTGACACGACGGATTACTTTTTTCATCAACGGAACTTTTTGAGTAAGCTTGATGAGCTGAAAAGGGAAGAGGAGCGCATTCAAAATTGCCATGAGTCGGTATCTGATTGGGTAGGGTTGTTAAACGAAGGTACGATGGCCATGGAAAATAATGTGAACAACATCAGTCTGAAGTATATTGATCGCGATAGTTATTACTTTTTAGAACAAAATTTTGAATACGATTACAAGGCATCAATTATAAATATTGAGTGGACCAATTATTTAGAGCATTTTGAAAGTGAGATCACTGGACCGGTTATTCTAAGTTTTTCTGACTATAAGGCAAAGGCAGAGGGCATTATCAAACATGCGACGGTCGTACAAAAGCCTGTTCGAAATAGTAAATATTTAATACCAAGGCAAGATTACGGTGGACAGATGTTTGCTTGTCTGTACCATTTAGGGGACCATAAGAATATTTCTAAAAAATATCAACTTTTAGAAGAATGGGCCGCGGAGCACAACTATAAAATCGGTCCAAACTGTTATGAGCGCTATGTCATTGATTATTGGTCCACTCAAGATCCGAATAAGTTTGTGACAGAAATTATGGTACCTGCAACGAAAATGTAGTTTTAATAGCCTAGCAGCCTCGTGCTGCTGGGCTATTTTTTACGGTAAAATTTGAAAAAATGTGTGGTGATTTTCTGAAAAAATAAAATAACTCGCAGCATTGTCTCTAAGGGCAAGGTTTCGATAAAGAGCAATAATTTGTCTAAAAACGTTGATAAAACGGGATTGTTCGTAAGGATGATAATTTTCTATCGTTTTCATTTGCTAAGATTTGCTGAAAAATTTTAGCGGAAATGGCGGAAAAATAATTTTGGCGATAAAAACGAAATTAATTTTTCTAAATCCTGTACTAATTTATAAATAAGCCGTTTTTCGTTGGGTAAAAAATGATTGTAAGTAAACAATTAGTATAAATTCGGGAATAAATCAATTTTGTTAGGCGAACGACGATATACCGTTCTCGATTGATACAGTTAATTGAGAATAGCATCTGTATCAAAAATAAAGATTGTGTATCAGCGCACAATTTTTTTAAATTATTTTATTGACTTATACCGTAAGGGAACGACCTAAAGTGAAGATGCAAAAAATAAAAGCGGTTTGAGTGCGAACTGCAAACGGGAGGAACACAAATGAAGTACGATGCTTTGGGAATGGTAGAGACAAAAGGGCTGGTGGGCTCAATCGAAGCGGCGGATGCAATGGTCAAGGCTGCTAATGTTTCCTTGATTGGAAAGGAGCTTGTAGGCGGTGGTATTGTCACCGTTATGGTGCGTGGCGATGTAGGTGCTGTCAAAGCTGCAACGGATGCAGGAGCAACAGCCGCACAAAGAGTGGGTGAATTATTGTCTGTTCACGTAATTCCTCGACCACATGGTGAAGTTGAGACTATTCTTCCAGCGACAACAAATGATTAAGGAGAATTCAGATGGACGGTGAAAAAAGTGTAATGCAAACATCCGCGACTGCGGAGGCAAAAATGAAAGCGGTCGGTAAAAAGTTTCAGATTGCTGGGCTCGGAAATGGGTTATTTTCTGGGTTAACCTACGGAATATATTCCACGTTAGTTGTGGTGGCAAGTGGTTACAATCCATTGGCCAGCGCTGCGGGTATTTTGGCGGCTCCCTTTGTGGCTTCTGGCTTGAACGATTTATTCGCCGGGATTTGGCTATTATTCTATAACGCAAAACAGGGTCGTTTAAAAGAGTTGACGAGAACATTGAAAACCAAACCGGGTCAAATGCTTGTTGTAGGCTTTTTGCTGGGCGGACCAGTTGCTAACGGTGCTTATTTGATCGGACTTGCGCTAGCAGGTGCTTATGCGATTCCGATTTCAGCGACTTGCAGCTTATTTGGTTCTTTATTCGCGTGGATTTTCTTAAAACAAAAACCAACTAAACGGGTAGTTTTCGGAATGGTGTTATGTGTGATGGGAGCTATCATTATTAATTTTGTAAAACCAGAGGGCGCACCAAACTTCACACTAGGAATTATTTGTGCGTTAATTGCCGCAGTTTGCTGGGGACTTGAGGGCGTGTTCTCAAGCTTCGGCGGTGCCATGATCGATACAGATGTGGCGGTTAATTTACGAGAATTGATTTCTGGACTAGCTGTTTTAGTTCTGATCGTTCCACTTATTGGCGCACTTAAGTTGTTAGGCGGGACGTTAGCTGCTGGTATCCCGATTTTATGGTTGGCATTGGCAGGCTTAAGTGCCGCAGCATCCTTCGTGTGCTGGTATAAAGCCAATTCGATGGTCGGCTGTGCGATCGGGATGTCATTGAATGTAACCTATGCCTTCTGGGGGGTGTTGTTCAGCGTTATGTTCTTGGGACAATCATTTACTACTACGATCGTCATTGGATCTGTCGTCATTGTTTTAGGCGCCATTATCGTAACAATGAATCCTTTAGACTTATTCAGAAAAGGAGATGCTTAAGATGGTTCTACCAAGTCGAATGGCTGTTTTGAACTATATGTCCGATGGAGAAGAAGTGGATGTAAAAAGTGTCATGTCCGCATTGAAAAAGGACTATGGAAACGAAGGTCAGTTTAATAAAAAAATGTATCTAGATCATCTGTTAGCTCTTGAGGCGAATGGCTTAGTAGAGATGACTAGCTACGATTTAGATAGTGAAAATGAATTAGTGATGCGTTATCAAATTACAGAAGATGGCGAGCAAACAGTCTCTAAGTATGTCGATGCCGCATATCGTAAAGGGTAAGGAGGCTTACAGGTGAGGTATAAAGGTGAAGAAGCACTAGGATTAGTCGAAACAGTCGGATTGGTTCCAGCATTGAGGGCCTGTGATGAAATGCTGAAGGCGGCGAATGTAGAATTGATTTCTTATGAAAATATCGGTTCTACTTTGGTTACGATCATGATCAAAGGCGATGTCGCTGCGGTAGAAGCCTCTGTTTCAGCAGGTGCCAAAGCTGCAGCAGAAATCGGCACATTAACGGCACAAAATGTGATGCCAAGACCAATTCACGCTGTAGGAGATATCGTTTCAGTTCATGATATTGACCAATAAGTAAGCAAATAGGATGATATACGGCATGAGAATAGGACTCATTTTTTGGTTTGAGAAAAATGAATACATTTATACGAGTTAGGATTGCAGTCCAACTCTTTCGCAGTTTATCTTGAGAAGAAACTGATAAAACAGAAATGGAAAATACTGAATAAGAACTAGTTGGATGATATACGGCATGAGAATAGGACTCATTTTTCGGTTTATGAAAAATGAATACATTCATACGAATAAGGAGTGAAAAAATGGAAAGATATGAAGCAATCGGAGCGATCGAGACATTCGGTTTGGTGTTTGTTTTAGAAGCAGCCGATGCGATGTGTAAAGCAGCTGATGTTGATCTAGTCGGCTATGAAAATGTGGCTTCCGGCTATATTTCAGTCATTGTCAGAGGCGATGTCGCTGCGTGCAAAACAGCGGTTGAGTCAGGGGTCGCAGCTGTAGAAGAAATGGGTGCGGAGGTTTATAGCTCGGTAGTTATTCCGAGCCCGCACATTGATTTAGGGAAAATCATCGATCGCTATTCATTGGAGCAATTACTTCCAGCATAAGGGTTTCAGTCCAGCTTTTTCAAGTTTATCGAAAATGGAAACAAAAAAAGGATGTTGGATGATATACGGCTTGAAAATCGGATTTATTTTTTCTGAATTTAGAAAAATAAATCCATCAATATGAAAAAGGAGTAGGGAACATGCAGTTTGTGGATAAAGATTTGAAATCGATCCAAGAAGCCCGCATCTTAACTGAATCCGCTCGTGATGCTCAGTTTTTGTTAAAGGATTATGATCAGCAAACCATTGATCGTATGCTGAAAAAGCTTATCACAGAGGTGAAAGAGAGCTTGCCTGAGCTCGTTGCCTTTGAGGTTGTCGCTACAGGCAAGGGAAATGAAAAGGATAAATTATCTTTGTGGCATATTTTCTTAGATCAATTTGCTGAATCGTTGCATGAACCGGTCCTTGGTGTTTTAGAGGATACTTGCGAATTGAAGGAAATCGGTGTGCCGTTAGGAGTGATTGCCGCTATTCTACCGGGAGAAAATATTCTGTTGAATGCTTTTTTTGCCACAATCAGTGCATTGAAGGGTGGAAATACGATTATTTTAATCCCGCAGGCACGAACAGAAGCAGTCGTTGCGAAGCTTTATGATGTTTTCCAACAAAGTAACGCCGGCTTTCCAAAGTCCAGCTTTTGCTTTATGGAAAATACGGCGATTGAAGGAATCAGTGTGCTAACCGAACAGGCGGCGGTCGCCTTAGTAGTGAATATCGGACATTCGTCCTATTTTGACTGCTCCAAACCGACCATTTATGGCGCCATCGGTTCGACGCCAGTCTTTATTGAACGAACGGCAGATATTGACCACGCGGTAGATGAAATCATCACTAGCCGCGGCTTTGACAACGGCTTGCTGCCAGCGGCGGAGCAATTTGTGATCGCGGAAAGTGTGATCGCCAGCGAAGTCAAAGAAAAGATGATTCGTGCCGGGGCACATTTTATGAGCTCTGGCGAAGAAAAGCAGCTTTTGAGTAAATTATTTCTAGATAACGAAGTGAATCCGACAGTGATCGGTAAAGATGCGAAAACATTGGCGAAGATTTCTGGATTTCCAGTTGCTGAAGGAACGCGTGTTTTAGTATCGGAACAGCCTTACATTTTTGAAGAGAATCCATTTACGAATGCGCTGCCTTGTCCGGTAATGACCTATTATCTGGAATCGGACTGGATTCATGCCTGTGATAAATGCATTCAGTTGCTGAAGGAGAAGCGGAACGGTCATACCTTGGCGATTCATTCGAAAAATTCGGCGATCATTCGCGAGTTTGGTCTCAAAAAGCCGATTGGACGTATGCTGGTCAATACAGGAGCAGGCTTTGCCGGAATCGGGCTTGATTCGACTTTGCCGGTGTCCATGATATTAGGCGGCATGACAACGGGTCGAGGATATGTGGCGAAAAACATTACCGCGAAGGATTTCACTTATGTTCGGCAAATCGGCTACAGTACGACTAAAGAAATCTGTCTTGCAGGAGAAAAAGTAGAGCCGATCACGATCGATCAGCAAGCACTTTTGGAAAAAATCTTAAAGAAAATCATTGAATAGTAAAGTGGGGGAAATAGATGGACATCAAAGAATTTTCAGCGAAATTGGCTGAGGCGACAAAAGAATTAAGCTCAGAAGAAAGACAAGCCTTGATGAAAATGTTCGCTACCGTATCAGACGAAGTAAAAAAAGATGATGTTGCGATAGAAATCTTGGCATCTGACGAAGGTACTGCGATTCCAGATGGGATCACGAAACGTTTGCAAGCGCTTAAAGATAATTATTTGGAGCAAGTACCGTCAATCACGACTTATCGTGCTCGAGCGATCACTAAGATTGCCAAAGAGAATCCCGGTATGCCAAAAATTGTCTTACGAGCTAAATGCTTCCGTTATTGCTGTGAAACAGCACCATTAGTTATTCAAGACCATGAATTAATCGTGGGTGCGCCAAACGGCAAACCTCGGGCTGGAGCTTTTTCTCCTGATATTGCATGGCGTTGGATGGAAGATGAAATTGATACGATCGGCAGCCGTGCGCAAGATCCGTTCTACATTTCGGATGAAGACAAAAAAATCATGCGCGAAGAGCTTTTCCCATTCTGGAAAGGCAAATCTGTTGATGAGTATTGTGAAGATCAGTACCGCGAAGCAGGTGTATGGGAATTATCCGGCGAATCATTTGTATCCGATTGTTCCTACCATGCATTAAATGGTGGTGGCGATTCGAACCCTGGTTATGATGTTATTTTAATGAAAAAAGGCATGATCGACATCCAAAATGAAGCGAAAGCGCATTTGGAGGAGTTAGATTATGAAAATCCAGATGATATCGAAAAAATCTATTTCTATAAGTCAATCATCGATACAACTGAAGGGGTTATGATCTATGCGCGCCGGATGGCAGACTATGCCGCAGAGCTTGCTGCGAAGGAAACAAACCCTAAACGGAAGGCTGAGCTATTAAAAATCTCGGAAGTGAACCGCAGAGTTCCAGCTCACAAACCAGAGAATTTCTGGGAAGCCATTCAAGCAGTCTGGACCATCGAATCCTTGCTGGTTGTAGAAGAAAATCAAACAGGTATGTCGATTGGACGGGTCGATCAATACATGTATCCATACTTTAAAGCTGATTTGGAAGAAGGCCGCATGAACGAATTCCAAGCCTTTGAATTAGCTGGCTGTATGCTGATCAAAATGTCAGAAATGATGTGGATCACCAGCGAAGGCGGTTCGAAATTTTTCGCAGGTTATCAACCATTTGTCAATATGTGTGTCGGCGGGGTTACTCGTCAAGGACGTGATGCAACGAACGAATTGACTTACTTATTGATGGATGCTGTGCGTCATGTGAAGGTTTATCAGCCATCACTCGCTTGTCGAATTCACACCCATTCACCTCGGGAATATCTGAAAAAAATTGTTGATGTTGTTCGTGCAGGGATGGGCTTCCCGGCATGTCACTTTGACGATACACATATCAAAATGATGTTGGCTAAAGGAGTATCCATTGAGGACGCGAGAGATTACTGCTTGATGGGCTGTGTTGAGCCGCAAAAATCTGGCCGTCTATATCAATGGACGTCAACAGCCTATACCCAATGGCCGATCTGTATTGAGCTTGTGATGAATAAGGGTGTGCCGTTGTGGTATGGCAAACAGGTTTGTCCAGATATGGGAGACTTGTCTCGTTTTGCGACATATGAAGAATTCGAAGAGGCTGTGAAAGAAGAAATAAAATATATCACCAAATGGACGGATGTCGCTACGGTGATTTCACAACGTGTTCATCGTGATCTTGCTCCAAAACCATTGATGTCAATCATGTATGAAGGCTGTATGGAAAATGGAAAAGATGTGTCCTCCGGCGGTGCGATGTATAACTTTGGACCAGGGGTGGTTTGGTCAGGTTTGGCAACTTATGCGGATTCGATGGCGGCGATCAAGAAGCTCGTTTTTGATGAGAAGAAATACTCGTTGCAGGAACTAAATGAGGGACTAAAAGCCGATTTTGTTAATTATGATCGTATGAGAACTGATTGTCTGAATGCACCGAAATATGGGAATGATGATGATTATGCCGATTTAATTGCGGCTGACTTAATCAACTTTACCGAAGCGGAGCACCGTAAATATAAAACATTGTATTCCGTATTAAGTCACGGAACGTTGTCTATTTCAAACAATACTCCGTTTGGTCAAATGACCGGAGCTTCTGCGAACGGCCGGAAAGCTTGGACGCCATTGTCTGACGGAATTAGTCCAACACAAGGGGCGGACTTTAAAGGCCCGACTGCGATTATTAAATCGATTTCCAAAATGTCTAATGACAGCATGAATATCGGAATGGTCCATAACTTTAAGATTATGTCTGGTTTGCTTGATACACCAGAAGGTGAGGAAAGTCTGATTACGCTGCTGAAAACAGCTTGTCATTTGGGTAATGGAGAAATGCAATTTAACTATTTAGATAACAATACATTGGTTGAAGCGCAAAAGCATCCTGAACAATATCGCGACCTGATCGTCCGAGTTGCAGGGTATAGTGCATTCTTCGTGGAATTATGTAAAGACGTGCAGGATGAAATCATTTCACGGACAATGTTGACGAAATTTTAGAATATAAGCTGGAGCTTGGAATGGATGGTTGATGTGATAGAGGAACGGATAGAGCGGCAAGCAATGGTTTTCAATGTACAAAAATACAGCCTGTATGACGGTCCTGGGATCAGAACTATCGTCTTTTTCAAAGGCTGTCCATTGCGCTGCCAATGGTGTGCCAATCCAGAAGGAATCAAGCGTAAGTTTGAAGTCATGTATAAGGAAAGTGTCTGTAATGATTGCGGGGCATGTGTAGAAGCGTGTCCTTTAGGGATTCATTACGTGGATGAAAATGGCAAACATCAGGTTCGGCGTGATATCTCCTGTAATGGTTGTCAGAAATGTGTGGAGGCCTGTCCGAAGCAGGCCTTGAACATCACTGGGACAATCAAGACTATTTCAGAATTGATGGAGGTCATTCATGAGGATGATGCCTTTTATGAAATGTCTGGCGGCGGGGTGACATTTAGCGGAGGCGAGTGTACCGCACAGCCTGAAGCGGCACTTGCCCTTTTGAAGGCCTGTAAGGCGGATGGCATCAATACAGCTATTGAGACTTGCGGGCACAGCAATATGAAGAAGCTGATGGAAATAGCCGATTACACAGATCTTTTCTTATATGACATGAAGCATATGGATCCAGTTCGACATAATGAACTAACGGGAATCAGTAATGAGAAAATCTTAGAAAACTTGAAAGAATTACTGGTTCGCGGATATAAGGTTCAGATCAGGATGCCGATGCTGAAGATGATCAATGATAGTCATGAAGAAATTAAAGAGATCGTGGATTTCTTGTTGCCGTATAAAGACATGCCGAATTTTAAAGGGATCGATTTATTGCCTTATCACAAATTGGGGGTCAATAAATACGGTCAATTAGGTATGGAGTATCCAGTTGAAGGAGATCCGAGCCTGGCTGAGGAGGATTTAGATCGAATCGAAGGCTGGATCGCCGGGTATGATTTTCCAGTACGCGTCGTTCGACATTAGGGAGGAAGCAGTCATGTCAGATTTGATAGCACAACGGGTAATCGAAGAATCGGTACCCGGAAAACAGATTACGCTGGCTCATGTAATCGCAGCACCTATCGCAAGTGTCTATCACTCTTTAGGGTTGGATGAAGCTGGAGCCATAGGCATTTTGACGCTGTCCCCTTTTGAAACAGCTATGATTGCGGCCGATACGGCCGCAAAAGTGGCTGATGTTGAGATTGGATTTTTGGATCGATTTACAGGATCTGTTGTGATCACTGGTGACGTAGAAAGCGTCGAAACGAGTTTGAACGAGGTCCTGCGAGTCTTTAAAGAAGTCTTGAGATTTACTGTGGTGGATGTGACGAGAACATGAGGGTGCTTTTGGTGGGACCAAGGAATAGCGGCAAAATGAAGCTGGCGAATTATCTGGAGGGAACAACAGCGGCCCCTTTTAAAAAAGTTGCTAGTATCGTTTACCATAAGCGAACCATTATCGTTCCTGACAGCTATTTGGAAAGTCCTTGGATGCATAAGCATGTGATTGCTTTGCAGCAGTCGGCAAGCTGCGGATTTTTTTTGCAGCCTGTGACAGCTCGGCATCGCAGTTACCCGCCAAACTTTGCCAAAGCTTTTCGGATTCCGATTTATGGCATTGTAACGTTTGAGAAAACCTATACGCAGGAGGCCTTGCAGCAAGCCAGAGAGCAGCTCTTGGCCTGCGGTCTGGAAAAAATCGACTGGACTCTTGATTTGGCCAAGGAAGATTTAAGTCAGATTGAACAATATTTTTAGGAAGGAGGAGAGAGTGTGGGAAGTTTTAAAATGGCAACAAAAATTTATTCTGGCAGTCAAGCCACGGCCTGCTTAAAAGAATGTCATTATCAACGAGTTTTAGTGATCTGTGATCCTTTTATGCTGATCAGCGGTATGGTAAAAAAAGTGACGAATCTTTTGTCTGAAGCCAGCATACCGTATCAACTATTTTCTGAAATTATACCGGATCCAACGATTGAAGTGGTGACGAAGGGTGTGGCTTACGCAGCGGCTTTCCAGCCGGACGCGATTATTGCTCTAGGAGGCGGTTCTGCTTTAGACACTGCAAAAGCAGTAAGGCAGATTTATCAGCAAGCAACTGAGGATATTGCAGTGCAATTGGTCTGTATTCCAACAACAAGCGGGACAGGAAGTGAAGTGACCTCTTTTGCTGTGATCTCTGATCCATCGGTTAACGGCAAATACGCGCTGGTGGATGATGCGATGATCCCAGATATCGCTATACTGGATCCTGATTTTACCTTAACAGTACCTAGTAATGTTACTGCGGATACTGGAATTGATGTCTTGACCCATACATTAGAAGCCTACGTATCAACTGAAGCGACGGACTTTACCGATGCTTGTGCGGAAAAAGCGATGCGAATGATCTGGCAGGATTTGCCTAAGGTCGTCGCAAAGGGTGAGAATCGGGAGCTGCGGGAAAAAATCCATAACGCCTCTTGCTTAGCAGGGATGGCATTCAGTGAAGCTTCATTGGGGATCTGTCATAGTTTAGCCCATGCGTTAGGCGGCCGCTTTCATATTCCACATGGGCAAGCCAATGCACTATTGTTGCCTCATGTTATCGGCTTTAATGCCGGAATCGAGACTAATGAGGACTCATTGGCTTTATGTAAGTATGCTGAAGCAGCTAAGTTGCTGGGCATTCGCTCCATGACAGATAGAGCGACTGTCAACTTACTCATTGCTGGAATTCAAAAAATGACAAGAACATTCGGTATCCCAAAATTAGTTACAGATCTGGGAATTGCTGAAGCTGAATTTGTTGAAGCAATTCCAGAAATGGCCGCGGCTGCGCTGAAGGACAAATGCACGTTAACAAATCCGCGAGAAGTAACAGAAGCGAATTTAGTCGATATTTATTCTAGAATTTGTCGAGGTGGGTATTGATGCATTTTATCACTGAACAAGAACTGCAGCTCAAATACCGCCAAGGAAAGCTGAAAACTATCACGCTCACAGACGAGGAGCGCTTAACACCGGGGGCAAAGCAGTTTTTAAATGACCATCAAGTGCCTTTGGTTTCAAGCGATACCCTAAGTTTGTCAGCCGAAGCAACGAATGATACAAGTGCAGAAATGACCTTAGCCAATAGGCGAGAAACTTTTTTTCTTCTATTAGAAGTAGAACTTTGGGAAGCTGCTGTGAAGGCACATGACGTGCATTCAGCAAGTTGCGAACGAATCGCTTGTCTTGCACAGTCTATAAGAGTCATTATGACGGAGGATTTTCCGGAGCTGGTATTTCCAGAAGTTGAGGACTGTGAAGAAACAGTACTTGATGAAATCACTAAAGCAGAAGTGTTTTGTCCAGGTGGAAAAGTCATCTTGAAGCTGAGACGGGCGATTATACAGGCGACTGTTTTACAAACCTGTGTTACCTCAGAGCAAAAGCTTGCTCTGGAACAATTGATTGATTTAGTCAAGACGGAAATTTGTCTACTGGGCAAGCTTTAAGAATATTTGTTAAACATTGGAGGATAAGCATGTGATGACGATGACCGATATGAACGCCTGTGACCAATTAGTCGCGGAGTTCGAAGCAGTAATTAAGAAACCAAAAAAGAGTTCAACAGGTGTTTACTATACTGGTGTCGACCTTGGTACAGCGTGTATCGTCTTAGCTGTCATGGATGAAAACTATCAGCCTGCAGCAGGTGCTTATCGTTATGCCGATGTTGTTAAAGATGGCATGGTCGTAGATTATATTGGTGCCATTCAGATTGTCAAAGAACTGAAAGCTGAGCTAGAGGAAAAGCTGGAAACGGAGCTGCTATATGCTGCGGCGGCGATCCCTCCTGGGACAGGTGATTTGGACGGCGGGGCAATAAAAAATGTCGTGCTGGGGGCGGGTTTTGAATTAACGAATGTCTTGGATGAACCTACGGCAGCGAATCAGGTGCTGCAGATACAAAATGGGGCAGTCGTTGATATTGGCGGCGGAACAACCGGAATTTCCATCGTTAAGGATGGGGAAGTTGCAAGAGTGGTGGATGATGCTACTGGCGGTACGCATTTGACCTTGGTTACAGCCGGCGCGTATAAAATTTCTTTTCAAGAAGCTGAGCTGTACAAGCGAGATCAGAAAAACCATCAAGAGCTAATTGGTGTTTTAAAACCAGTAGTAGAAAAAATCGCGACGATCATCACGACGCAAACTAGCGGCTTTGAAATCGATGGCTTGTATCTAGTCGGCGGCACTGCTTGTTTGACTGGAATTGAAGGGATCATTGAAGCGAAGACGAAGATCAAAACCTATAAACCGTTGAATCCAATGTTTGTGACACCGCTTGGTATTGCCTTAAGCTGTACAGATGAAATCATGTAAACAGATTTGGCGATGGGATAAAAGGTTCAAGGCGGGCCCTTTACTCTTTTATCCTGTTGCCAGATTGAATTATGGAGGAGGGTACGAGAATGGATTGTCGGATAATTAAATCACCTGGCGAAGATACGCTTGCTATCTTGAACCGCCGCAAAGGATCGGGAGCCAAAACGGCTTTGGAGACACCAGATGCAGTAGGGCTGGTTCAAGGAAAATTAATCGAAATGGTTTGTGCGGCGGATGTCGCTGAAAAAGCAGTTGGGGTGACTGTGGAGGATATTCGCGGCAGCTGTCCGCAAAATATGATCATGCTGGCGATTTTTGGCGATACCGCATCCGTTGAATCAGCGATCGAAGAAATAAAACGAAGAGATAAGGAACGAAAATGGTAACGGCGCGATTGATCGATAATATTTGGGCAACACGAAAATCAGAGCAGCTGAATGGTCTAAAGCTGATGATCGCAGAAGTCATTGGAGGTTCTCGCGATGGAGAACAGATGATTGTCTGTGATGTCATTGGTGCGGGGATTGGCGATCGAGTGATCGTTACTTGCGGCAGTGCGGCTAGAAGAATGCTGGAAGATGATGCGATTCCAGTAGATGCTGCGGTGATTGGTATTATCGATGATAGCTGTGAATTTGTTTAGGAGGATCAGTGACAATGAAAAAATTAATTTGTGCTGACGATGTGACGAAAGCACATGAAGCTGGTGAATCCCTCTGTGTAGATTCGGATACGATTATCACACCAGCTGCTGAAGATTTGATCGATGAGCTGCAGGTATCGTTGAAGGAATGCAGTGCAGCGGAGAAATCAGCGGATGTACTGCCAGATAATCTCAGCAAAGAGACATTGTTGGATTTACTAAAGATGATTCTGGCTGGTGAAACGGTTCCTTTTCAATGTGATAAGCACGAGAGCGGTTTGAAATTTGTGAAGGGAAGCAGTGTTGATATGCGTACCTTTGATACGGGAAATCCTAATGCAAAAGTGTTTTATCAGGAGCTCGTCAGCAAAGAGGAAGCAGACATCAGCGCCGGTTTTCTGGAAATCGATCATTCGCAATTTGAATGGGAATTGCCATATGAGGAAATTGATTACGTGATCAGCGGAACCTTAGAAATGACGATCGAGGGCGTAAAATATACGGCACACCCCGGTGATGTTGTCTTTGTACCAAAAGGCAGTAAGGTCACTTGGGCTTCGCCGGATAAAGTGAAATTATTTTACGCAACGTATCCAGCCAATTGGTCGGATTTAGTGTAAGTAGCTAGTAAGCGATGAACGAGATCTAGCGGAAGGAGCAGAGAATGAACGCATTAGGATTAGTCGAGACAAAAGGCTTGATTGCAGCGATTGAGGCCAGTGATGTCATGTTGAAAACAGCCGAAGTCAGTCTGCGGCAAAAGGAAATCGTTGGGGGCGGCTTGGTTACTGTGATGGTAACCGGAGATGTCGGAGCTGTGAAAACAGCAGTAGATGCAGCGTCTTCGTCCGTGACCAAGCTTGGTGAAGCATTGTTAGCTTCGACCCACGTGATTCCTCGTCCGGATGAAGGCTTAGCAATTTTTGCATCCGCTGAAGAGAAATCGGTTGAAGCATTCGATATTAGCCCGACTTTGGATACAGAAAAGGCACTATCAGAAGAGGAAGATCAAGTAGAAGCGGAACCACAGGCAATGATCAATGAAGAAAGCGAAGCACCTGCGGATCAAACAGAAACAGCAGCTGAATCGACAGAAGTTCCAGCTGGACAGCCAATCACAGAAGCGGACTTTTTGAACTGGCGTAAGGCGGGAAAGACTGCGGAAATCAGTGAAGCTTTAGCAGCGATGAAAGTAATTGATCTGCGTAAGCTGGCTAAAAAGCAAACGAACTTCACCATCAGCAAAAAGGATGTCCACAAGGCCAATAAGGAACAGCTGGTTGCCGCGTTGATGAAGCATTTTGAACAGCGTTAAAAAGGATTTTTCTGACTACGCTATTAGGAATAGGGCGTTTAGTTTCTGTTTTTGCAGTGAAGCTGAATCCATAGATTAGCTACGGACCCAAAAATCATCAAAGAAGGATTTAAAAATGATGGAGGGCTAAAAAATAAGTACCTCAATGTGAAAAAGGAGTAAAAAGAATGAGTAAGTTTGACAAAGATTTATGCTCCGTTCAAGAAGCACGTGATTTAACTCGAGCGGGTCATGTTGCCGCTCAAGAGTTTGCGACGTTTACCCAAGAGCAAGTGGACAAAATTTTGAAAAACATGAAAGAAGCGGCAGAAAAATTTTCTGTTTGTTTAGCGAAAGCAGCGGTTGATGAAACTGGCTTTGGGAAAGTAGCAGACAAAGCCTATAAAAATCATGCGGCCGGGGCATTATTGTACGAAGAAATCAAGGATGAGAAGACGGTTGGAATCATTCACGAAGACACGGCCAAGGGAACGTTTGATGTGGCGGAACCAGTTGGTTTAGTGATGGGGATCATTCCTTCAACGAATCCGACTTCTACGGTGATTTTCAAAGCGATGATCGCCTTGAAGTCCAGAAATGCGATTGTCTTTGCACCGCATCCAGCGGCTGCCGAATGTACAAAAAAGGCGGCTGATATGATGAGCCGTGCAGCGGAAGCAGCCGGTGCGCCAAAAGGAGTGATCAGTTGTGTTTCGACTCCAACGATGGCCTCCACCAATGAGCTGATGCACGCGGAGGAAGTGAAGCTGATTATTGCCACCGGCGGGCCGGGAATGGTAAAAGCGGCTTACAGTTCAGGAAAGCCGGCAATTGGTGTGGGAGCGGGAAATTCCCCTGCGTACATTGAAAAGAGTGCGGATGTGAAAAAAGCTGTTGCTCAAATAATTGCCAGTAAGACATTTGATAATGGGACGATTTGCGCTTCAGAGCAATCGATTATCTGTGAAGAAAGCAATGAGGCGGAAGTGATTGCCGAATTGAAAGCACAAGGCGGCTACTTCATGTCAGAAGAAGAAACCACAAAGGTTTGCGGATTGCTTTTCAAAGGCGGCGGTCACGCAATGAATGCTAAATTTGTAGGCCGAACGCCGCAGGTAATTGCCGAAGCGGCAGGGTTCACAGTGCCGCAGACAACCACCGTCCTAATTGGCCGCCAAAAGGGTGTCGGAGCAGGTAGTCCTCTTTCATTTGAAAAGCTGACGACTGTGCTGGCATTTTATACCACGAAGGATTGGCAAGAGGCGTGTCAACTAAGTATAGATTTATTACAAAATGGAATTGGGCATACAATGAGTATCCACACGAATGATCGAGAGATCGTCCTAAAATTTGCCGCAAAACCTGCTTCGCGAATTTTAGTGAATACAGGCGGCAGTCAAGGCGGTACAGGTATCAGCACAGGCCTGCCGATTTCCTTTACCTTAGGTTGTGGAACCTTTGGCGGCAGCTCCGTTTCTGAAAATGTCAGTCCGAAGCATTTGCTGAACATAAAGAAGGTCGCTTACGGCTTGAAGGATGTGACAAGCATAGTGACTGAAGATACCAGTTTTTCTCATCCAGAACTGGATGGACCAATCTCGGCTTCTTTAGCAACGGACGCTGCAACGGTTGAGCAGTCTGCTGAGCCGCAGGCAGAAAATGCGGACGATCCGAACTTTTCTGCCGCAGAGCTGAGCGAATTAGCAGAAGTAGTAAGAAAAGTTTTGACTCAAATGAACGCCTAAGGATTTCCCAGGAAAATAACGAATTGAAGGAGTACCAATGGAAGATTATGAAGCGATATTAAATGCGATTATGGCACATTTAAATCCTAACGATATCCCCAAAGACGAGACGATTCCAGTTGGAATTTCTAATCGTCATATCCATTTAAGCCAAGCCGCGGTAGATAAATTATTTGGCAGTGATTACCAATTAACCAAACTAAAGGATTTATCTCAGCCTGGTCAATATGCCTGTAAGGAATGTTTGACGATTTGCGGACCCAGAGGTGTGATTGAAAAAGTTCGCATTTTAGGGCCAGTCAGAGGGGAGACGCAGGTAGAAATTTTGCAAAGTGATACCTTTAAGCTAGGGATTAAGGGAGCTTTGCGATTATCTGGCGATTTACGGAATACCCCTGGACTCACATTAATTGGTCCAAACGGTTCTTATGAGATCCAGCAGGGCGTCATTATTGCCAAACGTCATATCCATATGCTGCCGGAAGAGGCAGAGCGATTTGGTGTGACAGATGGGCAAATTGTCTCGATTGATTTTGAAGGTGAACGAGGCGGCAGCTTAAACAATGTAGTAATTCGCGCGACTGCGAATTCAGGCTTGGAGTGTCACATTGATACTGAAGAAGCCAATGCTCTTGGCGTGGTACCAGGAACATCAATAAAAATCAGAAAATAATTTAGGAGGAATACAAAAATGAAATCAGATGCATTAGGAATGATCGAAACAAAAGGCTTAATTGGCTCTATTGAGGCAGCGGACGCAATGGTGAAGGCGGCAAATGTTACCTTAGTCGGTAAAGAACGCGTTGGCGGCGGGATCGTAACGGTCTTGGTTCGTGGCGATGTTGGAGCAGTGAAAGCTGCTACAGATGCTGGTGCAGCAGCAGCGCAACGTGTGGGTGAGTTATTATCTGTTCACGTTATTCCACGTCCACATTCAGAAGTGGAAACCATTTTACCAACGACAAATGCCTAATTTTAAACACCTAAAAAGAGTCATACTTTAAAGTAAAAGACCTACCCACTTTCTTGATGAGCTGGCAGATCAGTCGGCGGTCATTGAAGCGGGCTAGGTCTTTTTTACGGCTTCAGGCACGTGGCTGTTAGTAGGCGGGATTTTTTTGAATTTACGATCAGAATCGGTTCTACATTCTGGTAGTAAAGTTATTTATAATTATGACATTAGTTATTAAATGAAATTGAATTTAATCTAAAATTAAAAAATAGTACAATTAGGATAACAATTCTTCAAATAAAAAAAGATTTTTACTTGTCTAAAGAGACGATTTTTCTTTGTAACATAAAATAATATTAGGTAAAAGGGGGTTTTGGTTAAAAAAATAGAATATTCCCATGCGGATAGTTTTGTGATATGATTAGCAAAAAATAATGAAAGTACATTTGACGGATAGGGTTTTATTAAGTTATGTCGTCTGTTTTTTATAGTTAAGGTGTAATCTATGAGAGAAGAAATAAAAAAAGCGGATATTATTGTTATAAAAGTTGGGACTAGTCTGCTAGTTTCCCCGGAAAGCGGTGTTCTTGAGTCCGCGATCGAGAAGCTGGCGGATGTATTGTCGGAGTTGATGGCATCAGGAAAGAGACTTCTTTTGGTTTCTTCAGGGGCGGTCGGAGCAGGGATTATTCAATTAGGCGAGGTCTCCAAATTTACGGCGGCGGCTGTGGGGCAGGGCCTGCTTACGAGCTTATATGAGTCCGCCTTCAAAAAGCAGAATCAAAGGATTGGTCAGCTGCTGCTAAGTCGGAATAATTTGACGGTCTCGGAGGATCGGCAGGTCTTCATTCAAACGATCCATGAGCTTTTAGACAATCGTATTTTACCGATTATCAACGAAAATGATGCGGTGACGGTAGATGATGGAGCGCACAGAACGAAGTTTGAAGACAATGATGAATTGTCCTTATTGATTGCTGAGGCGGTTGAAGCGGATCTGCTGATCATGCTGACGGATGTAAATGGTCTTTATTCGGAGAATCCTTTGGTGAATGAGGAAGCAAAAATGATTCGACATTTGAGTGAGATTGATCAGCGCCTATTAGAGGAATCTGATCCTCATTTAGGAGAGCTGAGTCGCGGCGGGATTCGCAGTAAGCTGAAAACAGCGACTGGTGCGTTGACGGCAAATATCTCAATGGTGTTGGCGAATGGTCGAAATCCTCATGTGCTGTTTGATATTTTGGCAGGACGTGAGATTGGTACATTATTCAAAAAATAGTAGCAGGGAGGAATGGAAGTGCTAAAAGTAGATGGACAGCTGTCCTTTTTCGAACAGCGGGAAACGATTCAAGCCGCATTGTTCGCTGGATTTACCTCTGAGAACGCCACGTTTCCAATTGCCAGTACGGAAATAGGCGAGGAGGTTCCGACGAAAGAGGCATTAGCAGCTAAGCTAAAAAAAGCGTTGACGACAAGTGAGCAGCCTGCGGATTATCATGCGGCGAGTCAGTATTCTGAAGCGGTGATCGATTTTGAATGGCGTGAAGCAACGGGTTTGGAAAAGCTATTTAGTACGGGGCCTTTCTTGGCGGATCGTGATCATGATTTTTTACCGGATGATTTGACAGTCCAAATGGTCCTGCCAGAAAAATGCAGCGGTTCCTTCATGGTTGCTGCGTGCAATGTTGCTTTTCGTTTGGGAATGGAAACGACGGGGCTTACGGATTGGCTGCTGACTGAGAAATATGAGGGTGGCCCAGCAATTCTGTTTCGTGAGGCGGCGGCTTGCCAAATGGTACAAGAGGATGAACTGGTTATTATAGAAGGTACTGGAAAAGAGTTAGAAGATTTTTCAGCGATAGTGTGCGAGCAATTTCCGAAGCTCTCCGCTTTTGAAACCTGGACTAGCTATCTGCAAAAATTGGTCGACAGTTTCTTAATGAAGAATCTAGATGGTCAATTAGCGTACACTGCTAGCCTTTCCTCGGAAAAGGCGACTGCCTATGTATCGCCTGAGTTCAATCAACGCCGGGAAGAAGTCGAACAGGCCTTTCCAGATACGACTTTTATTGATCACCGATCTATGGTGGAGGCTTACCAGCAAGAGTTTGATTTAACCTGGGAAGTGGATGAGTTTCTGAAGCTTTTATCCTCTGCGTATTCGGAAATCAAAGCAGGTGATCTGGTGGAAATCACCGGGGTTTTGAGTGAGAATCCGCTCGTGCGTGAGGAACTAACGCAAAAAATTCAAGCGGAATTGGCGGCTCGAAAGGCTGAAGGCACAGTCGAATTGGTTTGTGCTCATAAGCAGGGCTATTCATGGATCAACGACATCCTCCTGCCTAAACTAAAAAGTCAGAAAATTAAAAAGATTACAATTGCTTTCAAACCCTTTTTACCAGCTGGTGTGACTGAGTGGACCGACGAATCAGGAGCGACCCCAACCTATAATAATGTGGACGGTCATGATCCTGATAAATGGAATGACCTGCCGATTCGGTATTTGCAGGAGCTGTATCCGATTCAAGATAATCTGATGACGGCTTTTGATTTATCAGCGGATCAGGTTGAATTTGTCACCTATTCTGGATCAGAAGATTTGACCTATGAGGTTTCGGTTCAAACCGATCGTGAAGTAAAGAAGTGGAGCTATCTGGCCAGCTATTCTGAACGGCCGTATTTATCCGCCTATCCCGGCATGGGGAAGGTTCATCCGCCGACTGGGCGAGTGCAAGTAAAGGTCAATGGAGTCCGTTGCCTGGAGGAAACCTTTGCTACGGATGTTGAAAAAATCTGGAGGGCTTATCAGGATGAGGTTCTGCCAGAATGTCGTGCTTGGATCGAGGAGCAGGGAGAATTAACGCAAGCGCAGCAACCATTTTTTGCGCAATTGCAATTAGAAATTGCAGCCAGTGAACCGGATGAACGACTTGCAAGTCGAAATGATCTTTTATCCAGCTTAGATGCGTTGCATGAAGATTTGTATTTTGCAGGGGCGGATTATTTCAAAAATTACGGCATGGAAGTTAACGGCAAGATGTTCGAGGAGCCGGGTCTGATTTTACCAATAATCAGGCAAGAAATCGGCAGGCCAAGATTTAAAGCGACACTTTTAAAGCAGGTGAAAAAGACGGCTCAAATTATTGTAGAGGATCAGGTCGTGGCTCATCCGGCCGAACGTAAGGATGTCCATTGCACTCTTCAATCAATCAGTTATCAGCAGCAGAAGCTTGCCGCGACAATCCATGTTGAGGGAGCTGCGGCTCAGGTGGTGGAGGCCTACGCCAAGCTTTTTGAGCAAGGCTTAATCGCACAGGAGTTTAATTTTTGTTCGTTTGATCAAGTAGTTTTTCAGGTAGAAAATCAGCGGTTTATTGCTGAAAGCCGACCAAAGCAGCCAGAAATCGTTCAGGATTTGACGATCGATCGGATTGATTTATTTCCTGATCAGGTGATTGGGTATGAAGAATATTTGGCCATCATCCAACAATTGAAGCGAGTACCGCAGATCGCAGTTTATCAGATTGCTACGTCTTATTTGGGTCGTGAAATATATGCGATTGAATTACTGCCGCGGGCTGCTGCTTCAGGGTATGTCTCAAGAACGAAGCGTTTGACGAATTATCCGTCCGAAATCATCAACGCTCGTCATCACGCCAACGAGGTCTCGGGGACGAATGGCGCTTTCTTACTATTGAAGGAATTGCTGACGAATCCCAAGTATGAGGACATGGCAGATCGCTTAAATCTAGTGATCGTTCCTTTGGAAAATGTGGATGGCGCGGCGATTCATTATGAATTACAGAAGACGACCCCTGAGTGGAAGCTGCATGTGGCTCGCTTTAATGGTGTAGGAAAAGAGTTCTACCATGAGTATTTCAATCTCGAAACGCAGCATACCGAGGCTTTGGGAATGACTCGCTTATACGAACGATGTGTTCCTGATGTGATGGTCGATAACCATGGTGTGCCAACACATGAATGGGAGCAGCCGTTTTCCGGCTACACCTCTCCATCCTACAAAGGCTTCTGGCTGCCGCGTTCCTTACTGTATGGGTATTTTTGGGTACCGACGGATGAGAACTATCGCTCCAATATCGCGTTGAATAAACGGATTGAAGACGTGATCGCGGATGCGATCGGCGCCGTTCCAGAAATGAAGCGCTGGAATGAGGAATGGGCGGCACAATTTGAGGTCTATGCGCATCAATGGCTGCCGAAGCTGTTTCCGGCAGAATACTATAAAGAAATGATCAACTATTGGATCGGTTTTGCGGCAGACCCGCAGCACCGGTATCCATCAATTCGTTTTCCTTGGCTGACATCTGTAGCCTACACAAGTGAGGTTGCTGATGAGACGGCGCAGGGGGATTATTTGCGATTGTGTGCTGAAGCGCATGTGGTTCATGATTTGGCTACTATTGATTTGCTATTAGCGGCAACCGCACTTTATCAGACTTCAGCTGTGTTCACAGAAGAAGAAATAACTATCGGCTATACTCGGCTTCGACCGATTATTGCATCACAATAAGGAGGAAAAATTTATATGGAATTAGCTAAATTAATTGGTATTTTGATTGTTATTATTGGCTTTGCCTTGAAGTTAGATTCGATTCTAATCATTTTAGTGGCTGCGGTCGTTACGGCGATCACGGGTGGATTAGGAGTGGAAGGATTGTTGACGACCTTAGGAACGAGCTTTGTTTCTAACCGTTCGATGGCGATTTTTATTTTGATCATGCTGGTGACTGGTACTTTGGAGCGAAACGGCTTGAAGGAATCGGCGGCGAAGCTGATTGGAAAGATCAAAAATGCCTCGGCAGGCGCGGTAATTGGGGCGTATGGAGTGATGCGTTCTATCTTTGCGGCCTTCAACATTAGTTTTGGCGGTGTAGCGGGCTTTGTTCGTCCAATTATCATGCCAATGGTGATCGGTTCAATCGAAGCCAAGGGCAAGGAGCCAGAAGAGGAGTATGTTGAAGAATTAAAGGGAATGTCTTCAGGGATGGAAAACATTGCATGGTTCTTCTTCCAAGTATTATTTGTTGGGGGGCCGGGCGCATTGCTTGTTCAAGCGACATTGAAGGATCTAGGGTATGAAACAAGCTTGCTTGAATTATCCAAGGTTGAAATTCCGGTGGCATTATTTGCGGTCATCGTTGCGATTGTTTATTACTTCTTAAAAGACCGAAAATTATACAAAAAATACTACGGCAACAATAAATAGGGAGGGAAGCACATGTCATTTTTTCTAAGTCAGGACGTATTATTATCTGAGAAATTACTTGAAATCATTTATATTATTATGGGCGCGGTAGCTATTTATACCGGGATCAAAAACGCTCGCGATAAAGCCAATGCGACACCGATCGGAACAGCGATCTTTTGGTGTGCCTTAGGGGTCGTAATGATGTTTGGCCGATGGATTCCGCCAATGGTCAATGGTGGAATAGTTATCCTTATGACCTTGCCGCCAATCTTTAAAAAGGTCAGCAAAGGCAAGGAAAGTGCGCCGACAGAAACAGTTACTAAGAAAATGGCGGATAAGATCGGTATGAAGATTTTTATTCCGGCCTTATCAATGGGAATTTTTGCGATTATCTTTGCCGTGTTCACACAGCTAGGTGCCTTGGTTGGTGTCGGAGTTGGTGTGTTAGTGGCGATCGTTATTTTGATGGTTTATTCAAATTCAAACAAGCCGAAGGTATTCTTGGATGATGCTGAACGGATGCTGTCAACAGTAGGCCCGCTAAGCATGCTGCCAATGCTGTTGGCCAGCTTGGGAGCGATCTTTACAGCGGCTGGAGTCGGCGAAGTTATCTCTGAGCTTGTGGCGAAGGTTATTCCGAAGGGCAATGTGAATTTAGGAATCATTGTTTTTGCCATCGGTATGATGCTGTTTACTATGATTATGGGAAATGCCTTTGCGGCGATCACGGTAATGACGGTTGGGATCGGTGCGCCTTTCGTATTAGCATACGGGGCTGATCCGGTATTAATCGGTATGGTGGCGTTAACGTGCGGCTATTGCGGAACCTTGTGTACACCGATGGCGGCAAACTTCAATATCGTGCCAGTTGCCATGTTAGAGATGAAGGATCGCTTTGGCGTAATCAAGAATCAGGCCGTACTGGCAGTAATCTTTTTAGTTTTCCAAATCTGTTACATGATTTTATTTAAATAAACGAGTAAAGTAAGTATAGTAAAGGAAAGGTGACGAGTATGAAAGTATTGATTACCGGTTTTGACCCCTTTGGCGGAGCAGCGATCAATCCTGCTTATGAAGCAGTGAAACGTTTGCCAGATACGATTGAAGGCGCAGAAATTCATAAATTAGAAATCCCAACGGTTTTTAAAAAGGACGAAGAGGTTCTAGCAAAGGCGATAGAAGAGCAGCAGCCGGATATCGTTATATGTGTGGGACAAGCAGGCGGCCGATCAGATATCTCGATCGAAAAGGTTGCGATCAATTTGATGGAGGCGCGTATTCCAGATAATGAACAGCAGCAGCCATTAAACCAAGTGATTCATGAGGACGGCGAAACAGCTTACTTTGCGACGATTCCTGTCAAAGCGATGGTAAGCAACGTGAAAAAAGCTGGGATTCCGTCAAGTGTTTCTTATACAGCAGGGACTTTTGTCTGCAACGATATCATGTACCGCTTGCTCTATTTAGCAGATAAGCAAAAGAAAAACATCAAAGGCGGATTTATCCATGTGCCATATTTGCCGGAACAAGTTTTGGACTTGCCGGTAGGGACACCAAGCTTATCCGTCGAAACGATCGCCAAAGGTTTAGAGGCGGCCGTGGCAGCAGCAGTGACGACAGATGAAGATCAACATGTTGCAATGGGAACAATCATGTAATAATAAAAACACAGAAGAGGATCAAGCAGGTGATGATTGCTTGATCCTCTTTTTTATTATGCCGTTTTATACGATGAAGGGTTTGCCTGCCTGACTATTTTGTCACAGTTTCCCAAAATCGTTCCAACGTATCCAGTTGGGTCAGCTGACGGTTGCATTGGTTGCTGTCTGTACAAATGTAATTCCCTTTTTTTGTATAGGTTCCGTCTCCAGCTGATTTGGTGGTTGCTAAAAAGAAGGCGACAGTGCTGATTTGATTGCAGATGGCACAGTGGCCCTTTTGCACATCCGTGCTGAAGCTTCCATAAACACCCGTGAAACGTCCGTCGATTTTTCGAATCAGGTACTTACGGTTCGTTCCGCTGTCGTTCCAGCCTAAGTAGCTCAGCTCGTGAAAGTCCAATGTCGCAAGCTCAGGAAATTGCATCTTCTTAACTTTTCGAAAGCTTTTTTCGATTTGTTTTGTTGAAGGGGAATCCATTGGAATGGTGAAGCGTTTCATTTCCTCAAACAGCTTTTCAAATTTATCTCTAGTCAGCCCGGTATCGAGAAACTGATCCCAATAAGCTGCCAAGGAAGGGTCGCGCTTGAATAATTCTTCGGTCTTTCCTTGGATCAATGTTTGCAAAGTCAAGATGACCTGCTTGTCATTTACGGAATGGTACGCACTCACAAGTTCACTGATCTGCTGTTTGCAATACCAATATTCATAGGGTTGTAAAACAAATTTGTCTGTATTCATTATTTTCCTCGTTTCTTTTCTTTGAGGAAAATTTATTTCCGTCAAAGAACTAATCGTTTAATAGGTAACTGGATTGTTCTTTGAGCGTACGATACAAGATGAATATATCACCATGATCTCCTCCTAATGTTGCATGATTCTTGGATAGGATAAATCATTCTCGTACTTTCTACAAGTCTTTTTTCTTTTATCCCTGTAATTTTTAAGAAAAAGCGTATTTTCATCGATCAAAATAGTTGATAAAGTAAACTAAATATTTTATACTCAACTTAGTTGATAAAGTAAACTATTTAGCGAAAGGATGTGATAGCTGGTGGATACCCGTGATATTAGAAGCTTTAACCGATATTACACAAGAATTCTAGGAGTTTTTGATCAAACGGTTTTTGATTTGGATTATTCCATGAGCGAGATGCGGATATTGGGTGAGATTGGTCGCCATCCGAGTATTACGGCAAACGAATTGACAAAACGTTTAAATATTAAAAAGAGCTACCTGAGCCGGATATTAAGCAAGCTGGAGCGAAATGACTATATTTTTAAGGAGAAAAATCCCGAGGACAGCCGGAGTTTGCAGCTTTTTCTGACGGAAAAAGGGCTGGAATTGAACAAATACGTCGAGGCCGAATCAGATAAAAAGGTTTTGGAATTGCTGGAACCCTTGGATACCCAGAATTATCAGGAGTTGGTCACTGCTATGAAGACGATTGAACGAATATTAGGTAAGGTTGCTCCAGAGGAACAGAAAAACTAGTTAAAGGAGTCGATAAAATTGGCAGAAGTAACGATTGTCCCATTTGAAGAAAAATATACCCAAGAGGTCGTTGATTTGATCCTCCCCATCCAAAGAGAGGAATTTAACATTGATATCAGCATTGAGGATCAGCCGGATCTTTTGAGAATCAAAGAGGAGTATATCGATACCGGCGGGAATTTCTGGGTCGCGCTTTCCAATGGCCACGTGGTTGGAAGTATCGCGTTAGTGAAGCTGGAAAATCATTGCGGCGCCATCAAAAAAATGTTCGCAGCAAAAGAGTTCCGCGGTGAAAAGCAGGTGGGAAAGAAACTGCTGAACACGTTGATCTCGTATTGTGAGGATCAAGGCTATGAGCGAATCTATCTAGGAACGGTGGATGTGTTAAAAGCAGCACAAAAATTCTATAAAAAGAACGGCTTTGAATTGATTGCTAAGACTGAAATGCCGAAGGACTATCATTTAATGGACGTCGATACTGTATTTTTTATGAGAGAGCTGACAAAGGATTAGCTGCCTAAGCCCCTAGCTCCATCAAAAGTGGTGGAATTAGGGGGTCTTTGTCCATGTACATATAAAATAAAAATATCGCAAAAGAAATATATGCCCATTTTTTTATTTCATCATTAGCAATCAAAGCAAATGAACCGCCTTATCAAATCATTGCCAACCTGATAAACTGAGAGCATAAAGAAAACGAAGGAGGGTTTGCCATGAGCTTATTGAATTCGCCGATCCAGATTGGACGTTTAGAGATTGTGAATCGATTAGTTATGCCGCCGATGGCTACGGCGAAGTCCCAAGAAAATGGCGAGGTTACACGTGAGCTTTGTGAGTATTATGCTGAAAAATCGCGGGGCGGTCACATTGGTCTGATTATTACCGAGCATAGTTATGTCAGCCCCGCAGGCAAGGCTAGTAAAGGGCAAGTATCAATTGCTAAGGACAGCGATATTGCCGGCTTGGAGAAATTGGTTGAGACGATTCATCAAAATGGCTCAAAGACTTTTGCCCAGCTTGCTCATGCAGGAGGCTTAGCAAAAAAGGAAATCACTGGTTATGAGCCGCTAAGTGCCAGCGCAGTCGAGCTGCCTGAAACCGCCAGAAGTAAAACGATCCCTACTGAGATGACAGAAGAGGATATCCAGAAGCTCATCGCTGATTTTGCGGCGGCAGCCTTGAGAGCAAAGAGGGCTGGATTTGATGGCGTGGAGCTTCACTCCGCTCACGGTTATTTACTGAACCAGTTTTATTCTCCGCTAACCAATAGGCGGGAAGATCGCTATCATGGACATTCGATCGATGGAAGAATCCGGCTGCATTTAGATATCCTGCAAGCGATTCGCGAAATTGTAGGAGAGGATTATCCGGTTGCTATACGCTTAGGAGCGAGCGATCATTTGGCGGGTGGAACGACGATTGAGGACAGTGTGGCAGCAGCGAAGAAATTCGAAGAAGCCGGTGTTTGTTTGCTGGATATTTCTGGCGGCTTTAGCTTCTATACGAATCCCTATACCAAGGAACAGGGATATTTCAGTGATTTAACGGAGTCAATTAAACATAATGTCAGAATTCCGGTTTTATTAACTGGCGGGATTGTGGATGGCGTTGTCGCGGAACGGCTTTTACGGGAGGAAAAGGCGGATATGATCGGAGTGGGGCGTGCGATACTGAAGGATTCCGATTGGGCGAAGCAGGCAATTTCTTCATTAGGATAATACAGGATTGAACAGGTGAATAGAAATAAAAAAGGCAAACGCTCTTATTACTTTCATAATGGAAGGTAATAGGGGCGTTTGACTTTCATTTTGTAAAGTATTTTTCCAAAAAACTTTCGAATCATTCCGTTTTATTATGTCTGAAGAAATTCGGTGTTTGACCGGTTTCCTTTTGGAAAAGCTTGAATATGGAGGGGACACTTTTATAGCCGATTTTCATCGCAATCGTACTCAAGCTTTCGTCGGTCTCACTCATGAGTCGTTTCGCTTCGGATAACCGCTTTTGATCGATCAATTCTTGAAAGCTGCTGCCGGTTTTGTCCTTGAGCAGATTGCTTAGGTAGTTTTTATTGTAGCCGAATGTCTGTCCTAGTGATTTTAGTGAAACGTCTGTGTAGTTGTCGTTAATATATTTAAGGATTTGAATAAGCGGGTCATTCGTAGTTATTTTTTTGTTTGTGCTTATTACGGGTAAATGAGAGATTTCTACCATTAACGCACAATACAGTAGATTTATGAGCAGTTCCTTTTCTGAATTTCTGCGATTGAAAGCGGCTAATAGTAACGATTCTATCATTTTATTAGCGAGCGGATTTCCTGCTGTGTCTAAAATAATATAGTTGCCATGCTCGTGCTGTCCATTCGCGGCTTGAAAGAAAAAATCTGTTATTAAATTGCTGGAAGGAGAAAGGTTGGGCAATATACGATTTTGAATCGACTCATTCTCTAACAGGATATTGATAATGATGTCCTCTGAATCCACGTAATCGATTTGTTGAATCACTTTCTGATCCAAAATAACCAATTGCTCCTTTTCCAATTGAAACTTTTCACCGTTTAACCGCTGGGTACAGCTGCCGTTTAGCACATAGTTTATTTCGATAAAACTGTGAGTATGGGCGGGAGTATACGAAAATCTTGAATGCTTGTTCAGAGAGATATTTCCATACTTAAAAAAATCGACCTTAGGAATCTCAGGAACAATCGAGCTGTTGTAATTCAGATTCATCGTATTAATATTTTTTCCGGTCTTCTTTTGTAAATCCTCAAGGGCAGTGACTGCATGCAGCTGCTTTAGCAATTCCTTCATTTTTTTCTCTCCTCCTTTTCCGCTCATTTTATATCGACCGTGATTTCTTTATTACTAAAATAGCATATGACCTGTAAATTGGCTATAAACCTTCTTAGTATTTGAAATTGAAGCAAGGATATGAAAGCGGTTAATATATGGTTGCAAGAAGAAAGGAGTTTTAAAAAAATGGAGAGTAATACTAAAAAGAAGTCTTTGGTCAAGGAATATAGCCCATTGGCAACGGCTGCCGGGATTGGATCAATGCTGGGATCAGGATGTATCGTTGGACTTTCCGCGACAATTCCGGTGTGGCAAAGAGGATTGGACCTGACAACGGCGCAGGTTGGTTTTATTTCAGGGGGCTTAACATTCGCTATTGCCTTTGGTTCATTATTTGCTGGGAAAATCACCAGCTTGTTCGGCTTATTCAAATCATTTAACTGGATTAATTTATTTTATGCCATTGGTTCTGCTATTTGTGTCTTTTCAGGAAGCTTTGGGATGTTATTGGCCGGAGTATTAGTGATGGGCGTTGCTTCTGGAGCGGATTTGCCGATCAGCCTGACGGTTGTCTCCCACGACGCACCCGATGAAAAAACATCAGCGGAGCTGGTATCGTCAACTCAGATTTTTTGGCAGGTAGGGATTTTCATTTCGTATATTTGTTCCTTTTTGCTATCTGGAGTCAGCGGCGTCTTAGGTGCGCGGATCGTATTTGCCATTTTGCTTACATTCTCTTTGTTTACTTGGATTTGGCGCACTCTTTCTAAAAAATTCAAGCATTTTCATGAAGAAGGCGTCAAGCGTCAGCAGCAAATCAAGGCAGAAACGGTTGGAAAACAAGAGGTCTCCATTAAGTCCGTACTGTTTGGAGAAAATAAAAACAAATTCTTAGGCTATTTCCTAGCGATTCTCATTTTCTATGTTTGCTGGAACCTGCTGGCCAATACATGGGGGCAATTTCAAACCTATGCCCTTACAAATGCAGGGGCGTCTCAGTCTCAAGCGACTGGTTTGGGAATCGTGCTGAATATTGTTTCACTAGTAACAACGATTTTATTTGCGTCAGTTTCAGGTGGAAAATATCGAAACAAAGCGTTCTTTGTCGGTGCCTTTGTTCAATTTATGGCAATGCTGGGCATGGCCATCATTGGTGGCGGAACAGGATTTATTATGCTGGCGATCACGATTGGCTTTTACAATTTTGGGAATCCGATGGCGGGAGAAGCGATCTATAAGGTTTGGACGCAGGAATCGTTCCCAGCGGAAGTGCGAGCATCCATTCAAGGATTCATCAACGGCTTTTCTCGGGTATGCTGCGGATTGTTCGCCTTTGTTACACCCTTTTTAGTGGCTCCCGGAAAAATTCAAACTTCTATGTACGGGTTTGCCGGAATTGTTTTGTGTGCGACCTTTGCCGGAATCATCATGATGCGGCTGCAAAAGAAAAATAAAACAACACAGTATGAGCCAGTCGATGACAACGAGCTCAATACGGATAATGTATAGGTGGGGAAATCGATGATAAAAGAAGATCAAACAAGATGGCTTTGGTATCCAGGCGATTTTGAGATAAGACAGGGCTTGCTGCAGAATTTTTCAAGAGAAGAACGCAGCTATGATTGGCCGGCTTATTGGAACATGGATGACTGTCATAAAAATGTTAAATTCAAACGGTATTATGATCTGGCGGATGAGACCAGCTTTGTTGTTCACGCAGTTGGTATTGGATACGCTGAAGTAAATGGAAAAAAATATCCCTTTGGCGAGAAAATTCATTGTGCGTCAGGTAAAAATAAGGTTCGCGTATTCGTCGGTAACACAGAGGGACTGCCGGCAATGTATATTGAAGGCGAAGTCATTAAAAGTGATATCGGCTGGGCAGCAAGTAATTTTATCGAGGAGCTGCCAGCAGGTTGGAGTGCTTTATATTTAACGCAGGATCGTGATCCTAACAAGGTTTACTTCGCGACCGAGACGGTTCAGGCTGTGTCAGTAGCGGAATGTCAGGGTGGCGTATTGATTGATTATGGGCGCGCGATTTTTGGAACGATCGCCATCAAGAAATTGAATACGGCTAAGCCTGTGACGATTTGCTACGGGGAATCGGATGCGGAAGCGCTGGACATTGAAATGTGCTATTACAAAGAGGAAAATGCGGTGGCGGATACAGTTCCTAGAAAACGTGCGTTTCGCTATTTATTCATTCCTGAACTCACACCAGAGCAGGTGGAAATCGATGCGATCCATGAGTTTATCCCATTGGAGAATCAAGCCTCATTCCATTCGGATAATGCGCTGATGAACAAAATTTGGGATATCTCTGTTGAGACCTTCACCTTGTGCAGCGGGCTGTTCTTCCTTGATGGAATCAAGCGAGATCGCTGGATTTGGTCAGGAGATGCGTATCAAAGCTATTTCATCAATCAGTATTTGTTCTTTGATGAGGATATCAATACGAGAACTATGTTGGCACTTCGAGGTCAAAATGAGATCAAGCAGCACATGAATACGATCGTTGATTACTCTATCTTATGGATCATCGCAGTAGAAAATCATTATATGATGTCTGGCAATGTTGAATTTTTGAAACAAATCTATCCGAAAATGAAGAGCTTGATGGATTATTTGATGGCTCAAACAGATGAGCTTGGCTTTATTTATGGAAGAGAAAAGGACTGGATCTTTATTGACTGGTCTGAAATGGACAAAGATGGTACCTTAGCGGCTGAGCAGGTCTTATTACTTAAGGCTTATAACGCGATGATCGTTTGCGGATCGATCGTAGGGGAAAATACTGCTGAATATAGCCAAAAATATACTGTACTGGAAAAAAATCTGATGACTTATTTCTGGGATGAGGAAAAGGGCGCCTTCATTGATTCTTATCAATCAGGCAACAGACATGTAACCAGACACGCCAACATTTTTGCTGTGCTGTTCGATTTTGTCGACGAAACGAAAGCAGACAAAATTCTGAAGAATGTACTATTGAATGATGAGATTACTCAAATCACAACACCATACTTCAAATATTATGAGCAAGATGCATTGTGTAAATTAGGACAGACCCAGACCGTTTATCAAATCATTTGTGATTACTGGGGCGGCATGGTCGAACAAAACGCGGTGACTTTCTGGGAGGAATACATTCCTGAAGAGACCGGCAATGATGTGTATGAGATGTATGGCGATCCTTTTGGCAAAAGCCTATGTCATGCTTGGGGTGCTAGTCCGATTTATTTGATTGGAAGATATTTCGCCGGTATCAGCCCAACTTCTCCTGGCTATGCCACGTTTCTAATTGAACCGCAATTGGCGTGCTTCTCCGAACTGGAAAGCACCTTCCCGGTTAAAAATGGTTCTGTCACACTCAAAAAGAATAAGGATCAGCTGATTGTTCGTTCAACAAAAGAGGGCGGTACCCTTAAACTGAATGGGGAAGCGTTCGAGTTAGCAGCAAACCAAGAATACACTTTTGAATTAGCAAATGAGCTGGCAGAAAATTTAAGCTAGCCTGAAAAGCGGCATAAGGAGGGCGGAGCATTGGAAAATACAAAGATTAGGTTGATTGAAAAAATTGGTTTTGCTTTAACGAATCTTGGAAACATTCCGATCATGACGTTATTGAATACCTATCTGTTGATCTTTTATACAGATGTTGTTGGAATTAGTCCCGCAGTAGTTGGTACGTTGTTTTTAATTTCTCGGCTGTTAGATGGAGTAAGCGATCCGTTGCTGGGCTTCTTGATCGACCGTTTTCCCAAAACAAGATTTGGAAAATACAAGCCGATCTTAGTTTTAGGGACGATCATCTGCTGTATCAATTATCTGCTAGTTTGGTTTTCGCCACTGATGTTTTCAGGCCAGAAGATTCTGGCGATCAGTGTCTCATACATTCTTTTGGGAATCACCTTTGATCTGATGGACATTCCGTTGAACAGCTTAATCCCTGTATTAACGGGTCGCGAATCTGAGCGAAATGTTTTGTCTTCGATAAAAGGGGTTTCCTACACTGTTGGGCCAACGTTATTAAACATCGCTGCGCCTTTGATTCTTGCCAGCTACAGTAATCAAGTCTCTGGCTATCTGCTGCTGATTATCGGAACAGTGATTGTAGTCGCTTTTTTTACGATCATTGGGACTTTGACGCTTAAGGAGCGTGTGATCGAGGAGATCGATCACACTAAAGAGAAGAAGAATTACTCAATTAAAGACGCGGTAAAGATTCTGAAGGTCAGAGAAGTAGCGACACTTTTTATCAGTATGCTGTTTATCACTGCGGCTACCAATATTTTTAATGGTTCGCTGCTGTATTATTTAAGCTACATTATTAAGGATACTCGATTGCTCAGCTTGGCTAGCTTTTTGGGATTATTCGGCGCATTAGGAGCGGGTGTGATCGTACCAAGTTTGTCTAAAAAAATTGGCAAGATAAAGCTATACACGGCTGCACTGGTACTAATCAGCGGGGCAATGCTGCTTTTGATCGGCTTTAAGAGTTCGCGACTGGTCTTTTTGATCGGCTATGTGCTGGTACAGTCTGGATTAGGCTTTACGAACACGCTGCAATACAGTATTTCAGCAGATAATGTCGATATCATACGAAAAAAATTGGGCTTTGAACCAGCCGCATTAATCGCATCACTAAACTCTCTCATTATGAAATTTGCAATGGCAGTAGGAGGTGCGATCCCTGGCTTTATTCTATCCTACACTGGCTATGTAGCGAATCAGGAGCAGGTGGGGAGTGCGTCAACCGGGATCATCGTGGCAACTTTTGTGATTCCTTTTGTGTTATACGTTTTGACGATGCTGGTCTTTAATTATGGTTACGGCTTTTCACCCAATAAATCATTTTCAAAAGAAAATAGGAAATCCTCTGTGTGAAAGTCGAAATGGATTAAAAAATACTCTTCAATATATAGAGAGATAAGTGTTAATTGAAACCAAGGTCTGCTATCTGCGAGATCTTGGTTTTTTTGATTTGATTTTTCCTGCTAGACTCCCCGAGCGAAAAAGTGAATTATCCTCTTGACAAATGAACGACCATTCATATATAATTAAATAAAACATATGATCACATGCACATATGTAAATATTGTCATGCGAAAAGAGGAGTTAACTATGGAAAAAGCGAACGTGAACATCCACGATCACGAGACAGGGCACAACCACGACCACGATCATCATAGTCACGATCATGATCACAGTCATGGCGGAGGTTTTACGATTTTTATGTTTTTTGTTGGTATTGCGGCTTTTATTGGCGGCTATATTTTAGAAGGGAGCAATGAGCTTTATTCAAATGCGGCCTTTATTATCGCGGTTGTTACCGCGGGCTATCATATCATTCTTGAGGGCTTAGGGGATACCTTCAAGGATTCCATCAGTGCCAGAAAATTTCAACCGAATGTCCACTTTTTGATGGCGTTGGCGGCGGCTGGCGCGATCGCGATTGGGAATTATGAAGAGGCGGCGATGCTGATTGTCATTTTTGCAGCGGCTCATTTTTTGGAGGCCTATGTTGATGGCAAGAGCAAACGAGAAATAACGAATTTGCTAAACATGAACCCAACGGAAGCCAGAGTGCTTTCTTCTGATGGCAGCACAGAGGTTGTTCCTGTTGAAAAGGTAAAGATCGGCGATATTCTGCAGGTTTTGAATGGCGATCAAGTACCCACAGATGGGATTGTCCGAACAGGAACGACTGCGATCGATGAATCTTCTATCAATGGAGAGAGTATTCCGAAAGAAAAAACGGTCGGTGATGAAGTTTACGGCAGCACAATCAATGGTGCGGGAACCTTCACGATGGAGGTCACAAAGGACAGCTCAGAGACGGTCTTTTCCAAAATCCTGCAGCTGGTCAATCAGTCGCAGAAGAGCTTGACGAAGACAGCGACGTTGATTCAACGAGTAGAACCTAAATATGTCACGGTTGTCTTGGTGCTGTTTCCCTTTGTTCTTTTGGCAGGTCCTTATATTTTCGGCTGGAGCTGGGAATTGAGTCTGTATCGCAGTATGGTGTACTTAATTTCTGTTTCGCCCTGTGCGTTAGCGGCCAGTGCGGTACCGACGACATTGGCGACGATCTCTAATTTGTCTAAAAAGGGAGTATTGGTGAAGGGCGGCGCCTATTTATCAACATTACAGGGCTTAAAGGCAATCTCCTTTGATAAAACGGGTACATTGACAAACGGCAAACCGCAAGTCACAGATTATTCTTTCGAGCAGGCGCTGGATCAAGACGCGTTGATTGATCTGATTGTGGCGATGGAGAAGCAAACGAATCATCCATTAGCTGCGGCGATCATCAATAAATTCACCGTTAAAAACGAACTCGAGTTGGAGGTGGAAAATGAAGTCGGCCGCGGTTTGTCAACGATCTATCAGGGCGAGCATTATCGCATTGGCAAACCGACCTCGTTTGAAAAGGTCTCGTTTGTTTATAAAGAAAAGGAAAGACAGCTTTCTTCGGAAGGAAAGACCGTTGTATTTATTGGGAAAAATGAAACGGTTATCGGCTTGATTGCTTTAATGGATGTGCCCAATTGCTACGCAAAAGATGCCATCCGCTATTTCAAAGAAGCCGGGCTTCATACGACGATGATCACCGGAGATGGGAAGCTTACTGGCGAGGCAGTAGGGAAACAGATTGGTGTCGATGAGGTTGCAGCAAACGTGATGCCGGAGGACAAGGCCGCGATCGTTCAAGAACAGCAAAGGAAATACGGATCAACAGGGATGCTGGGAGACGGAATCAATGATGCACCTGCGCTGGTTACCGCTGATGTCGGTATAGCGATGGGAGATGGAACAGACGTGGCGATGGATGTGGCTGATTTGGTATTGATGAAAAATGATTTGTCCAAATTAGTCTATGCCCACAAGCTCAGCAAAAAGATGGATAAGGTGACGTGGCAGAACATCGCATTCTCCATGTTTGTCGTCCTATTCTTGGTTACCTTGAACTTTTTAGGGAAGATGGATATTACCATCGGTGTCATTCTCCATGAAGGCAGCACGATCGTAGTGATTTTAAATGCCCTTAGAATGTTAAAGACACCTAAAAAACTTTTAAATGATTGAAAACTTTTTAAAAAAGAGAAATGGACCGATCACAAAAGAACGTGATCGGTCCATTTTTTTTGCAGCTGACTTATAATTCGGCTTTTAGGATTTGTTTCGCAATGACATCCGTGGTGATCAGGTCAGTGATCAGCTGATTTTTGCAGGAATAATAGACACCTGACCACTTATCCTCGTGATACGCCAAAGCCACGACCTGCGGAATTTTCTTAAGGTCTTCAATTCCGATGCCGATAACATTCGTATTTGTGACATGATCGACCTCGACGCCGTTTTTATCGAAAAATCGGGAGTTCATATCGCCAACGACCTGCAGATCATGCAATTCCTTGATGTCAGACTCTGAAAGGTACCCAATTTCCTGCATGGTATTAATGTGATAAGGGGAGGAGATACTGACAATTGCCAGATCCACCTGCTTTGCCTCCTCAAGAATCTCACGAATGTATTCATTGTTTTCAAACTCAGCACGTATGGTAGGGTTGCTGACTAGTGCAGGGGTATATAAATATTTTGATGAGCTTCTCGTCTTTCTTGCGAACTCGTAGCAAAGCTGATTGGAGTGAATATCAAAATTATTTATTCCCATCCCGCCAATAAGAGGAATAAAGACCTTGTCAGAATACGATTCAAACGGAAACTGGGTGACCAATGCTTTGATCGATTTCCCCCAAGAGAGTCCGATTGATTGGACATTTTCAATTTTTCCTTTGATTGCCAAAGCGGCAGTTTGCCCCAAGACCTTCTCAATTTCTGAGGTGGAGAGATTATTCGTATCAATGACTGTCGCTGATTTAAGACCAAATTTTTCCTCAAGCTTGTTCTCTAGCTCAACTGAGTAGACCTCTTCACTATTAAAGAAAAATTCAATGAAGCCTTGGTTTCTCGCGGCAACCAGCCATTTCGAGATCAGGGATCTGGAAACCCCGAGTTTTTTGGATATTTGTACTTGGGTCAATCCTTCTTTGTAATAGAGAGTAGCCACCTTGATCAGGTTTCTCTCTTCAGATTTATTCATGTCAAAACCTCCTATTGAAGAATGCTGTAAAAGACTCTTCTTCATCTTATACTAAAAACCCTAAAAAAAAAAGTTAAAAATCCCAATTGACATAAATTGTGTCACCTGCTATTATGAACTCGAACATACCAAGTGACACGAGTTGTGTCATATGGTATGGAATCGCGCGCGCGTAGCAAATTCTACAAGAGGAGGAAGGTTATGGATTTTTTAGTTAAATTATCAGACGGTTTTATTGGGATGTTTCAAGCAGGGGCTGAGACCTTTGTCGGCTTTCTAACAGGGATCATTCCATTGCTGATCACATTGATTCTTTTTGTAAACGCTTTGATTAAAATCATTGGCGAGGAAAGAGTGTTTGGGTTCATGCAAATGTGCACGAAGTTTTTCGTTTTACGCTATACACTGATTCCGTTTTTAGCTTGTTTTTTCCTAACAAACCCAATGTGTTACACATTCGGCCGATTTTTAAAGGAGGAGCATAAAGCTGCTTATTACGATGCAACCGTATCGATGGTTCACCCAATTGTTGGTCTGTTTCCTCATGCGAATGCTGCAGAACTTTTTGTTTATTTAGGTGTTGCCCAAGGCTTTGCTAAGGTCGGGAACCAAAGCGAGCTGGCGCTGAGATATCTAATGGCCGGTTTTGTCGTGATTCTTATTCGCGGAGTTATCACCGAACGAATTGCAGCTGTTTTATCCAGTCGAGACAAGAAAAAAGCAGTGAATGCTTAGAGTGAAGGCGGAGGGAAAAAAATGAGTAAAAAAGTGATTGTTCATAAAGGAAAAGGCGGATGGGGCGGCCCATTAACACTTGTTCCAGATCATAAAAAGCAATATGTCATCAGTGTGACCGGCGGCGGCATTCATCCGGTGGCTGAGAAAATTGCTGAATTAACGGGAACGAAAGCTGTGGATGCGTTCAAAAATCCGGTTGAAAAGGAAGAAACACTGGCTGCTGTAATCGATTGCGGCGGGACCGCTCGCTGCGGCACCTATCCGCGAATGAATATTCCGACGGTCAATGTAAAGCTTCAGGCACCTTCTGGACCGTTATCCAAATTTATGACAGAGGACATCTTTGTTTCAGGAACAACGATCAACGATCTTGAATTGGTCACAGGCAAGGCTGCCGATGAGATCGCGGCAGAGGAAATCCAACCAGAACCTAAGGCTTCAATAGTAGAAGAAAAACCAACCGAGAGCACCAAACCAGATCCTGCACCAAATGGAAAACGAGGCTTCATCGGCTTTATCGATAAAATTGGTCGGGCAGCCGGTAACTTCATTAATATTATGTACCAAGCGGGAAGAGAAACGATTGAAACAGTGATGACGAACATTCTCCCGTTTATGGCATTTGTTGCTACATTGATCGGAATAATAAATTATACCGGAATCGGCGATTTGATCGCGAAGGTCTTGTCTCCGTTGGCGGGCAGTCTGATTGGACTGGTTGTGTTAGGCTTGATCACTAGTTTGCCTTTCTTGTCTCCATTATTAGCGCCGGGAGCGGTTATTGCTTCGGTTATCGGTCTATTGATCGGAACAGAAATTGCAAACGGAACCATCCCAGCACATTATGCGCTGCCTGCATTATTTGCCATTAATTCTCAGGTAGGCTGTGATTTTGCTCCAGTTGGGATGACCTTAGGAGAGGCGGACCCTGAAACAATTTCAACTGGGGTACCGGCGATTCTGTTTTCACGTGTGATTACAGGTCCCTTGGCAGTAGTAGTTGCCTACTTCATGTCATTCGGACTTTAAAAAAAATAGAGACAAACTATA